>JAYSYJ010000069.1:0-19854 GCA_043727675.1 Fimbriiglobus sp.
GCTCGCCTTGAGCTTGTCGTAATTCCAATAGCCGAGATAGTCGATTGCCTCGTGGCGTCGGGCGTTGTCGGCCGGCAGTTCGCGGATGAACTTGATCAAATTGTCCCGGAGCAACGGTGTGAGTTCCAGCAGGTAATTCGTGATGTACCGCCGTTCGTCCACCGAGGTGGTCATGGTGCCGGGAAGGGTGCTCGCCAGCTCTTCGAGATCGCGGGCCAAGACTTTGCGTTCCGGTTCGAGATCCAAGTCGAGCGCTTCGGGAAATTGCTCTTTTTGATCGCGCAGCGCCTTGGTCACGAGTGCGTCCAAGCGCCCTTTTCGAACCGCCGGATCAGGCCCGAGCGTGAACAAGTAGGCTGCGGCCGTGCGGATCGTCTCTTCGCGGTAACCGTTCTTTTGGTCATCACTCAACACGCCATTGGCATCGAGCAGGCGGAGTTTCTTCCGCAGTTCGGCTTTGTCGTGCGGCAGCGTTTGCAGCCAATCCATCACAGCTTTGCGGCGGTGTGGCTCTTCCGGCAACGCGGCCGAGCGCGTGCGGTCGTTCCATTCCCACTGCCAGGAGGGCGATCGTGCCGGCGATTCCCAACGTTCGCGGTTAGCCGTCTCGAGGTCGTACCAAGCGCTCTTTCCGAAAAACGAATGGAGATCGTACGTGTAGCAAAGGTGGATGTAGACCACCAGCAACCCGGCCACGATGCGAATGAACGCCATCGTGCTCGGATCGGTCGGGGCGAACCAGAAATTCAACCAGCGTTGCCAGTACGACGCGTTCGACTGTGGTACCGTCATGGTGCTCCTTTGACTCCGCCCGTCCATGGGAATTCGTACTTCAAATACAGCGACATGTAGTCATCGAAATAGCGGCCCTGGGCATTCGGGGTCGTCCGCGGCACAATCGGCAATAACCAGTACAGCATCGGGTCGGTCGGGTTGATCAGCTCCCCGACGGCACTGTATTCCCCTAAGTAATAAGGCCGATACGTCGTCGGGTTGTAGGGGCTGTCGCCGTCGTCGCGTTTCAAACCGGTGTCGGGATCGGTCTGATCCAAAAACTCCGCCGGCGGAATCACCCGGTGTTCCACACGCAACAATTTCACCGAAATCACCCGCCGTTCGGGGGTCGAAAACTCGGCGGCAATGTGCCGGGCATACGACGGCAATAAGTGGCGTGAGACAACGCTGGTCGGCACCCGAAATTGCGACGCGATGGGATCGTACTTGTCGCTCAGCGGAATTCGGCTGCTCGGCGAATCGACATTCACGGCCACCCGCTTGCGTCGATTCACCGCGTCGTTTTTCTCGAAGTTGTCCGGTGTGATGTTGCTCGGAGTCGACGACGCCACCAACTCCGAAATCGAGAGTCGCCGCTGATACGTGAGCCCCAACGGATCTTTGAACTGACTCGCCCGGTTGGGGAGATCGATCCAGGCCGATTCCACCCGTTTCTTGTTCGTTTTCGGATCGATTTCGTCGAGTTCGTAGGTCACCAAACCGAAAATCAAACTCGCTGGGCCCGGCTCCGGACTGTAAAAGTGGTAGGCATTGCTGAGATACATAAATTTGTAATACGGCATGTACACCCGCTGGGCGGATTGCGTCGTCAGCCAGGGGGCCGGGCTAGGCCACGTCGTCGCGGTGAAGATTGCCCCGAAGTGCAGCACCACCATAATCGACAGCACACTGGTGCGAACGACGGCCGGCGTCCACGAGAGGAAGCCGCCTAAAACACAAACGACCGTGAGCACCCGGCAGACCATCGCGGCCGAATCCCAGTGCGGTGGAAAGCCCCAATTGGCCAACACAAAGGCCACCCCGCAGAGTATCCACGCCCACCAGTCGTTGGGTCGGAGGGAGAGTCCGTAACCGGCGCACAAAAGTCCGATCGCCAGCAAAACCAAGCAACCCGTCGATAATAACCCCGGTGCCAACCCGCCGAAGAGCGCCGGAATCGCCGTGAGTCCGCAGGCGACCAAACCGACAATTTGCAGGGTTAAGACGGTCTTTTCCGCGACCGGCGGCAGGACATCGACACTTGTCTGAAGTGGCTCGGGCATCCGATCCATGGGTGAGCCTCGGGTACAATCCTTGTCGAGCGACGAGCGGGAACTCGGGCACAGAACAAGTTAGCAAATCTCACGGGGTTGTCTGCGCCGGTACGCAATTGAACCAGCCCCCAAAACAGGTGGCGTTCACTTCTTGGATCTTTTTCGAACATTCCGTTTGACAGCGATCAGGTCGGATGTTATATCCATTAGTGAACATTAAATTAGTTAACGGAGAACCACAATGATACCGACCCACCGCGCTCCGCTTCAAACTAGAACCACACCTCGAATCAGCTCGGGAAGGACGACGTCGATCGCGTGCTCGCCGGTTTCGAGTTCCAGGCCATCGAAGCTCATGTCGCGGAGGCGACCGACGCGCTGGCTGCCATCGGCGAGATCGAATCGCACCTGGCGACCGATGAGGCCGATGCGCTGTTTCCACTGGTCTTCGAGGGTATTCCGTTCACCGGACAGTAGGCGGTCGTAGCCGTCGTCGAGGTGGTGGACAACGGCTTTCAGCACCGTAATCGAGTCGAGATTCGTCCCGGAAATCATCCCCAGTGACGTGGCATCCGGCAGATCCCCGGCGGCAAAGTCTTCCGCGGTTTGGCTCCGATTCAAACCGAGACCGACGATCACGCCACCCGATTGCTCGATGAGAATCCCGCAGATTTTTTTTCCGCCGATGAGCAGGTCGTTGGGCCATTTGATGCGGGCCTCGGCCCCGGTGAGTTCAAGAATCGCTTGCGCGATGCCGACGGCGGCCCAAGCGGTGAGGATCACCGGTCGCCGCAACACGGCGGATGGAAAGAGCAGAACCGACAGCAGCAGCGAACTGCCCGGGCGGGCTTGCCAGAGCCGTCCATACTGCCCCCGGCCGTCGGTTTGATGTTCGGCGACGAAGACGGTTCCGGCGGAGTCCGGATCGTGAGCGAAACTCGCCGCGAGGTCGTTGGTGCTCGGCACTTCCTCGTAGAGCTGCAGCGTTCGGCCGAGATGGCGGGTGTTGAAGTGGAGAATTTCACGGGGGATCATGGTAAATAATCTTCACACAATTTGCGTGGCCTCGTTACCATAATATTCGAATCTCCACCGGCGCGGTCCCCGCACGAGGTTGTCCATGCGGTTTCATCTGATTTTACTATTCCTGCTCGTGGTCGGCTCCGTTCGTGCCGAAGAACGGGTGCTCGTCCGTAAGCCGTTGCAAGCCCCGAAAGCGCAGCAACTCATCGAGCAACTCGGCAGCGGAGATTACAAAGAACGAGAGCAAGCTAGCAAAGAACTGGCGAAGGAAGGTGAGTTTGCACTGCCGTTTTTGAAAGAGGCCCTGTTGACAAATGAAGCGCCAGAAGTGCAGCGTCGGCTGGAAGTGTTGATTGACACTTTGAAGTCCCAATTGGCTTTCCGGCCGTCGTTGGTATCGATCGATTGCAAAAATGCACCATCGAAAGCGATTATCAAAAGTGTTTGCAAGCAAGCCGGCTACACGTTCCAAGATCAAGTGCAAAAGGAAAAGAAGATCACGTTGAAACTGACGAACGTGCCGTTCTGGGAAGCGACCGATGCGATCGCGGCGGAGATGGGCTTAACATTCACCGCGCTGGATGACGAGAAGAAAACGATTTCAGTATTCAATGACGAGACGCACAGTCCGCACACCTATGTCAACGGTCCATTCCGATTCACGGCGACCAATATCAATGGCAGCCGGAGCATCCAACTGTCGAATATTCCCAAGGTGGGACGCCCGTCGAACCAAGAATACACTAATTTTCAAGTGGCGATTCAGGCGGAACCCAAAACGGTGCTGGTCGGCGTCGGCTCGGCGACCGTTCTGAAAGCGGTCGATGATAAAGGCATGTCGCTCACAGGAGATGACGAGACCGAATCGGAGGGACGCCCAAGCTTGCCAATTTCTGTACCGATCGGGTATCGATCAAGCACGCAGTCGTGTGAGATGGCGTTGAACCGAGCCGGCCGCGATGCGACCGTGATCCGAGAATTTCGAGCGAAGGTTGCCGTGGCTGTTTTGATTGAAGAGCGGCCCGAGTTCGTCATTGAAAAAATAATGGAGGCGAAAAAGAAAAAAGTCAGCGGACTCAATTGCGACTTGGAAGTCGTCGATGTGAGCGAAGCGATGGGTGTGGTAGTCCTGAAAATAAAGTTGTACCCACAGCAAGTGAGTCCGAACAACCGCGATTGGAACAACGCGCAACAACGATTGGTGATGCTCGACGACAAGGGCGGGAAAATGATTGGCAACCTCACGGAGCAAAATCAGAGTGAATCTGTCGCTACATTGACGCTCAACTTCTCACCGGTGCCGGGGATGAAAGCGGGCAAACCGTCGAAGTTGATCCTCAATCAGTGGATTACGGAATCGCGCGAGATCGAATTCAAGTTCAAAGATATTCCGTTGCCGTGAGACCCGAAGTGGATCTTGGCGTGAGGTTGCGCATGCGGTTTATATTGGTTTGGCTGGCAGCCACCTCGCTCGTCAGCGTGGGTCAGGCTCAAGAACAGCCGCTGGCACTCATCGAGCAGTTGGGTAGCACCGATTACCGAGTGCGTGCGAAGGCTAGTCGGGATTTGATCGCCCAGGGTGATCGGGCGCTGCCGCTGTTGCGGGCGGCCTTGACACAAATCGAAGATCCGGTGCAATTGCGTCGAGCCGAAGTCCTCTTCGAGACGGTGCGATCCGAGGCCGCATTCCAACCCACCTTGGTGACGGTCGATTTCAAAAACGTACCGTCGAAGACAGCATTGAAAGAGTTGTGCAAACAAGCGGGTTGTACTTGCCAGGATGATGTCACGAATTCGAAAATCAAGGTGACGTTGAAACTCACGAAGGTGCCGTTCTGGGAAGCGTTGGAGACTCTTTGCGAATTGACCAACCGATCACTTCTTATCGATAATCCTGGCAGAACCTTTCTTTCTAGGATCATCTACTTGTACGAAGCGACGACTGTTAGTCCTTTCACTTTTATGACTGGCCCATTTCGATTCCACTTGGACAATATCAGGCGATCCAGCAGCATCCCACTGTCGAACATACCGAAACGTGGCCAATTGAATCCACTCGATACCATCGAAATCAACGGGGTGGTCCAGATGGAGCCGACGCGATCGATCGTTGGGATCGGTGCGGTGACCGTCCTATCCGCCGTCGATGACCAAGGGGCTTCATTAAAATGGGATCGTGCACAAGTCCCTTCGGAGGTTCCGATTGGTTATTGTGCACAGAGTAAAAATTTGGACTGTTCGCTCCAGTGCCAGCGTGGAACCGCAACGAGTATCCGGGAATTACGGGGTAAGGTCGCACTGTGGCTTTTTGCTCGAGGAACGGCCCGAATTGACCATCGATCACATTCTCGCATTGCCGCAAACAAAGTTCGCCTGTCAAGATTTCGATTTAGAAATCCTGACTGTGGCCGAAAAGAACGGCAACTTGAAAGTCGAGATGATGTTCCGCCAACATGTGCCGACTCCGAACGAGAACTGGAGTTTTGGTTTGGAAGAGCGATTGGTGGTGCTCGATGAAAATGGCGTGAGAATGCGTCCGGTTAACATTCGAAGCCGCGAGTATGCCGGTGCCAAGTCGATGACGCAATGTTTCAACGCGCCGGTTGGTAAAAAAGTGAGCAAGCCTTCGAAGTTGCTGTTCAACGAGTGGATCACGGAAACGCGCGAGATCGAGTTCACTTGGAAAAACATACCGTTGCCATGATGCCGGTTGCACGGGCAGGAATTGGCGAACGTTGGATTCGCCAACCAGCGAGAGCTTGACGAAGTCGCACCGGTCGGGCACGCTGGTAGCTTAGACATTTGCGAACCGGAGCCATCCCATGCGACTCGGCCGATTTTTACGATCATGCGGTCTGCTCGGATTGTTCGCCGGCGTCGCCTTGGCTCAAGAGCCGGTGGCCAAAGATAGCACCACGGTGCCGAGCACGTTCCGTAGTTTCATCGTGGCCGACAAGCGGACGGATGCCAAAGATCCGCTCAACCGCACCGATAAGATCCACTGCTTGGTTTGCGAAAACAATTTGAATCCGGTCGCGGCCATCTTCGCACGGTCGCAGCCGCAAGGGGCCGAGGATCCGTTGGCCAAACTGACGGTGGAACTGAAGAAGCTGCTCGCCATCGAGGGGAATAAGGCCAAAAATCTGGCGGGATTCGTGATTTTCGTGACCCTCGACAAAGAGTTTCAGTCGGACGATAAACGCGATCAGTTCGCCTCGGTCATCAAAACGTGGGGCAACACCATCGGCGCCGACCGGGTGGTTCTCGGGCTGACTGGCCAAACTAGCGAAGCCGTGAAAGCGTGGAACTTGAACAAAGAGGACGACATCACCGTGGTGCTCTACCACCGCATGAAGCTGGTGCAGAAACCGTGGACGTTCGGCGAAGGCAAGATGGCCGAAGCGGACATCAAAGCGATCATCGCGGCCACCGAAGCGGAGTTGGCGAAGAAGTGACGGGCCTCCCCCGACCTGCCTAATCTGCTAAAACCGTTCAAGCTGGGCGATCTCCCCCGTCGATATCTGATGTGTTGTCGTTGCAAGCGGGCCCGTCGCTGCTTGCGGCCCATTTGTCAAAAACCCATGGAAGGGTCTTCCCATGCGTCGGATTGCTATTTTGTCGGGAATTGTCGGTCTCCTCGCCCTGAGCCTGGGCTGCAAAAACACGTCGGGTCGTTGCGATTGCAACTACGATCCCGCGAACAACACACTTCCCACCACGGGAATGACGTATCCGACGGTCGGCGCCCCGGTTTCTGGCCCATCGACGCCGGCCATGATCGCCAAGTAAACGCGGGTCGAATCGCCCGAAGAATTCGGGTCGGATGGGCCATCGCCGCCGGAAGTTCTGCTTCCGCGCGGAGATGCGCTTGATCCGGGTCGTTCCAGCGGGTATCTCTGATAGTGTGCGGGCTTGTCGCCAAACACTCACTCCTCAGGCACCCGACCATGCTCTTCAACAGCCGACGCGAGTTTGTCACCTGTGCTTTGCTCGCCGGAGCCGCACTGGCCATCGCACCGTCCACTTCGGTCGCGCAACAGCCGGATGCCCCTTTTCGGTACGTCGATCCGCTCAAGCTCTCGCTGGATCGCGGTGGCGTTTGGACGCTCAACTTCGCGTATATGCCTCCCCGCATCGCCACCGTCAAAGTTCCCGGTAAGGGAGACCGCACCGTTTGGTACATGGTTTATTACGTCTACAACAAGACGGGCAAACCACGCACCATTGTGCCGACGTTCGAACTGGTGACGAAAGACACCGGTGGCGTCGCCGCGTCGTTCCTCGACGAGTCGGAGCCCGGCGCCGTGCTGGAAGCGTTGCAGAAGATCGAAGATCCGACCGGCGAATTGAAACTCCAGACGAGCATCAGCATCAGCAAGGCACCGATTCCCGAAACGGCGGATTACCTCACGCCCCCGGCGGTGCGGGCCGTCCACGGCATCGCCATCTGGTTGAACGTGCCCGAGAAAGTTCCGGACGTCAACAATTTCACGATCTACGTGTCCGGCCTCACCGATGGTTTGAGCACCAAGGAGACCGATGCTGGCAAGTTGATCGTCAGCAAGAAGACTCTCCAACTCGATTTCCGCCGGCCGACCGACTCGGTCAAAAGCAAATCGAACGACATCAAAATCAACGACAATGCCGGTTTGGGTTCGGAACGGTGGGATTACCGCGAAGCCCGGATCTTAGATAATCCGATGCGCCAGCATCGGAAGTAAGCAATCCATCCGATGCTGGCGCATCGGGTTAACCCGATGCGCAAGCATCGGTAGCAAGCGATCATCCGATGCTGGCGCATCGGGTTAACAAGCCGGGCAAGTGATTGCGGTTATTTTGGAATGCGAAGTGCAGCGCAAAGCGAGGCGAACACGTACCCTGGGGCGCTCCCGTGGCTCTGACTGACATCGATAAAGAATTACTCAAACGGTGCCTCACCCGGCAGCCCGGTTCTTGGAACGACTTCGTCGACCGCTACCTAGGGCTGATTTACCACGCGGTTCACTTCACGGCCCATTTGCGCAGCGCCAAACTCGGGCCGGAAGACACCGAAGACATCGCGTCCGAAATCCTCGTGCAAATCATTGCCGACAATTACAAAGTTCTGCGGGAATTCAACGGCTCTGCCAACTTGGCGACGTACCTCACGGTGATCGCGCGGCGGATTTGCGTGCACGAATTGAGCCGCCGACAGACCGTCCGCGAGTCGATCAAAAAAGGTGAAACGCGACTGCTCGCCGATCTGCCCGACGAGAGTGAAGCCGCCCAAAAGGGAATGGAACGCCTCGAAGAAGTGGAGACACTTCTGCGGAAGCTCAAAGGCAAGGATCGCGAGATTGTCCGCCAGTTTTACATCGAAGGCCGCACGTACGAAGAGATCAGCACCGATCTCGAAATCCCGGTGAACTCCATCGGTTCGATTTTGTCGCGGGCCCGGGTCAAACTTCGAGAACTGTCGAAGTCCTTCGCCGAACTTCAGCCCTACGTTCCCGATCCGAAGGCGAAAGTGCCGAAAAAAAGCACCTCCGGCAAATCGGTGAAACCGAAGAAGACCAATCAGTAATTGATCTGCAGTTGCATCCGCAGTGCCGACCCTTCGAAGTCGCGGTACGACACCGCTCCCGTCGCGTTGAGCGCCGTGAAGTTCGGCGTGTTGATGTTGCTGTATTCGAGAACCAATTCCACCTGCTTGCTGATCTGCCATTCGATGCCGAAGTCGGTTTGACGTTGGTGCCCGAACGGGGCGTTGGCAATGTTGCGGTAACCACCCGTGTGCTGCTGATAGCGGCAATACGGGGTGAAGATGCCGTACTTGTTGGTTTCGTGCCGGTACATCCCCATGACGTAGCCGCCATCAATGTGCCGCGATTGCACGGCGGTCTGGGCATTGTTCAGCCCCGGCCCGCGCCCCGTCTGCCACTCCGCTTGGAACCCGAACGGCTGCGGATACAAAACGAACGTTCCGGCGACCCGTTCTTCGGTAATGCCCCGTGTTCCACCCGTCCCCGTGGGTGTTACCCCGGCGGCTCCCAGGCCGAGGGGGCGGATGGGGGAGCCGGCGACGACGTAATCACCGCGATAGGCTTGAATGCTCCCTTCGATGATTTGGCCATTCCCCAACTGCACTGGCAGTGTCAAACGGGTGACCATGTGCAAGTTCAAGTTCCCTTCGGCGACCGATCCGCCCTGACCGTCGTACACGCCGAAGGCGAAGATGCCGAAGTTGCCCGACCCTTTCAAGCCGCCGCGGACGAGGGTGGCAAACAGCTTTTGATATTCTTCCGGCGTCCAGTAGTAGAAGACGCCGAGATCGCGTTCGTTGGGCGCCACCGCGGAGTTGATCGCATCGGTGCGGTCGAGTGGCACGCGGTTCGAACTCGACTGCATATTTTCAAAGCCGTAAGGAACCTTCGACAGACCGACCCGAAAACGGTGGACTTTGGTGGCATCCAAATACAGATCGGCATAAAGATCTCGTAGCTGGCCGAAGTAGATTAAGTTGGTGCCACCTTGCGGAATCGAGGCGAAATCGGGCTGGAAATAGTACGAGACATAATCGTTGAGGTCGCCCGACAGAATCAACCGTGACCGCCGGATCAGGAAGTTCTCGGCATTGCCGTTGATCGTTCGATCGCCGAAGAGGTTCGGAGTCCCCTCGCGAGTGTCCAAAGCCCGACCGAAACGGACTTGAGAATAGCCGCGAATCGACAGTTTCTCGTACCATTTTTTCTCGCCCTCCACCGGCACGCTCAGCGAATCGTATAGCGATTGCAAATCGTAACGGGTGCCCCCATAGAGGTCATAGTCCTTCTTCGTCTGCGCTTCGGCTTTCTTGGCCTCTTCGGCCACCTTCTTCTTCTCGGCTTCCTTTTTCAAGTAGGCCGCGATGATCGCTTCGGTCGCTTTGGTGTCGGCGGACGGTTTCGTCTCAGCAGGACCTTCCACGGGGACAATTTCCGCAGGTGGTTGGACGACTTGCGGGGTTTGGGCCGATACGAAACTGGATTGAACGACCAGAATCGTGCCAATGGCCAGCACGGATGCGAGATACTGCCACGGCTTGCCCATATTCAACCCTAACCGATGATTCAGCCGCATCGCGGCTCGCGACGATTTCTTCACTCTTCTTCGACTGATTGCGAGATAAACTGCAAGAAGAATTCTTCGTGTGACGATTGGGCAATTTCCGTGGTGCGCGTTTACGGATTTCAGTTTGGATCCAGGTACCGGCGAGGACGCCGGAGCGGAATCAGGAATCAGGCCGATGTGCCAGTTGGAATTGACGCGGGTGGTCCTGCGGACCAATGATCATTTCTGACTCGCTGTCGATTTCCTTTTCAATAAATAATTCCGAATGCTACTCACCGAACGATTGTCGTCTTCTGTGTCCGCCACGACTCGCAGTCGCGGATTGGACTATTTTCGTTCCCAGCGTGTCCGGCTGGAATCGGTGAATGCCGTGCAGGCCTTGGCGATTGTGCGTGGCACTTCGAAATACGAAGTGGATCTCACGCTCGCAGGCGACAAAATTCTGGCGATTTGTAACTGTCCGTACGGAGATATCTGCAAGCACATCTGGGCCACTGTTCTGGCAGCCGAGCCGCAGGGATTCGCTCGGGTCGCCGCGCAGATTAACCCACTCAAACTCGAGTTCGATTCAGAGTTTGATGATGACGACGACGACGATGACAGATACGTGCCAGCCAACCTCCGTCAATCGACTCCAAAAGTCCAATACCGTCCCCAACCTGTGCCGGAACTTTGGAAGCATCAACTGGCCACACTGCTCCGGAATATCGAACCGGCACGGCCGATCTTTAAGACTTCGAAACGGATCGGCGAACGCCAGTTGGTTTTTATTGTTGATTTGCCAAGTAGTCAGGAATCTCAGAAGCTCGCTTTGGAAGTCAACGTTCAATCGCAGAATAAGAATGGGGAATGGTCGGTGCCGAAGCCGCGAGCGATACCGACTTCGGAGATCGGGGAATTGATGCACCCGCTCGACCGGCAACTCCTCGCGTCACTCAGTGGGGGCGAACGGGGGGATCGGTACAGCAACAGTTACAACTCCAACTCCTTCGACACTAACTATCGACTCACGGGGCCCCTGCTCCTGGCCCTCCTGCCCCTGTTGGCCCAGACCGATCGCGTCTGGCTCAAACGCGAACAGAGGCAGCCGGTTCTCGAAAAGCTCAAGGCCGACCTCGATCCGCCGTGGGAATGGGCCGTCGGCGTGGAGCGAAGTCCCACCAAAGGGCAGTGGGCGCTCCGGGGGACGTTGCATCGCGGCTCCGAGACCATGCCACTCTCGAAGCCGGCGTTGCTGATTCCCGGCGTGATTATTTGGAATGGGTGTTTAGGTCACTTCAATGACGCCGGGGCTTCGGCCTGGGTCAAGACGTTGCGCAACATCGGAACCATCACCGTGCCCGAATCGGGCATCGATGAAATGGTCGGTCAGTTGATCCAGATGCCACGCTTGCCGCGATTGGAACTCCCCGAGGAGTTGAGCTACTCCCAAGAATCGATCCCACCACGACCTCGGTTGGTCGTCGTTCCCGCGAAAAATAGTTACGGCCCGCCGCTGTTGAACGCCGAGCTGTCGTTCGATTACGACGGGATCGTCGTCCCCGTTCGACCGATGACCCGGGGGCTGTTCCGAGCCGATACCAAGCGATTCATTTTGAGGGATGCGGTGGCGGAAGCGGCGGCGGAAGCGCTGTTGACCCGTCTCGGAGTCCGGCCCGGCTACAGTTACGGCGGTGCTCCAACACTCGAATTGAAACCGGCGCTGTTGCCGAAGATCGTCCGCGAGTTGATCGCCGCCGGTTGGAATATCGAAGCGGACGGGAAGCTCTATCGACAAGCCGGCGAATTCAAACTGGCGGTGCGATCCGAAACCGACTGGTTCGACTTGCAAGGCACCGCCGATTTCGGGGGCATGACGGTTCCCTTCCCGCGCCTGCTCGCCGCACTCCGCAAAGGGGAGCAGAGCATCGTCCTCGACGACGGTAGCCTCGGAATGGTGCCGGAAGACTGGCTGAAAAAGTATGGGATCTTAGCCCAGATGGGCATGGTCGAAGGGGATTCGATCCGCTTCTCGCGGGCGCAAGTGGGAGTGCTCGATGCCCTGCTGGCGTCGCGGCCGGAAGTGACGTTCGACAAGCAGTATGCCCGTGCCCGCGATCAACTGCACAAGTTCGTCGGGGTGGCCGCCGTCGATCCGCCCAAAGGGTTCGTGGGGGAGTTGCGCGAGTACCAACGCGAGGGTCTCGGCTGGCTGAAGTTCATCCGCAAGTTCGGGTTCGGGGGGTGCCTCGCCGACGACATGGGGTTGGGCAAGACCGTGCAAGTCCTCGCCTTGTTGGCCGGGAAACGCGACGGCCCGGCGTTGGTCGTGGTGCCAAAGTCGCTGATCTTCAACTGGAAACAAGAAGCGGCCAAATTCACCCCGAAACTGAAAGTGCTCGATCACACGGGGACCACCCGCGACCGTACCGGTGCCAACTTCCGCGATTTCGACATCGTGCTGACCACCTACGGCACACTCCGCAACGACGCGGACGCGTTCACCGAGATCCACTTCGACAGCTGCATTTTGGATGAATCTCAAGCGGCCAAGAACGCCACCACCGAGACGGCGAAAGCGGTGCGGTTGGTACAAGCCGATCACCGCATCGCCATGAGCGGCACGCCGGTCGAGAACCACCTCGGCGAGTTGTGGACGCTGTTCGACTTCTTGAATCCGGGGATGCTCGGCCGGGCGATGCTGACGAACAACGGATCCGCCTCGATTCGCAACCCGGACGCCGAGACGCGCGAACTGTTGGCAAAGGCACTGCGGCCGTTCATCCTCCGTCGCACCAAAGATCAAGTGGCCAAAGACTTGCCGGCGAAGACCGAGCAGACCGTCTACTGCGACCTCGAACCGGCCCAGCGCCAGCTCTACGACGAACTCCGCGAACACTACCGGCAGTCGCTGCTGGCCCGGATCGATTCGGTCGGGTTGGCGAAATCCAAAATCCACGTGTTGGAAGCACTCCTGCGACTTCGCCAAGCGGCGTGTCACCCCGGGTTGATCGACAAAAAGAGGACGGCGGAGCCGTGCGCGAAGCTCGATATTTTGCTACCGCAACTCCGAGAACTCGCCGAGAGTGGCTGCAAGGCACTGGTCTTTTCGCAGTTCACATCGCTGCTGTCGATCGTCCGCAACCGGCTCGACGCCGAGGGGGTGGCCTACGAGTACCTCGACGGCAAAACCCGCGATCGTGCGGAGCGGGTCGAACGCTTCCAGACCGACCCGACCTGCAAATTGTTCCTCGTGAGCTTGAAGGCCGGCGGTGTCGGCTTGAACCTCACGGCGGCCGAGTACGTGTTCCTGCTCGACCCCTGGTGGAATCCGGCGGTCGAAGCCCAAGCCATCGACCGGAGTCACCGCATCGGCCAAACTAAACCGGTGTTCGCCTATCGACTGATCGCCCGTGGTACGGTCGAAGAAAAGGTGTTAGCTTTACAGAAGAGCAAACGCGACCTGGCCGATGCCATCCTCGGTGGCGATGGCCGATTGATGAGCGACCTCAAGCGCGAGGATCTGGAATTGCTCTTGTCGTGAGCGTTTGACCCCACGGAAGGATTCAGCCCGTGCGAACTTTGGCCATCGGGGACATCCACGGCGCATCGGGCGCGCTCGATGCTTTGATGAATTTCGTGAAACCGACAACCGACGACGTGTTGGTCTTCTTGGGCGACTACGTGGATCGCGGCCCCGATTCCAAAGGGGTTGTGGAACGGTTGATGGCCTGGAGCGAGTCGCTCCAAATTGTCTGCCTGCGGGGCAATCACGAACAGATGATGCTCGACGCCCGCACCGACCGCAGCGCCTTGAAAATGTGGCTCTCGGTGGGGGGTACCCAAGCCTTGGCATCGTATGCCGTCGCGGGGCGGGCCACGCTCGAGACCGTTCCGGCCGAGCACTGGACCTTCTTGGAAGAACGGTGCGGCGATTTCTTCGAAACCGACACTCACATCTTCGTGCACGCGAATCTCGATCCGTCCCTCGAACTGGTGGATCAACCGGAATCGATGCTGTTTTGGAAGTTCCTGGAAGGGCCCATCCACCATGTCTCGGGGAAGGTCGTGATCTGCGGGCACAGCTCTCAGCGCAGCGGCGAACCGCTGGCCTGGCAGCGAACGGTTTGTATCGACACCAACGCTTACGGCGGCGGTTGGCTCACCTGCCTGGATGTCGACACGCGCCACTACTGGCAAGCCGATGTGGCCGGTCGCACCCGCACGGGCGAGTTGCAGGAACAGGATTGATTCCGGTGGCCCGGCGATCATCGCCGTCGTATGAATTGTGGCAGGGGGTACGAATGTCGCGCCCCGATTTTTCACGATTCCGGAGCGCATCATGGGTAAAGGAAACAACTCGCAGGGCAAGGAAAAGAAGAAGCCCAAGAAGGACGCCAAGACGGCCCCCGCCAAACCCGCCACACCACCGAAGAAGTAACGCGAACACTTTCGGCCGCGAGACGGTTGTCGAGCGCGGAATCTGACGGGGATTCTTATCCCCGACAGCCGTCTCGCGGTTAACCCCCCCCGAAACCACTGTCGGCGGTGTAATTCTCGTAACGCATGTATTGCTTCAGGTACGCCAGCGTGACCTCCCCCGTGGGGCCGTTGCGCTGCTTGGCGATGATCACTTCGAGCACATTGTCTTCCTGTCCGCCGTCGAACTTGCCGGGGCGGTGCAGCATCATGCAGGTGTCGGCATCTTGTTCGATACTGCCCGATTCGCGCAAGTCCGAGAGTCGCGGTTTGTGGTCCTGCCGGTCTTCGGACGCGCGGTTCACTTGTGCCAGTGCGATCACCGGAATCTGCAATTCACGGGCCAGGAACTTCAAGCGCCGGCTGATCTGAGCCACCTGTTCCTGCCGGGGATCGCGGCGGTTTTCCGGGTCGATGAGTTGCAAGTAATCGATGATGACCAGTCGGATATCGTGCCGCAGTTTCAAGCGGCGGGCGTTCGCGCAGATGCGGAGCATCCCCTGGGCGGGCGAATCATCGATGAACAGCTTCACCGGGTTGTTGCGCGGCCCCTTCAACTGATCCCCGGCCGCGATCAACTTCTGCATGTCGTCCGACGAGAGCTGCCCTTTGCGAAGCTTATGGCTATCCACACGGGCTTGGCAACAGAGCAACCGCTCTGCCAGTTCAATACGCGATTGTTCGAGGCTAACGAAAAAGACCGGCAAACGCTCTTCGACGATGATGTGCCGCGCGATGTTCAGAGCGAATGCGGTCTTCCCCACGCTCGGCCGTGCCGCCAAGATGATGAGTTCGTTGTTCTGCAACCCGGCCAAAATGTTGTCGAGATCGACGAACCCCGTGGGGATGCCGGAGACCGACAGATGGGCGCTGCTCAAGCGGGCATCGATGCGGTTGAACGCTTCGGTGATCGTCTTGTCGAGCGTGAAGGTTTCCCCGGTCGTCCCCTTTTCGGCGATCTCGAGGATCTTGCGCTCGGCCAAGCCGAGGAGTTCATCGGCGGACATTACGCCGTCGTAGGCATCGCGCAGCAGCTCGGTGTTGGTATGGATGAGGTTCCGAATCACGGCTTTATCGCGAACGATACGGGCGTAGTATTCGGCGTTCGCGGCCGTCGGGGCCGATTCCCAGAGTTCCCCCAAATAGGCGGGGCCACCGACATCTTCGAGCTGCTTGCGGGCCTTGAGTGTCTCGAACAGAATCACCAGATCGACCGGCTTGCCGTCGTTGTAGAGGTCGCTGATCGCTTGGAAGATTTTCTGGTGGGCATCGTAGTAAAAGTTGTCGACGCGGATGATCGTCTGCACATCGTTGAGCGCGGTGTTATCGCGCAGGACGCTGCCGAGCACCCCTTTCTCGGCCTCGCGGCTCTGGGGCGGCAAACGATCCTGCGGGAACATATCAGCCATGGCAAAACCTCCGGTCTGCCAGTCTACGCGATTCGCCAGCCGGGGCTACGACAACTGAAGAGTAGAAGGGAGTATTACAATCAGACGCGCAAAATAGGGAGTCAGATGCTTTGGCAGCATGACTCCCCCGCCGAATCGACCACTACGCCGGTACCACCATGCGGATGGAGGACGGCGGTTGACCGGCCACCGAGCGCCACTTTTGGATCACGAGAAAAGCCAAGCCACCGTAAACGGCGTAGGCGGCATACGCCAGTGCTTTCGTCGTGACATGGTCATCCACAAAGCCAACACCCAAGAGCACCATTCCTCAGGCGAATGCCGCCACGAGGCGGATCGGCCAGGCCCACCGACCATGGACACCCGCGACCACGATCGCGGAGATGATCAATAGGGCGGCGTAACGGTACCATGCTATCGGCAGGCCGTGCGAGCCCATGAATTGAACGACTAATAGGCCGAGCGGGACGGCGGTCGAAGCCGTCAGTTCGAGGTACGAGAACAAATTCGACCACCGCGAGCCACCGCGCCGCAAGAGCCAGCTTCCCGCCAGCGTTCCGCAGAATGCTGGCAGGCCGATGACCGCGACGGCCAAGATGACGCCGTACCAGACGCCATACACGCTGCTGATCAGTTGATCCGATACGATCTTGTTGGAAAATAGTTGACCGCGTTCGTCCGCCGGCGCCGCCTTCAAGTCGGGGTACTTGTCGGTCAGCAGATCGGACGGGTGCGCCGTTGCCTCGGTCGGCGTGCGAGATGCGATCCCGAACAACGTCATATCCGAACTCGACGGCACGATCACCATGGCGATGGTGACTATCCAACCGATCCACAGGACGTACGCTGTGGCGCTGGCGGTCGCCGCCGTCATCAGCCCCGCGGATACCGCATCCCACTGGCCCTTCGGCCGCACCAACCGGGCCGTCACCAGCCCCATTCCGAATGTGGCCGCGACCGCCAAGACGCATAGCAGAATCGTAATGGGATAAAGCAAACTGAAGTCCCGCGCTGGCCAAGGTGCGGCCAAGCTCGGATATTTGGAGTAAGTCGCGGCGACGGCCCGCAACACGGGGATCATACTGCTGGCGATGCCGACGGTCAGCGTTCCGCCGAGCAGGCCGACCAGGGCTGGTCCAAATGTGACGCGAAAACGCGGCCAGAAGGCGAGCGCGTTATCCGGAGCTACCGTCGGAGACGGGGTGATGGGATCGGTCACGGTTCAGCCCTCGGAGACGAACGGCATTTTGCAGCCGCGTTTTTCGGAGGTTAGAACCAACAACCGGGATGGGCAAGGTAATCCGCGCATGGTCAATTCGGCGGCAATACCGCCGCCGTCGTAGAGTGGCTTACAATACCGATCTCTTTTCAGTCGATGTCGGACTGGCGCCGATCACCCGCTGGAATTCGGCGTCGCGCTCATCTGGAGCCTCTGCATGCGATCCTTACTCATCTTGGTGATTTTTAACTTCGCATCGATACTCGGCTTCGCCCAAGAGAAGAAGCCGACGATCTGGGGGGAGCCGGTGTTGGCCCAACCGTTCGACAAAGTCCCCTTCCGGCCAATCGAGCCGCCGGCGTGGTTGCGCGAGACCATCGGCAGCGGCTACACGCTCTCGGTGATGGACGGCAAAGCCCGCGCGGCGGCCGCGGCCCACGGGGTCACCCTCAGCGAGATGAACTTCGTCGATCCGTTCTACGCTTACTACGACAGCAAACTCCTCAAGCGGCGCAGTCCGTCCGTGCCCCTCGACAAACTGCCGAAAGAGATCGCCGAGTACAAGAAGCTCGGCATCCGCATCCTCGGCGTGTATCCACCGTGCTTGCAGGGTGAGGTGTACGAAGCCCAACCGAGTTGGCGACGCATCCCGACCGATACGACCACGATCCCGACGATCGACATGAAAAAGTATCCGCACGGTGGGATGCTCTGCCTGCTCGGGCCGTATGGCGACTTCTTCGTCGATGTCATGGCCGAGATTCTGGAGAATCACCCGAGCGTGAGCGCGTTCAGTTTCGATGGCCTGCACTACGGCGGCTCTTGCTATTGCGAGCACTGCCGGAAGAACTTCAAGAAAGAGACCGGCAACGAAATCCCCAAGCTCGACATGAACGACTTGGCCTATCGGAAGTATCAGCATTGGGCCGACCGGCGCCTGGAAGATGTCGTCCGGCGATTGCAGGCGCGGTTGAAGGCAATCAATCCGGAAGTGGCATTGGTGACGTGGTCGACGAACGCCGGGCGGTTCGGGCACTTTCTCGATATCCCACGCAACATGCCGGCGCGGATGAATCTCTTATTCGACGCCCCGGATCAAGAGTTTTGGCTCGACGAAACCAACCGCGGCACCACCATCGTTCCCGCGTTCGCCAACGCCTACATCTGGGCCACGACGAATCATCGCGTCGCCTTCAGCGAGCCGTACATTCTCAGCCACGGCAACCCCTACGGCAAAGACAGCTTCCCGGCGCACGAGATCGAACGGCGGATGATGCTGGCGCTGACGTACGGGGCGATGCCGAGCATCGCAGTGGCCCAGCCGAAGCACTTGCAAGACGACCTCTACCGGACGATGGACGCGGTGCAAGCGCGTAAGCCGTGGTTGACGCACAAGACCCCGGAGCCGTGGGCGGCGCTGGTGATGAGCGACAACACCCGCAACTTCTACGGCCGCTCCGCCGGCAAGGTCGAGGAGCGTTACCTCGCCTCCGTGCTCGGCACCTTCCGCGCGACGGTCGAAGAACACTTGCCCGTCGCGGTCATCAACGATTGGAACCTGACGCCCGCCGACCTCGCCAAGTACAAGGTGCTAATCCTGCCGAACACAGCGTGCCTCGATGACAGTCAAGCCGACGCGATCCGCCAGTTCGTGAAGGCCGGCGGCGGATTAGTCGCGTCTCTCGATACCGGCTTGTTCGACGAATACGGCTCGCCGCGCAAGGGCTTCGCCCTCGGCGACCTCTTCGGCGTCGAGTATCGCGGACTCGCCGATTCCGCGCCCGTGGCGAAAGGCGAGATCGACGTGAACTTCGCCAAAGCCATCGGCCCGGACTACTGGGAAAAGCGCAAGAGCGTTTTCGACTTCAAACAGGATCCCGCGTCGTTCTTGAACCAAGGGAAGATGAAAAAATACGTCGGCGACGGGCCAGTGACTTTTAAAGGCCCAGCGGTGCAAGTCACAGTGACAGGTGCCGATGCGAAGATCGTCGGGACGATGCGGGCGAAGGAGATTGCCGCGCCCATCGACTACCCGGCGGTCGTCACGAATAGCTTTGGGAAGGGGCGGGTCGTCTACACGGCCGCCGGGTTCGACGCGGCGTACTACTTGTACCCGTACCCGTATCAACGCCTGGTGCTGAAGCACGCGATCCAATGTGCGGCCGGGGAGAATGCCGCGCCGTTCGTCGTCGAAGCCCCCATGTGCGTGCATTCGACTTTAATGCGACAGTCTAAAAGCGGCGAACGCCTCGTCGTCCATCTCTTCAACGATTCTAATACCACCGCTCATCACGCGTTACCGGTCGATGATGTTCCGCTCCGCGAGGAGGTGCTACCGATCCACGACATCGCTATCACCTTCGCCCCGCAGTATCGATTCACCAAGATCCACGTCGAACCGGGTGGCCGCGAGTTGGAAATGAAGACCACCCCCGCTGGCATCCGCATCGTGCTGCCGCGACTGGATGTTCACGCGATCATCGTCGGCGAATTGGATGACAAGAAGTGACGTAACCGTTCACCGCTTTTTGAAAATCGGTGACCAAACGGCCCGAAATTGGCCAATGTCTGCCATTTGTGCTTGGTAAAGAGGGCCAATTTCGAACGT
>JAYSYJ010000070.1:0-6560 GCA_043727675.1 Fimbriiglobus sp.
GCGGCTTCTTTACACGGAGCGGGTCGGGGGTTCGATCCCCTCAGCGTCCATTGAATTTTAGAGCTAGGGTTTCGGGCCGGCCGGGAGATTCTCGTTCAAGTAGCGTGTGAGCAGTGCGTGGAGGTGCCGATCGGTATTCTTCCCTTCGTTGATCGAGTGGCTGCGGTTCGAGTAAGGCATCAGCGTGAACGGTTTGTTCAACTCGATCAATTTGTCCGCGAGTTTCTCGACCCCTTGGTAATGGCAATTGTCGTCGCCGGTGCCGTGGACGACAAGTAAGTTCCCCTTCAACCCCGCCGCATGTGTGATCGGCGACCCCGTTTTGTAATCGTCGGCGTTGTCTTGCGGCAGTCCCATGTAGCGCTCTTGGTAGATCGTGTCGTACAACCGCATATCCGGCACCGGCGCGACCGCTAAGCCCGTCCGGTAAATGTCCGGGTAACGGAACAACAAGTTCAACGTCATCGAGCCGCCGCCACTCCACCCCCAAACGCCAACGCGGGCCGAATCCAAGTAAGGCCGCTTTAGAATCTCTAGCGCCGCCGCTGCTTGATCCGCTGCGGCGAGAGTTCCCACTTTCCGGTAGGCACTCTTGCGCCAATCTCGGCCGCGCGGGCAAGGTGTTCCACGGTTGTCGACGCAGGCCACCGCATAACCCTGTTGTGTGAGCATGAGGTGCCAGAGATATTTGCTGCCACCCCAGCGGTCGACGACCGACTGTCCCGCCGGTTCGCCGTAGACGTAGAAAATGAGCGGGTACTTCTTCGCCGGATCGAAGTTGGCTGGCTTCATGACCCAACTGTCCAGTTTGACCCCGTTGCCGATGTCCGACCGGAAAAATTCCACCGGGGTTTGTTGAAGTTTCGCCACCGCTTCGCGGAGTTTCGTGTTGGCAGCCAGTACCCGGATGACCTTGTGATCCGGCAGCGAAATCAGCTCGACCCGAGACGGTTTGCCGAACGACGAATGCGTGTGAACCGCCTCCGTTCCATCGGGTGAGATGTCGTAATCGTGCCAGCCTTCTTGATCGGCCGGGGTCAATCGCTCCGGCTGTCCGGCACCATTGAGCGGCGCCGAAAAGAGGTAATGCTGCGTCGGATTCTCTGGCGACGCGAGGTAATACACCCGCCCGGCTTTTTCATCCAAATGCAGCACGCGGATCACATCGAACTCGCCCGCCGTGATGCGGCGTACGCCGCTGCCATCCCGCGTGGCTGCGTAGAGGTGCCGCCAACCGTCGCGTTCGCTGATCCAAGTGAATGTGTTCCCTTTGTCGAGCCACTCGACGGAATCGGCGTGGACGTCGACCCATGCACCATCGCGTTCGGTCAACGCCGTTCGCACTTTGGCCGTCGCCACATCGGCGATCATCACATCCGCGGCATTTTGCAGGCGATTCACGCGATGGAGCACCAACTCGGTGGAGTTGCCAGCCCATTCCATCCGGGGGATGTAGTAATCGGTGCGCGTGTCGCCGGGGACGTCGATCCATTTGGTCGGGCCGCCCGTTATGGGAACGACGCCGATCTTGCATGCCGAATTTCGTTCGCCCGTCTTCGGATACGCGAACGTCTTCAAAATCGGGTAGTTCGCGGTGGTATTATCAATCAGCGTGAACGTCTTCACCCCACGGGTATCGATCTGCCAGTAGGCGATTTGTTTACCGTCCGGACTCCAGTGCCAACCGTCCCGGCAGTCGAATTCCTCTTCGTAGACCCAGTCGAAGGTACCGTTGATGATCTCGGCCGTGCCGTCGGTCGTGAGTTTCGTCGCCGCTCCGCCATCCACTGGTTCGTGGTAAAGATTGTTGTCGTGCACATAGCCGACGCGGCTCCCGTCGGGAGAGAGCTTGGCGAACATCAGCGACGAGGGTTTCGCATCGGCACCGAGTTTGGCTAGCTTGCCGGTCGACCGTCGGAACGTCCAATAATCCCCGCGCGTGTTCTGTCGCCAGACTTTGACCGAGTTCGTGTAAATCAGCACCAGATCCAGATCCCCGCTGAACGAGTACCCTTGGATTGGGAACGGCTCCTTCGTACTCGGCGGGATCAATTTCTCGGCGGGAACGAGCAGTTCACTCTTCCCAGCTTTGTCGAACCGGGCGATGTCGCTGGCTTTCTTGAACGTCTTGGACGGTAACAGAGTCGTGTAATCACCGCCATTCAGCCATTTGACGGACGATAAACGTTCCTCCTTGAACTCTTCGGATCCGAAGATCCGTTCGATCGTGAGTTTCGCAGGATCGACGTTCGGCGGCTGAGCTGCGGCAGACGCGGCACAGACAAAAGAAATGAGCAGTGCAAAACGCAACATGGCCGCCTCCGCAAATCGTGAGAAGTCAGGATGCGATTGACGCACCACCGAGACAAGACAGCGTGTGAAACTCAGTAACCTTTATCAATTGTAGGGGTGATGCAACCGGCCTCCCGGCATGCTTTAATGATGCGGCAATCGTTCAATCGCTGGCAAATCGATCAAGATGCAGTATTTTAGTGTTCACTGTCAGTTCCGAAGTTCGTGCACCATCGCGGACCTGTTTGTGGAGCGCAATCGTGTCCGATGAAACGCGCCGACGCATCCTCAGTGGCGTGCAACCGTCCGGGAAATTGCACCTGGGCAACTACTTCGGGGCGATCCAACAGCACATCGCTTTGCAAGATCAAGGGGAAGCGTTTTACTTCATCGCCGATTACCATGCCCTGACGACTTTACCCGACGCGACCGCCAAAGAAGCCGATGACGCCAAGCGCGAAAAACGTCCGGCCCGATCGGCCGGCCAAATCCTGAGCGAGAACGTCCGCGACGTCGCCCTCGATTACTTGGCACTCGGCCTCGACCCGGCGAAAGCGACGTTTTACCGTCAGTCGGACGTGCCCGAAGTCACAGAACTGGCCTGGTTCCTGGCGACCGTCACCGGCATGGGCTTGCTCGAACGAGCCCATTCGTTCAAAGATAAAACCGCCAAGGGGATCTCGGCGACCGTCGGATTGTTCACGTATCCGTTGCTCATGGCGGCCGACATTTTGATCGTCCGTTCGCACCTCGTCCCGGTGGGGAAAGATCAAGTTCAGCACCTGGAAATGACGCGTGACATCGCCGGTTATTTCAACGCGGCCTACGGCGACATATTCCCGATGCCTGCGGAGCGACTCGCGGAAACGCCAGCCGTGCCGGGCACCGATGGCCAGAAAATGAGCAAGTCGTACGGGAACACCGTCGAGATTTTCGCCGAGGGCAAGGCGCTCGAAAAGTCGGTGATGGCCGTGGTGACCGACTCGACAGCCGTCGATGCCCCCAAAGAGCCGGGCAGTTGCAACGTCTTCGCACTGACTAAACTTTTTGCGACCGCAGCGGAGTTGGAGCAGCTGACGAACCTGTATCAACAGCCGATGCTCGACGCGGACAAACGGAACGGCCGCCCCTTCGGTTATGGTGACGCCAAAAAACTTTTGCTGGCGAAGATTGATCGGCATTTCGCGCCGGCGCGAGAACGGCGCAAGCAACTGGTGAACGACCCTGGCCAAGTCGAGGAAGTGCTGAGTGCCGGGGCAATGCGAGCACGCGCGGTGGCCCAGGGGACGCTCCGGTTGGTTCGCCAAGCAGTCGGAATTCAGGCCCGCCCAACAATTTAAATCACTTCGAAGAACGGTTCGAAAAGTCTGCCAGCGGCGCGAATGTGAACTAGATTTGGCGAGCGTATTGCCCAATCTGGTCGGGGTTCCGTTGTGGCCAATGTTTGCCCGCAGTGCCAGCAACCCGTCGTGGCATCCCTCGCCAGTGCGACACGCGCCCGTTGTCCACGCTGCTTGCACACGTTCACAATCTCGATTGCCGAGTTCGCCTCCCGTGAGAGCGAAGCCCGTGGCCCGGCCCGCTCCGGGGTTCAAACCAAGCCGCAAGCCCGTGCGATTTTCCACGACCTCACACTCCCGGCCGCACTCGCCGCCTTGCGGCAATCGTCCAACGCTTCCGAAACACTGTCGCACTCCTCGTTGACACCACCGCCATTGTCTCAAAGCGTGTCGGGTCTCGGCACGGATGAAGAATCGGTATTCCGACTCGGTGTTCCCGAACTGCCACCGATTCCCGGATTCCGAATCGAGGGGGTCATCGGCCACGGTGGAATGGGGTCGGTCTACCTCGCCCGGCAACTGTCACTCGATCGACAAGTCGCCTTGAAAGTGATGAGCCGGGCCTGGATCAGCGATCCTGTCTTCGTGGCGCGGTTCATCCGTGAAGCGTACGCGGCGGCATTGCTCAGCCATCCGAATGTCGTCCAAATTTACGATATCGGCGAAGTCGACGACACCCGCTATTTCAGCATGGAGTACGTCGCCGGGCAGTCACTTCTCGAGGTGGTGAAGGAACGCGGTCGGCTCGAACCGGACATCGCCGTCGGCTACATTTTGCAAGCGGCGCGCGGGTTGAAACACGCCCACGACCGCGGCATTATTCACCGCGACATCAAGCCGGACAATTTGCTGCTCGACGAACACGGAACGGTCAAAGTCGCCGACTTGGGCTTGGTGAAAACACCCGATTTGACACGCTTCCAAGATCGGTTGTTCGAAGGACCGACGACGGGCGACAGCGGGTTGCACACGCTTCCGCAAGACATGACCGGAGTGCGGATGGCACTCGGCACGCCGGCGTACATGGCACCAGAGCAGTGCCGTGACGCTTCGGCGGTCGATCACCGGGCCGACATTTATTCCCTTGGCTGCACGCTTTATGCGCTCGTCACGGGGCAACAACCGTTTGCGGCGAAGAGTGCGGTCGGGCTGATGAAGAAGCATGCTTACGAGCCGCTGGTGCCACCGGACGAACTCGTACCGCGATTGCCGAAGGAACTGTCGGCCGTCATCCAAAAGATGATGGCCAAGCTGCCCACCGACCGCTTCGCCAGTATGAACGAAGTCGTGCGGACGCTCGAAAATTGGCTCGGGGTGAAGTCGGCGGGGCGGTTCATCCCGCGTGAAGATCAGATCGCCGAAGTCGAAACGTTCGCCGCCCAGTTCCGCATCACACCTGCCGCCATCACCCGGCAACGGATTGTCAGTGGCTTCGTGTCGGGCTGCGCTCTCGCGGCGGTGTTGCTCGCGTTCTTCGGTCACACCACTTGGGCGTTCGGTTGCGGTGGGCTGGTGGTGCAGTCGGCACTCGCGTATTTTGTGCTCAACGGTTGGACCCGCAAAACGCACTTGTCCCGGCGCGTGCGTCTCTTCGTTCGTGGGCTATCGGGTGGCGACTGGATCGTCGCCGTCGGTGCCTTCGGTCTCTTCGCGGCGTTCCTCTGGATGTCGCAGTTGCTCGGCGTTTGGGCCGGTTTCGGCTCCATCGGACTCGCCGCCGCCGTGGCCCTCTGGTACGGCTTGGATCGCAAACTGGACGCCGAACGATTTTCGACGCTGCAAGAGAGTGCTCAACTGGTACGCCGCCTCCAGATCAACGGTGTGATCGGGGAAGAAATCCGGATGTTTTTCGCCAAATATTCCGGTCGGCACTGGGAAGAATACTTCGAAGCGGTATTCGGTTACGAAGCGAAATTGGCAACCCGCACCCAACTGCTCCGCGGTGGTTCGGCCGGCATCCGCGACAAATTCGCCTCTTGGCGCGAGCCGCTCGTCCAGTTGCTCAATCACTTTGAAACCGTGCGCAAAAAAACACGCGAACGCGAACTGCTGGCCGTCACCGAGTGCGAACGGTTGGTGGCCAGTGGGGTGCCCAAACGGATCGCCCGGGAACGCGCTGCACAAATGGCCGAAGCGTTGGTCGACCACGCCAGCGCCATTCGCTCGGCGGAGACGATGCACTCGCCGACGTTGTCGCTGCACGCTCCGAACCTACGAGCGTTGCTGGCCCAGAAAAGCCTCGGGATTCCCAAACCGGAAGAATCCCTGACCCGCGATACGCTCGGCACCATTGTCGATTGGCTGGTCGGCCCCAGCGTGCGAATTGTGCTGTCCGCACTCTTATTGGCGGCTTGCTTCGGCTGGGTGTTGCAAAACGATCTGATCCGCTTCACCGCTCGTGACGCCGCCTTGGTGGAAACGACGCCACTCCGGGTCGAAATCCTCCCGGAATCGTGGACATCGTGGTGCGATACGGCTAATGTCGGCTGGGGTGGCCTGCTGCTGCTCACATCGCTCTTCTATCGGGGTCAGCGTTCGGCCGCCTTAGCCATCCTGGGAGCCGGAATCGCGGTTTGCGGACACAAACTCGGCATCCGCACCGTCGAGCCGATCCGCGACTATCATGTCGCCATGATGCTCGGTACCGTGCTGGCTTTGGTCGGCTTCCGTTTGGGCCGACGGTAATTTTTCAACATAGTGAGCCGGCGTGCGCGAGCTGCCGGTGCTGTGCTGGTACCGTACCGCACCGGCAGCTTGCGCTGCCCGGCTAACCGGGATCCGTTAAACCGTACGTTGACTCAAATTTTTCAACATGGCGAGCCAACTGCGTGAGCTGCCGGTGCTGTGCTGCACCAGTCCCGCACCGGCAGCTTGCGCTGCCCGGCTAACCGGGATCTGTTGAACCGCATGTTTTTTCAATGCATGACC
>JAYSYJ010000071.1:0-19808 GCA_043727675.1 Fimbriiglobus sp.
ATGTGGTCAAGATGGCAAACCTCAAGAGATACTGCCTGTATTCTTGGGTTTCAGAGAGCCGATCATTGCTGTGGTGCCAGTGATTCGCCTCAAAAAGACCTATATTTTCACGCAAAACAGGTATTTTGAATTGAGCCATGATGTTCCCTCACCAAAAATGTTGCGTGAGATCAAAAATACCTCCTTTTCCAAAGTCGACAAGATGGTCGATGACCTATCGACTCGTTCAAGCTATATATACTATCAGATGTGTTTAGACAAAGTCATTGAGCATATCAAGATCGATTTGAAATAGTTTACTGAATCCATCCATTCTGAACCTGTCGGAATTTGGTGACTACACCAGGAGTAATTGACATGGCAGTGCCAATCGTGTTCGCGGCAGTGCTCTCACTGCTGATGGCTCCGGCTGAAAAGCCTCTCTGCTGTTATGCCACCGAGCGCGGGTGGATCGTCCACGAGCTCGGATCACCAGAACTTCATATCCTTCGACTACATTACAAGGTAGATTTTACAAAGCTGCCTGTACTGATGTCTGGCAAATTGACGCCATCCAATCTTGTAAATCATAAACTGTCTGCACTCGTAATTGACGACCGCCTTATTGTCGAATATGATAAAGATTTTGATGATGGATTCTTTCCTGCCAGATTGAATGATGACGACCCGAGGTGTCGCGGTGAATGTTCGATAAAGCATTTATTCGATGGGAAAGTCGCTGACCAAAAAGGTCAACAATCTGACTTATTGACTAAAATCGTTAATCCAACGATAACTGGTGATTTAATGTCGAACTCAAAGAATGAGATATTTGCAGTCAATTGCTACGAAGCAGCTGATAAACCCCGAGTATTAGGCTGGTTCAAGGATGGTAGTCTTAAGAAAGGCGAACTGCCCCTTGAGAATTTCAAAGTCACCAGCCCATTCAAAGGGTACTTCAAGGTGTTTCTTGTCAACGAACGGTATTTCTTTATCACTGACCGTGGAATTCTCTATAGTTCTCTAATTGATAACGACGGCAAGCCAATAGATGTCAAGCCTGTATTCTTGGGCTTCGGCGAGCCTATCACAGCAGTCGCATCAATTGTCGGATCAAAAAGAGTCTTCGTTTTCACTCGTAACAGATATTTTGAGCTTGGCAATATTATCCCATCGCCCAAGCAATTCCGTGACTGCAAGCAAATCAACTTTTTAAAACCTAAATGGCTTGCTAATGATTTGACAGTTCGTACGAAAGTTGTGTACTACTATTTAGTTCACGACAAAGTCATCGATCCTATCAAGATCGATCTGAAATAACCCACTAATTCACTCTTGCTGAACCTGTCGGGTCTTGGCGACTACTCTTTCCATTCACCGGTTTCCGTGTCCGCAATTGCTTCGAAAACGAACCGCGGAACACCCCGGCAGGCCATTCCAGGCGAGGAACGCCCTTGACATTTCAGCTTCGACTCCGATGATAGAACAGATGCAGGCTATGGGATGGCCTGCCAACCGGGAATGGGCTGCACCTTTCAGGGGGTCGATCACGAAGGCGAACCAGCACTACGAGCTGCTCGACTTTCCGCATTGTCGATCTCCCGAGGTACAAACCTGAGGGAGATCACTTGAACAGCGTCGCCACCCTGCAATCGATGCCCGAGACGGTCGGCGTGCCTGCTTCGACCGCTTCGGCGAATCACTTTCCAGACATGCCCGAAGCCCTGCAACGCGCCTGTTTGGCCGCTCAAACCGCGGCCGACAACAAGGGCCAAGAGATCACCATCTTGGACATGCGAAACGTCACCCCCATTTTCGATTTCTTCGTGATCGCCACCGGCACCAGCCGTCGGCAGATTCACACCATCGTGGAAGAGATCGACGCCACCCTGCGCCGCGTCGGCGATGCCCGCATGGGCGTGGAAGGGTACGAATCGAGCAAGTGGGTGGTGCAGGACTACGGCGATGTGCTGGTGCACGTGTTCGATGCCGAGACGCGCAACTTCTACAATCTCGAAGAGCTTTGGGCCGACGCCGAGAAGCTCGATTGGGAACAAGAGATCGACTGATCGAATCCCGTGCGGAATGAGGCGTGCGGAATCGCAGACGTCGAATTCCGTATTCCGAACACCCTTTTCGCACTAGCCAAATGAATTTGCTCCACGAAGTCCGCGCCTTGTTCGAACCGGCGTTGCGGGCCATCGTTCCCGACTCGGGACGCTTGCCCGAATACAGCGGCATGGTCAAATCGGTGGCGGATGCCAAGAACGGCGATTACCAAGCGAACTTCGCCATGCCGTTGGCCAAGCTGCTCAACCGTAAGCCGCAGGAGCTGGCGCAGGCCATCGTCGATCAACTCGGTGCGAACGGACTCATCGAATCGGCGGTCGTTGCCGGGCCGGGATTCATCAATCTGAAATTGAAATCGAGTTGGCTCGCCGCACGGTTGCAAGAAATTGCCCGCGATGATCGGCTCGGCGTGGCTCAGGCGGGTACGCCGAAAACCTTCGTCATCGACCTCAGCGGGCCGAACGTCGCCAAGCCGCTCCACGTGGGACACTTGCGCAGCACGGTCATCGGCGATTCAATCGTCCGGATTTTGCGTTTTCTCGGCCACACCGTCGTAGGCGACAACCACCTCGGCGACTGGGGCACACAGTTCGGCATTCTGTTGTACGGTTACAAAAATCATCTCGATGCCGGCGCGTATGCCGCCGACCCCGTGCGCGAGTTGGCCCGGATCTACCTGCTGATTCGCCAACTGGCAAAAGCAGCCCACGACGATGACGAAGGCACCGGCGAAGTGATGGAAGCGTGCCGCCGTGAGACGGCCAAATTGCACGCGGGCGATCCGGAGAACAACAGACTCTGGAACGAGTTCATGCCGGCCTGTTTGGAGATGCTGCGCCCCATTTACGCCCGGCTCGGCGTGCAGATCGATTATGCGCTGGGTGAAAGTTTCTACAACCCGATGCTGCCGGGAATCGTCGACGATCTTTTGGCCAAGGGCGTCGCCATCGAAAGCAACGGGGCCGTGGTGGTGCCGAATGCGAAGGGCGTCGTGCCGAAGGAGAGCGGGGAACAATCGAAGGAAGAGCCGCCGGCGTTGATCCGCAAGCGCGACGGGGCGTTCACCTACACGACCACCGACTTGGCGACGATTCGCTATCGAGTGGAGACGTGGAAACCGGACGTGCTGCTCTACATTGTCGATGCCCGGCAGGCGTTGCACTTCAAGACGCTCTTCGCCAACGCGCGTCGTTGGGGGTACGCCGGCGTCGAGTTCCAGCACGTGCAATTCGGGTCGATTTTGGGTCAGGATAAACGTCCACTCAAGACCCGCGACGGCGGTACCATCGAACTCGATTCGCTGCTCGATGAAGCGGTGGCCCGAGCGACCAAGAAGTACGAAGACAACTGCGCCGAGCGCCGGGAACGCGGTCAAGATGTCCCGGAGATGAGCAACCCCGACAAAGCGAAACTGGCGAGCATCGTCGGCATTGGGGCCGTGAAGTACGCCGACTTGAGCAACCACCGCAGCACCGATTACATCTTCGACTTCGACAAGATGCTGGCGACCGAGGGGAACACCGCGACGTACATGCAGTACGCCTACGCCCGATGCCGCGCGATTTTTCGAAAAGGGGACGTGGATCCTTCCGAGTTTCGGAGGAATCCGCCGGCTGCGGTGTTGGTCGAACCGGCCGAGCGCAACTTGGCACTGCAATTGTTGAAGTTCGAGGAGACGCTGGATGCTACTGCGACCGAATTTGTGCCGCACTTCATCGCGGCGTACCTCTGGGACTTAGCCAAGGCTCTCAGCACCTTTTACGAAGCCTGCCCGGTGCTGACCGCTGCGACGCCCGAATTGAAGAACAGCCGGTTGCTCTTGGTCGATTTGACGAGCCGAACGATACTGAAGGCACTCGATTTGTTGGGGATCCAAACCGTCGACCGGATGTAACCTCCACTCGCCGACTTTCGGCGAGTGGGTAAGAAATCACTACTTCAACTTCGATGAGCCGGTGCCTTCGAGTTTGCCTTCCAACTTCATTTGGATGTCATCGTCGCCCATTTTCAGGGTGCCTTCGACTTTGATCGTGCCGGTGATGGTGCCCTTCACTTCGATGCCCGTTTTCAGGTTCCGCCAGCTCGTGGCCAGGACGGTCATTTCCACATCGGGTGTGCCTTTATCGTCCTTCATTTTGCCCTTGAGGGTACCCGTGGTCTCGATGGCAGCGCACTCTTCGCCGTTGATAGTTTCCATTTTCAAGAACTTCTGTTTCATCTTGCCGGTCACATCGGTGAACGAGTTGCCGGTCAGGCTTTTCATCTTGGCGGCGTCGACCGTCCAGGTGTGGCCGACTTTCACTTTCTCTTCGGGATAGAGTTCGTCGTCGTTTTCCGGCCCGGCCCGCTTGTCGAGTTCTTTCGCTTGTTCGTCGGTCGGTTTGCCGTCGAGCAGCGACTTCTTCCATTTGCCATCTTTGACCTTCTCGGTGATCACAACTTCGCCTTCGAGTTCGCCGGATTTGTCTTCGTTCATCTCCATCCCGTTGATGTTCGACGCGGTGTTGACGGTGTCCTTTTTGATCTTCGTTTGCAGTTTCACAATGTCGCGCCCTTTGACTTCGAGCACTTCATCTTCGTCCTCGTTGACGATCACGAGGTTCTGTTTGAGCTCGATTTTCTGGCCCATGACGGTCACAGTCACGTCGGCATCTTTGATTTTCAACGTACTCTCCCGGACGATAGTCAGCCCTTTTTTCGGGGCCGGGCCACGCAGGTCGTAGGTGTCATCGGCGGCGAACGCGGGCAGGCCCAAGGCCAGCACGGCCAACAAACTGAGGCAACGCATGGGGAAACTCCTAAGAGAGGGACTTTGGTGATATTCGTAACCGACGGTCATTTCTTGGCTTTCTTTTCCAACTCGTCGACGAGTTCATCGACGGCCTTGTCGAGTTCGTCCCGGTGCAAATCTTTGAAGCGGATCACGCCCCGATCATCCAATACGTAAACCGTCGGCCAACCGGTGACATTCCAGTCTTGTGCCAAAGTGCTGGTCGCCGTTTTGGAACCGTTCCAGAACGAACGCCAGCCCATTTTGTTCTTGGCCGCCACCTCGTTGCCTTTCGCTCGATCTTCATCCCCGTTGACCCCGATGAGTGCAAACGGCCGGTCTTTCATCCGGGCGACTATTTCCCGTTCCTGAGGCACCATCGCCATACACGGTCCGCACCAGCTGGCCCAAAAAACGACCAAGCGAATTTTATCGTTGGAATCACTCAGTTTGAACTTGGCTCCGTCCAGATCGACCGCTTCGATGTCGGGTGCCACTTTTCCGACCCTCAGGTGACGCAGGCTAAAGAGAAACTGCTTGGCCAGTGCGCCGAGTGTCTTTTTTTCATCGCCGCGCAACAGGTAGCAGTCGCCGTACTCATCGAGGACTTTCTCGTAAGCTTTTTCAGCGTCGCCGGCCAGCTTTTCGAGATCCGGTGCTTTCTTGTACTCGGCTATCAAGAAGTGTCCGAAAGATTGATAGGCCAATGAGATTTCCGCTTGCCCTCGGGCCGTGCGATCCGGGTTCTTTTTCGCAACGGTGTTGAGCAAAGCCAACGCCGCTGTCCTCGAATCGACTCCTTCGTACGGTGGCACCCATCCGAGCGTCGCGATCAGCTTACCGATTTTCGGATGGGCGGCGTATTTCTCGGTCGCCAGTTCCATCGCGATTTTCCCAGCCGGGAAATAGTACGACCTCGGCGTGGTCAACACCCATTCCAACGCTTCCAACCCGAGGTCGGAATCCGAATTGGCTTGGGCAAGTTCCACCGCCGCGAGAAAACTGGCCGCTTGGCCCTTGTCATAGGCTTTGAACAGTTCGTTGCTCTTTTTGGAACCTTCGAGTGTGTCCGGTAGCGCGTCGTCTTCGTTGTAATAGGCCGCTGTCGCCGCTTTGGATTCGGCCCGGATCGCTTCCAACTGCTCTTGAGGTGTGACGCCAGACTTGGGTGCATCCGCGAATGCGGACGACCCCAAGGCGAAAAGGATGACCATGCTCAAGAGGCGTCGAAGATTCATCATTGAAAATACCCCTCATAATCCGGCAAAGTTTCGTAGCAACAGCTGGCCCACCGCTTGGCTCTTTTCCGGGTGGAACTGCGTGGCGAAGACGTTGTCGCGCCAGAGCGCGGCGCAGAACGGGCCGGGGTAGTCGGCTTCGGCGGACGTGCTGCCTCCATCGGTCGGTACTGCGTAGTAGCCGTGGACGAAATAGAATGCTGAGTCCGGCGGAAGCCCCTGGAACAACGGGCATTTCGGCATCCGGATGTTCAGCGTGTTCCACCCCATGTGCGGGATCTTCAACCCCGGCTCCGGGGTGAATCGCACGACGTCGCCGGCGAATAGGTTCAACCCCGCGAAGTTGCCTCCCTCGTGGCTGCGTGAGAAGAGCATGTGCATCCCCAAGCAGATACCCAGGAACGCCTTCCCGGTGTCGATGTGGTCGGTGACGGCTTCGGCTAAGCCCGTGTCCCGCAGTTTCCCAATCGCGTCTTCAAAAGCCCCGACACCGGGGAGGACGACCTTGGCCGCTTCGTGAACGCGATTCGGATCGGACGAAATCACGGCGGCGGTGCCGACTTTCTCGAACGCCTTTTGAACGCTGCGCAGATTCGCCATCCCGTAATCGACAATCACGACTTCGTTGGTACCGTTCATGACGCTTTCCCACGGCGGAGGAACAACCCGGCGATCAACATCCCGCCGCCCATCAGCAAGATCACGAAACCGAGAATATAGAGGTCGAAGAAGACACCTTGCACTAAGCGACCGAGCCAGGGCCAGCCGAACCAACAGGTCACAATACCCGCCGCGATGCCGGGGCCGAAGGGGAGTTGCGATTCGACCTTGCGGCCACGGAGTAATAAGTAGGCCATGCGCGGGAGCACCACGCACAGTGTCAGCATGGCCCCGACGGGCAAGGCCAGGGAGATCGCCTGCCAGCCGAGAAAACTCCCGGCCATCATCAGCAAGTCGGCGTCTCCGAGTCCGAGTGCTTCTTTGCCCATGCCGAGTTCGAAGATCATCTTGATGCCACGACCGATGGCCATGCCGACAGCGGCGCCGATCAGCCCGGTCATCAGGCCGAGTTTCCAACTGCCTGCGGCTGCCCATTCGGGGATCGGCCCCCAGAACGGCCAGACCGTCAGACCGACGGGAATCTTCCCTTCCACTTCCGACAGAATCCAAGAGCGGCCATCGTTCGGCAATACCCCGAGGCTGCTGAGTTCGTTCGGCCAGGGCCAGGGGAACGCCGTCGACGCAATCAACCCGACGAGAGTGGCCAAGTAGGTGATTTGGGGCGGAATCTGCCGGTGTTTGAGGTCGATCATCGATGACGCGATGAGGGCGGACAGCAAGACGGCGTGGAACCCGAAGTAGACCCAGTCGCGCAGCGGTGGGAGTGGGCTTCCACCGATGTAGGGGAACTGCAAGCCCGGCGTGTTGTGCCACGGCTTCAGTTCTGATGGGCCACCGGTCGATTGGAGCACGATTTCGACGAAGAACAGGGCCACGAATGCCAAGCCGGTGCCGAGTTCGACCCAGAGGTATTTGGCCGAGAAGGGCGCTTGGCATTTGCGGCAACGACCGCGCAAGCGGAGGTAGCCGATGATCGGCAAGTTATCGAGCAGTCCGATTTTTTGGAAGCAGCCGAAGCAGCGCGAACTCGGCCAGATGATGCTTTTTTCGTAGGGCAACCGGGCGATGAGGACGTTCAGAAAACTCCCGACACCCAGGCCGAGGATGAAGACCCAGAGGCAACAGAGGGCCATCGGGGCGTGAAACCACCACTCCATAACGGATCGTTTCAGTCAGAGGGGAAGAAATCAATCATGGTCAAGATAGTGGCCGCCAACGCTTCCGGCGACGGGCCGTCGGTGTCCAAGGCAGCATCGGCGACCTGTTGGTAGAAACGCTCGCGCGCGGCCAAGAGTTCGATGATTTCCGCCAAGCCCCCCCCGCTGAGGTTCGGCCGCCGACCGGCACTCGTGGCGTCGGCTTGCAATCGGGCCCAGATCGTTTCGGCGCTCGCCCGGAGCCAAATCACCTGCCCCGTGCGCTTCAAATACCGGCGATTCTCCTCGCGGAGGACGATGCCGCCACCGGTCGATATGACGGCTTGGCTGCGAACTTCGAGTAGCGCCGCCGATTCCCGATCCCGAAACCCGGCCTCCCCTTCGGCTGCGAAGATGGCCGCAATATTGCGGCCCGCCACCTCTTCAATTCGTTCGTCCAAATCGACGAACGGCCAGCCCATCGCCGCGGCGACCAACCGACCGACCGTGGTCTTGCCGGTGCCCCGATAGCCCACGAGGTAGAGGAACGGGATCACACAGTCTCTCCGACGCCGCCCATGCCGCCGCTCTTCTCGGCTTCGTCGTCCATGGCCTTTGTCAACGGCGACATCGCCTTGCGCAACAGCTCGCGCATGTCTTCCAATGGCGGGGCGATCCCGGTGAAAATCTCGAACTGCTTGGCCGCTTGTCTCACGAACATATCGACGCCCGAAATGACGCTGCACCCCCGGCTCTCGGCCTCGCGGATGAGCAGTGTATGCTCGGGGTTGTACACGGTGTCGAAGACCACCAAACCCGGTTTGAGGAAGCTGGCGTGCACCGGCGATTCATCCACCTTCGGGTGCATTCCCACCGGCGTGCAGTTGATCAGAATATCGCACTGACCCAGACTGTGGCGGGCTTGCCAATCGCACGACTTGCCGCCGATTTGCTCGGCGAGTTTGGTCGCCCGCTCCGCAGTCCGAGAGCTGATAGTGACACTGGCGCCGGCCCGCACCAACGCGGCGACAATGGCCCGTGCGGCCCCACCGGCACCGAGCACCAACACGAACAGTTGCGAGAAGTCCGGCGGCTTCACCCCTTCGGACAACGCCTTCGCATCCAAGTGTGTCCGCAACGATTCCAACGCGGCGGGGTAATCGGTGTTGGCCGCGAGAAGAGTCCCATCGGCACGCACTTGCAAGGTGTTGGCCGCCCCGACGATGTGGACCATGGGGTCGACTTCTTTGGCCCGCAGCGCCGCCGCTTCCTTGTGCGGTATCGTCACGCTGTAGCCGCTGATCGGCACCGTGTTCATGGCGTCGGTGGCGTCGGGCAACTGGCCTTCCGGCACGCGGAACGGCACATACACCGCGTCGACTTTCAACCGGCGGAACAGATGGTTGTGCAAGATCGGACTGTAGCTGTGGCCGACGGGGTCGCCGAGCAGCGCGAAGAACTTCGTGTTCGGCCCGATGGCGCGCACCGGGTAAGTCGTGCGGAACTCGTCGAGCGCCGGTAAGCCGGGTGCGATGCCCCGTTCTTTGTTGAAAGCGCCGTAGATCCAGGGGGCGCCGAACTTGAGCGCCGTGAACCTGGTGACGAAGCCGAATTCCCCCATGGCAAATGCCACCGTCGGCTTCGGGGCCCGCTTCTGAATCTCGATGATCCGTTGCAAATCGTCCGCGATTTTGGGCATCACGGCGATCTTGTACACGTCGGCGTCTTGGGTCAGCATCTTGTCGTAGATTTCGTCCAAGTTCTGCGGTGTCTCGGTCATGTTGTGATAACTCACGACACGCTTCACCGGGCCGAACCGGCGGATGTTTTCGATGACATCGGTTTCGAGGTCGATCCAATCGAAGACCCCCGACACGATGGCTTGCCGCTGCACCATCTGACGTTCGGCTTCGCTCCCCGACCAACGGCCCCCGTCGACCGGACGGCGGAAGGTCGCCATCCACGGGCAGCCCTTGTAAGCCTGCAATCTCTTGAAATCGACCGCTTTCGAAAGGAAATCGAGCCGCACTTCCAGAAACTTCGCCCCGCGTGCGGCGGCTTCGCGGAGTTCCACCTGCATCATCTTGTGGCGCGTTCGGGCCACGACCCCGCAAATTTTATCCGGCCCAACAGCCATAGCAGCATCTCGCAGATTCCAAGAGCGACAGATCTACGTTACAAGATGCCACGCCGTGGTGGGAAGTGAAAAGCTGTCTGGTCGAAGAAATGGGAGGTGGAAAATCTTTCTGGAGGAGGATTTTGGCCCTGAAAGGGCCGTTCTATCAGCCCAGGTCGGAGGTCGCGCAGCGACCGGAGGCCTGGGTCAAGCGATCCGGAACATGGAGACGCCCTGAAAGGGCGGTTCCAAGGACTGTTCCGAACCGTCCCTTCAGGACGGAGACCGTTTTCCGGTACGGGGTTCCCAGGCCTCCGCCGGCGGTGCCGGCTCTGACCTGGGCTATTGGAACGACCCTTTCAGGGCCGAAATCCTCCGGATCCGACCGTCAGCAGAATTTGGCGCACCCGAAGAAATGGAGTTCAGACTTCGTTAATCGTCGGTCGATTTACCGACCTTCGCGGCAGCGAGGCCGAGTTTCTCGCGGACGTGCTGGAACCGTTTCGATTTGGTCAAAGGGCCTTCTTGGGGCATGGTGGCGGTCAACTTCTCGAGGCTCTGGGTCGCTTCCCGGTGCAGGGTTCGCACCCGTTCGTAGTCCGGGGAGCCGGGCTTGGAGTTCTGGCGGGCCGTTTCGAAATTGGGGACAAATCCTTCGACGATGACTTTTTCGACGTGATCCCCGATTTCGCAGGCGCGGTAGGCATCGGCACGGTCAATAGCCGAGCGAAATTCGCGGGCCAAGCGATTCGCGGACAACTGGCACTCGGCCGCGCGATCCAACGGCGTATTCGCGTCGGAGACACGGGTTCCCTGATCGAGTAAATCTTCGATGAGTTCGCGGTTGGTCTTGAGCAGTTGCAATTGCTCGGCGGCCGTCAGTCCGGTGTTTCCAGACTGGGCCGAGACCGCCAGCGAGACGATGGCGACAACCAACAGCGTCAGGGGCGTGCGCAGTTTCATCATCACACCCCTTTCACGAGCGGTTCGAGGGCCACGCGGGCCGTCTTGGCAGCCTGCGACATTTTCCGGAGCGTCTTTTGAGCGTCCGGCGGTGCATTGAGCGACAATTGAGCCGTTTCGGTTTCCACCTCGGTCAACCGAGCCAGTGCATCTTGAAAGAGGGCCTGTCGCTCACCGGCGGGCATATGTTTATCGAGCAGCCCGGCTTGTTTCACGATCCCCTCTTGCACGGCCCGTTCGAAGAGCCTCCCGAGGGACTGCAGTTCATCGTTCGGAGCCACTTTGTACAGCTCTTTCGTTTCCGTCTTCAAGTCGCTCGCCCACGCGGCCCAGATGGTCATGCGTTTCGGGGCCGAATCACTTTTGGCCAGTTGCGTCAGGTGCTCGACTTCTTTTTTCAACAACTCGTGGCGTGGCTTTTCGGCGATCTCGGGGACTGGCAACTTCGCCCGCGTGAACCACCAAATGCCACCGATGGCGATCAAGAGTGCCGCGGCCATGCCGGCGAACTGTTCCCAGCCAAGAACGGTTTGCCACGGTCGGTTCGTCCCGCTCGGTGTCCGCAGACTACGGGGCTTCACTCGAATGATCGGCCCCGCTTCCTGAATCGATTCGAGGAATGCCGCTTTCTTCAGGTGCGAAGACGGCGCCGCTGGCAGATGCAACAACCAAGAATCCAGTTTCAGTGCGTGAGCTTGAACCGTTTGGCAGGCGGAGCAGTCGGCGAGGTGCGCGAGGAGCTTCTCTTCCGGACGATGAGCATCCGGGGCCGCCAGCAACCGATTTTGCACCGCTTCGCATTTCATGACACTAACCTTCTTCGCCTTTCGGCTCACTTTTCATGGTCGGAAGCAATTCCGGAGCGAGAACCTTCACCAACTTTTGCCGAGCTTTGAACACCCGCCAGCGTGCGGTCTCTTCGGTGATATTCAAAATCAACGCCACTTCGCGGAACGACAATCCTTCTTCGGCTCGCAGCAGCAATGCACTTCGGAAATCGGGTGGCAACTCCGCCACCGCTTTCGCCACCAGTGCCAACGTTTCGCGATCCGAGGCGGTCGTCGGCGGGCCGGGGGCACCATCCGCTTGCATCGGTTCGTCCGGGAGACTCTGGGTCGCCCGTTTTTCCCCCCGCTTCAAGTTCACAAAATTATTGTGAGCGATGCGGAAGAGCCACGCCCGAAAGTTACTGCCCGCCCGGAAGGAGCCGATCGCGGCCAACGCTTTCAAGAACGTCTCTTGGGTCAAGTCCTCGGCCTTGTGGCGGTCGTGGGTCATGCGGAAGAGCCAGCGGTAAAGCCGTTCCCAATACGCATTCACCACGCGGGCGTACGAGGCCCGATCCCCTTTTTGGGCGGCGATGATCCAATCGGTCTCCTCCAGCAAGTGGAGGGCGTCCGGTTCGGGGGCTGGGGCCACACGGGGCGTCCGGTATAAGTCCATCGGGGCGAGCATCGCGTCCGCTACCCCAACTTAACGCCCAAGCGATGCAGCGTCCAGCGATCCATTCGCGGTTCATCCCATTCAACCCTTCACAACCGGCTCCGTTGGCGCGATTTTTGGCCGACATGCGGAACCAAGTGGGATTTCGAGTGCTCTAATCGATGCAACCCGACCACCGCTGGCCAACGATGTTTCTCCTAAAGTGAATTGAATCCGCAACTTGCGCCGACCGAGTCGATTTGCAGAGCGCGTACAGCGCAATTGTGCCAAGCTTGATCCATTGATTCCCGAGGAAGTGACCGATGTCGCGCGACGATCTTGAATCCGACGTTTTGGAAATCGAACGAACGCCGGCCATGCCCAAAGGCCAATGGATTTTGGCTATGTGCGGGTTTGGCGCGGTCTTGCTCTTCGGCTTTGGGCTCGGAGTTTCGCTCGGCCAGAGTAAAACCGAAGCCAAAACAAAGCCTGCGGTGGAAGTGGCTCAAACCATCGTGGCGAAGCCGGGTGCGATCGAAGCCGCGCCGACCAAACCGGACGTTAAGCCGGAGCCAATCAAGCCCAAAGTGGCTCCGATCAAGCCCAAGCCCGAGCCGATCAAACCCAAAATCGAACCGGTGAAACCGAAACCCGAGCCGGTGAAACCCGAACCGAAGAAACCGGAAGCGACCGGTGCACCGGTTTCGTTCGCCGCGAATATCGCCCCGATCTTCAAACTGAAATGCAACGGCTGCCACGGTGATCCGACCACGAAAGGTGGCTTCAACATGCTGACGCTGGCCTCCATTTCCAAGGGTGGCGACAACGGCATCGCGGTCGTCGCCAAAGACTTGGACAAGAGCTATCTCTGGACTCAAATCGACGGTGGTGCCATGCCTCCAGCCGGTAAAGAGAAGATGACTCCCGCTGAAATCAAACTGGTGAAGGATTGGATTTTATCCGGTGCGAAGTAGCCTCACCACAATCGCCCCTGTCGGCTGGTTTTGCTCCACTCCGTGCGGAGTTTCCCCTGCGGAGTGCTCATCGGGTAGCTCGCCAGTTCCTCCGCTGTCACCCAAATGCCGGCCGTGTAGAAGTCCGAGGCGAATTCCCCGCCGAGCCAAACTGCTTCGCGGGCTTCCAGCACGATGCGGAACCGCGTGACCCCGTGTCGCACTATCAGCAGTTCGGGGCCAACCTCGACGTTCATACCGACACTTTCGGCCGTGGCTGGAAACTCCCAGAGCATCGCACCGCGTTCCGCAGTCGGTGGACGTTGGCAGATCAGCACCCGACCCTCCCGTTGAATCAGCAAGGACGTTTCCTGAACGGTGGCCAGCATCTTCTTCTTCGCTGGTGGCGGAATCTCCGTTTGCAAACCCAACCTATTGGCGAGGCACTCCCGGCGAACTGGACAGCCTTCGCAGTTCGGGGCCACCGGCGTGCAGACGAGCGCCCCGAGTTCCATCATCGCTTGGTTGAAGTCGCCCACCCGTTTGCGTGGCAGCACCGTGGCAGCCGCTTCCCAGACCCAGACTTTGCCGGCGCCTTCCCGAGGGTCGAGTCGACTGCCGAAAAGGCGGGACAACACCCGTAACGTGTTCGCTTCCACGATGGGCAAGCGCCGATCAAAGGCCTGCGAGAGTACCGCCCCGAGGATGTACCGCCCGACACCCGGCAGTGCCGCCCAAACCGCGGGATCGTCCGGCAGTTCGCCGGCCTGCTCGTGAACCAACCGCTTTGCCGCCGCGTGCAAATGCCGGGCACGGCGGTAATATCCCAGCCCCTGCCAGTGATTCAGAACCGTTTGTTCGTCGGCGGCGGCGAGAGCCTGCACGCTCGGGAAACTGACCAAGAAGCGTTCGTAGAAGGGAATCACGACTACGACGGTGGTTTGCTGAAGCATCACCTCCGAAACCCAGATCCGGTAAGGATCGCGGGACGTGCGCCAAGGCAAATCCCGCTTCGCACAGTCGAACCACGCCAGCAATTTGCGTCGGAAAGCCGTGTGCGATTCCGGAGTCAATTCCACCCCTCAGCGCGACTTCGGTTTGGACTTCGCTTCTTTCGCCGGTTTGGCCACACGGGCTTGACCCGTCGGGCAGATCGACAGTAGCGGGCACTCGGGGCAGCGCGGCTTTTCGGGCAGGCAGGTCGTCGTGGCGAGTTGGATGATACGGTCGGTGAAATCGATGCCGTTCATTTTGGGGATGTGGTGTTCAATGGAACCGCGGGTCGCTTCGAGGTCTTCGATATCGGCTTCGATGGCCCCCAGGCGCTGCAATACCCGGATCGTCGGTTCGTCGAGCGGGATGGCGTGCCCTTCAAGGCTGCGCTGCATCACCCAGGCCACCACGAAATCCGACACGCCGTGATCTTTGTACCGGGCCAGTTGCTTGGCCGCTTGCTTCAGACCCTTCTTTTCCAAATCATCCAAGGCGAACGTGTAAGTCCGCTCGAAATGCTCTTGCAGGAACTTCACGATCCGCTCGGCCTTGTTCCCGGCCTCGGTCAGTCCATCGATGGCTTCCGCGACTTCCGGAACGGAACTCACGCGCATTTCATTGAGGTCGAAGAAACCCGTCTTGATTTGCAAAAACGCCGCATCGGCGGCGGCGTTCGGAACGCCTTCGCGCAAGATAGCGTAGAGGACTTCTTCCAAAATCGGTCGGGGTGATTCCGGCTCCGGTGACGCGGGCACCTTCTTTTTCAAAACCGTGTACACCTGGGTCAGCAGTTGCTGCTTGGTCGTGGTGGACATAAACGGTTCGCTCGGAAAAGGGTCGGGACGCGGCTGGTTGACTTACCGAGGGGTCTCGGGGCCGGGGGGTAAGCCGGGGGCGTCCTGTCCGCCGGCAGTCACAGTCCCATCGCTTTCTTCAACTCCGTCGTCGTCATCCGAATCGTCATCGTCGAGGTCATCGGTTCCGACTGCATCGGGCTTCGGAGTGAAGGTGCCGTGCTTCTCTTGCTCCTCGCGCAGCAAGCGGGCCACTTCGACGCTCTTCTTTACCCCTTCGTCCACGACGAAGATGATAACAGGTAAAAAGCGAGTTTCGAGTCTTTTGGCCAATTTCGATTGCACGAATCCGGCGGCGTTCTTCAAACCGTGCATCGCCAGCGCTTGTTCTTTCTCGGTGCCCATGACCGACACGAACACTTTAGCGTGCTGCAAGTCGGCGGCCACTTCGGCGCGCGTCACCGTCACGTGCTTGACGCGCGGGTCGCGGATTTCAAACAGGATCGTCTCGGCCGCGACTTCGCGAACCACTTCGGCGACCCGAGCTAAACGGTGCGTCTTCATACGGATCCTAGTGCCACCACGGCGGGAATTTTGTACCGGGAAATCCATTCCAATTGTTCGGGGGTTTCCGGGACGGGCCGACCGCGTGCGGTCGAGACGAGGCGGATCGCCTCTTCGGTCGATACTCCGAGAACATACAGGATGCCAATCGCGAGAAGCCCAGAACGACCGATCCCCTGCCGACAATGGATTCCGACAGTGCGGCCTTCCGCGAGTTCCTTCGCGAGCATGAAAGCCAGTTCTGCGAAGACGAAGTCGTCGCGGGGAAGTCCGCGATCCTCGACGGCATATGCGAGATGCTGCAAACCCGCACGGGAACATTCCCCGCCTTCCTCAGTCAGTTCTAGGCCGAAATCTTCTTCCGTCGTCAGCATCGAAGCGACGATTTGGATCCCAGCACGCTTCCACGCGGCGACCTCGTCCGGGAGCCAATCACCACCGCGCGGACGGGCGAGGATCGCCAAGCGTCCGGGGGTGTCGGTCGGAATCCAAAACGGGCTGCCCACGGAACAAGAGCCTCAATCGAGCGGGAACTTCGGAATGATTTCGCGCGGCAAGGCGTTCACATCGAACCCGCGTTCGCGGAGGACTTTCAGCCGGTGATGCCCATCGATGATCGTACCGTCGGGCCGCACCTTCAGCGACCCTTCTCGACCCGACTCGAGCGACCGAACCAAAACGTCGGTCGCCAATTTCCGGTACTGCTCCAAATTCCCGACGATCAACTGCTCGTCGGGATGAAGAGGGATGAGGGTCACAATGGTTTCGTCCATCGCACCCCGCTCCTTGCTCCCCTGCACCCCAAACCCCACCCTCCAATCACAGCGTCCGCAGGCGGATCTCGATGCGGTAGGCTTCGATGACGTCGCCGACTTTGATGTCGTCGAAGCCCGCGACTTTCAGACCGCACTCGAAACCTTCGCGGACTTCCTTGGCGTCGTCCTTGAATCGCTTCAAGCTGTCGAGGCCGACGTTGCGTTCGGCGGACGGGAAGATCACCGCACCGTCGCGAATCACCCGGACGCGGGCGCTCCGTTCGATGTTGCCCTGGGTCACATAACAACCGGCGATGGTGCCGACCTTCGAGACCTTGAACGACTCCCGGACGATGGCACGACCCAGGTGAACCACTTCTTCGATCGGCTTGAGCCGGCCTTCGAGAGCCGCTTTCACGTCGTCGACGAGGTTGTAGATGATCTGGTATTCCCGCAGGCTGATGCCGCGTGCTTCGGCCAACCGCAGGGCGTCGTCGTCGGCGGTGACGTTGAAACCGATCACCAGCGTGTCGGCCGGACTGGTGAGGGCGAGCGTCACGTCCGATTCGCTGATGGCCCCGATGCCCGCGAGCAGCACCTTGCAACGCACTTCCTCGTGGATCAGTTTCTCGAGTTCCTTCTTGATGGCTTCCACCGAACCGCGCGCTTCGGCCTTCAAGATCACCTTCAACTCGGTGATCTTGACCTTCGAGTTGCGCTCTTTCAACAGATCCAAGCTCTGCGGGGCGAACTTGATGCGGTCGTCTTCGATCCGCTTGTCGTTCCGCTTGTCGGCGATTTCGGCGGCCGTCTTCAGGTCGTCGACCAAGTAGAACGGGTCGTCGGCGTCGGGCACTTCGTTCAGGCCGAAGATCTTGACGGGCATACTCGGCCCGGCTTCGGTGATCGGCTTGGCCAAGTCGTCGTACATCGCCCGGACGCGGCCGAAGGTCGACCCGCAGAGGATGATGTCGCCCTTGCGGAGCGTCCCCTGTTGAACCAGCAGCGTCGCCATGACGCCGCGGTCGCCGTCCATGTAGGCTTCGAGGCAAGTACCCGACGCCGGGTGGGTCGGGTCGGCCATCAGCGTTTCGTTGAGTTCCGCCATGACACCGATGGTGTCGAGCAATTCGCCGATGCCGGCGCCGGTCATCGCGCTGGTTTCGACGAACGGCACTTCACCGCCCATGTCGTCGGGCAGCAAGTTCATCTGGTACAGTTGCCGGCGCGTTTTGTCGATGTTCGCGTTCGGCATGTCGATTTTGTTAATGGCGATGATGATGTCGACATCGGCGGCGCGAGCGTGGGCAATGGCCTCTTCCGTCTGCGGCATGACGCCGTCGGTGGCCGCCACCACGATGACGACGATGTCGGTGACGTTGGCACCCCGCGCCCGCATCTTGGTGAACGCCTCGTGACCGGGAGTATCAAGGAAGGTGACGGGCTTGCCGTCCTTCTCGACGCGCCAAGCGCGGAGTACCTGCGTGATGCCGCCGGCTTCGGTGGACACGACATCGGACGCCATGCCGTATTCGATGCGGATCTTGTCGAGCAGCGACGTTTTGCCGTGGTCGACGTGGCCCATGATGGTGACCACCGGTGGCCGCGGTCGGAGCAGCTCGGGGTCGACGGTTTCGGCGCGGATGCGGAACTGCTCGAGGAGTTTATCTTCGGCGGTTTCCTGCTTCTTGGCGACGAGCGTAATGCCCTTGCCGATGGCGATGACTTCGGCGACATCGAAGGCGACAACCGACGTGGCACCGTACAACTGCGACGTCTCTTTGAGCAGTTGTTTCGACAAATCGCCGAGTTTCACGCCGATGGCTTCCGAGAGGGAGCGCACCGTGATCGGCAACAGAATCTCGATCGGGCCTTCTTTTTTGACGACCTGATGGTCGCGGCGACGCAACGCCTTCCGCATGAGCGCGGCGCGCGGGCCACGCCGGGAACCCGATTGCTGATCGATGACTTCGGCCTGACCACCTTGAATGATGATCGCGCCCTTGTCGGTCGGGCCTTTGCGATCGCGCGACTGCCGGCCCGCATGGCGACCGGAACGGCCGGCGACTTCGCCCGGTTTCTTCTTGTCGTCGCCACCTTCGCCTTCGTCCGGCTTCATCGGCCCGCGTGGCATCGGTGGCCGGACGAGACCGCCTTTGTCCGGTGCGACCGGGGCGCCATCCGCAGGCTTGTCCGGGAGCGAAATCAGCTTTTGAACTTCGGTGATGCTCTGCTTGCCGCGCTTCTGCTCCATCTCGCGCAGTTTCTTGATCTGGTCGAGCGTCAGCTTCATCGAGGTGCTTGGTTTATTCGCGGCGGGCGGGCCACCTTTGCCGGCCTGGTTCGGCGCACCGGTGTTCGGATCCGCCGGACTGCCTGGGGCACCCAAACGAGCCGGTGGGCCGAATTGCGGCCGTGGTGGGCCGGCGACCGGCGGGCCGAATTGGCTTCCACCCACACGTGGGGCACCGACTTGCGGTGGGCCGAACTGCGGATTGCGGGGCGGGCCAGACGACGGTGCGTTGCCCGAAAGCGTCCGGACGCCTTGTTGCGGTAACGGCCCCATCGGCCGCTGTTGGTGGGGCACACGCGGCGGCTGGGGCGGCGCTACGACTGGCACGGTCACTACGGGAGTTGCGACGGCAGCGATAACCGGGTGCGATTCGGTTTCTACGCGAGTTGGAATGGGTTCTACCAACGGAACGGGAACGACCGCCGCCGCGACAGGCGTCGGAATCGCAACCGGCGGCGGCACATTCGGTGTGGGGCCGGAACGGTGCGGGACTTGGTGCGGAGGCCCTTGCACGCCAGGGCGTGGGGCTGGTCGACCACTTCCGAGGGTGGGCATACGGTTCGGATTCAACAAATCCTTGACGCCACGCCCTTGGAGCAGGGTACTTGTTGGCACCGGAACCACGACGGGCACGGCAACTTCGGGAACAGACTCAGCGGCAACGGCGGCCAGCGGTTCGGCGACGGATTCACTTGGAATCTCCGTCGGGGTCGGCTCGGCCGCATGGATTTCGACGTACGGTGCAGCAAGCTCTTGAGGCTTAGGTTCCGCTTTGACCTTCGGCGGCGGCAGTGTGCGAACTTTCGTTTCCAGCACCTTGGGCGGGCCAGCGACGGGGGCGGGTTTAGCAGTCGTCGGAGTTGAGGCGGCGTGCGACTTCGGCCCCTCTTTGACACGCTTTTTAAGCGCAACGACATGGTCGGGTTCTAACCCGCTGAGTTGATTCTTGATGCCGGCATAACCCAGCTCGTGGCAAAGGTCGAGGATGTCCTTGGTGTCGAGCTTCAGCTCTTTGGCCAGGGCGTACACGCGAACCTTTTCTTGGGTCTTCTCTTGAGTCTTCGACAAGCGGCGCTCCTTGTGGGCCGCCCGCGGCAGCCCTAATCCCCGACGACTGTGCCAGTCGTAACGGTGGTACTAA
>JAYSYJ010000072.1:0-19763 GCA_043727675.1 Fimbriiglobus sp.
TGCCAAACCGGATCAGAAGGAAGGCCGTCGGTTGACGGTGCACCTCGGCTTCACCGGTAAGTCGGCCGTGCCGGAAACATTGGTGATCGCCTTGCCGAAGCCGGGTGAGATCTATGCCCGTCGCAATGGCACCGGGCCGGTCTTCACCGTGGCGAAAACGCTCGTGGAATCGTTGGATCGCGGCTCGCTCGATTTGTTGCCGCTGGTGTTGTGGTCGGCCACGCCCGACAAAGTGACCCAACTGGATATTCAACGCGGCGACGAGAAATACAAGCTCGCCACGGAGGGCGGCAAATGGAAAGTCAGCGGCCCGTTCGAGGCCGGCGCTTCCGTCAACGATCTGTTGCCTCTGACTGGGCTACTCGGCAAATTACAAGCGCTCCGGTACGACGCCTTGACACCCGAAGCGAAGCACGGCTTCGACAAACCGGCGCTGACCGTCGGTGTGACAATCCGCGAACCGAAGCCCGATTCCAAGACGGTGCCGCCCGAAGAAGCCCCGGTCACACGGACGCTGCAAATCGGCAACGTCGTGACCGATAACCCCGCGGCCCGCTACGCAAAACTGGCCACCGGCCCGAACACCGCCGTGTTCGTGATCGCCGATACGGCCTTCAAAGCCGCTGACAAATCCGCGCTCGGTTGGCTCGACCGCAACCTGCTCGCACTCGATCCCGCCAAGGTCACCAAGGTGCAGATTGCCGGCCCGACTCCGGAAGCGAGCTTAACGCTGCTCGGGGCCGACAAACAAGATTGGAAGCCCGAAGGGGCCACCTTCCCGCTCGACAAATTGCTCGTGAGCAACTTGATCCGCAATACCACCAATCCGCCGATACTCCGGTTGGCAGCGTACGGCCCCGCGATCAAATGGGCCGATTACGGACTCGACAAACCCGCTTACACGTTCACACTGACCACGGCGGAAAAGCCGGCGCCGGTGGTGCTGAAGCTCGGCAAAGAAGAACCGACCGGCGAACGCTACCTCCGCATCGGCGACGAGCTCGCCGTGGGAGTCATCAGCGGTTCGACCACGGCGGCGCTCGCCCGCGGCAAGCTCGAACTCGCCGATCGCGGCCTGCTCGCTTTCGATCCGTTCACGCTCACATCCGTGGTGCGCAAGAAGGATGCCGACATTTTCGAACTGACCAAAGTCGCGGAGAAATGGGAGGTGGCCAAGCCGGTGAAGTTCACCGCCGACCCGCTGACCATCGAAGAACTGTCCGACGGGTTGTCGCGCATGCGGGCCACCAAAGTGGCCGCCATCGGCGCGAAAGATTTGAAGCCGTACGGACTGGATGCCCCGACGGCCGAAGTGACACTCACGACGCTGGAAGGCACCAAAACGACGGTCGTCACGCTCCAGATCGGCAAGCCCGTGGACGACGTCAAGCCGAACGGGGATCGTTTTGTCAAGTTGGTGGATGCGAACGAGCCGATGGTGAAAGTCGTGTCCGGGGTGGTGCTCAACAAACTGTTGGGCCTACCGATCAAGTTCAAAGATCGGCTGTTGAACACCGGGCGCTTCGTCGATGCCGATCAAGTGGTGATCGAGCGCGGCGATCGCAAGGCGATCTTCGTGAAAGTCGATGGCACTTGGAAAATGACCGCGCCGGTGCCGACCGAGGCCGAGCAGACCGATCTCGATGAACTCGTCAACGCCGTCGCCAAGTTTCGCGCCGATGAACTCGTCGCCGAGAAACCGGCCGACCTGAAACCGTTCGGGTTGGACGCGCCACGGGCCAAGGTGAAGTTTCTGCTCAACGACAAAGAGGTGCTCAGCGTGCTGGTCGGGGCGAATGAACTCGACGGGTCCCGCGTCCATGCGATGGTCGAAAAAGGGGAACTGGTCGGCCTGCTGGACATCGGCCTGACGGGCAAGTTGCTCGGCGAATATCGCAAGCGCGCCGTCTGGACCGGCGTCGATGCTTCGCAAGTGAACCTGTTGGCCATCAGCGAAGGCAAATCCAATTTCGTGCTCCGGAAGACCGGCCCGCTTTGGGTCGATACGGACAAGCCCGCCGATCTGTTCGATGCGACCAAGATCAGCGAGTTGCTCGGTGCCCTGGCCGAGTTGAAAGCGGAGCGATACATCGCCGACAAAGATGCCAACCTCGAGCTGTACGGTCTCAAAGAGCCGAAGCGCGTGATTGTCCTCTCGATGCAAGACGGGAAGGTCACCAAGTCGCTGCTACTCGGCGCGGAAGTCGGTGGCACCAACGGCAAGCAAGTCTACGCCAAGGTGAACGAGCCGGGCCGCACCGACGTGTTCGCCCTCAGCGAAGCCGACACCGCTAAGCTCCTGCGCGACCGCGCCGGAATGCTCCAAAAGAAATGATCGACCCTCACGCAAGTGGTTCGGATTGCAGGGTGATTCGGATGACTTGCGGATGGCAGCGGAAGCGGAGCGGCTCTTTGCCGCTCAATCCGCGCCCGACCACCATGACAGTGCCGGTCTGTTCGAAGACGCCCATGTCGTAGCGGCGACTGTAGCGACTCGGCACAAAGATCGAGCCGATCAGCGGCAGGCGAATTTGGCCCCCATGGACATGCCCGCACAAGATCAAATCGAAGCCGCGTGCGGTGGCCCAGCGGAATGAATCGGGCGAATGGCTCACGCAGATGCGGAACCCACCTTCCGGCACCGTTTGGGGAGCCGGGAACCACGGCCCTTCGTGCCCGGTGAAGATCAGTCGTTCCCCGCGCACTGTCACTTCGTGCGAGCGGTCGCCGAGTACCGTGAATCCGATGGCTTCCAATGTGCGCCGCAGCGTCTCGGGGTGATGGTGCGCATCATGATTCCCCAAAATCGCCACGCCGAGTTCAGTCCATTCCAAACGACCGAGGATCGCCCCGATCCATTCATGATGCTCATCGGAATCGACGAAATCGCCGGCGAGCACCACGACGTTGGGCTTGGGGAACTGCTTCAGTCGGTCAATGATGGCGTCGAACCAGAGTTTCGAAGGCGTCCCGTGGAAATGCAAATCGGAGAGGAGCAGGATCGACACTCCCTCGAGCGAGGCCGGCAACCTCGGCAACCGCAACGACAACTCCGTGATGTCCACTTTGAAGACGCCATTCCCCGGCAATCGGGTGAGCCATCTCCATTTGCCATCGCCTCGCACACCCGCACCGAGTGTCTCCCAGAGGTCGAGCGTTTCGGTTCGTTCCGCCGTCAGGCATATGGGTCGAGGCCGAAAATTGCGGAACAGGGTGATCGTCGGGAAGACCATGAGGCCGACGAAGCAGCAGACGCCGAAATAGAGATTCAAAGGCCAGGGGCCGAAGAACAGAACGAGTGGGAACCCGCTGATGACGGCACCGGTGAAGAGCCGCCACGGCTTCAAGAACGCTTTGGGCAACGGCTGGGAATAAAGGACATTGAGGGTGGCGGTCCAAATGCAGGCGTGCCCGACCCAAAGGACGCCGGCGGTCAGGAGATCGATCATTTGCATGGATTATCGAGGGATTCGAGTTTGCGGTCGACGGTCGGGTCGGCCGAGCCGCGGCAAACTCAGATTATGCGCTCTTGACGGTTTGGGCCTGCGCTTTACTATATCCGTCTTCGGAATGGCCCGATGTTTCGCCGCTTGCAAAGGTTCAGTCGCAATGTCCACCTTCATGGCCACCCGGGAAACGGTCACCCCACAGTGGTACGTCATCGACGCCACCGATCTCGTCGTCGGCCGCTTGGCCGTGACCATCTCGAACCTCCTGCGCGGCAAGCACAAGCCGACGTTCACCCCCCATTGCGACACCGGCGATTTCGTCGTGATCGTGAATGCCGAGAAGGTGAAGTTCACCGGGGATAAGTGGGAAAAGAAGTCGTACCAGACATACTCGCATTACGCCGGTGGTCAGAAGATCATCCCGGCCTCCGAGATGCGTGATCGCAAACCGGAAGAAATCATCCGGCTCGCCGTCAAGCGGATGATGAACCGAGGCCCGCTCGCCTACAAGCAGCTCACGAAGCTCAAGATCTTCGCCGGCTCGAAGCACGAGCACCAAGCTCAACAACCCCAAGAATTCAAGATCGATCACTCCAAGGCGTAACGCCTCGACTCCGCAAGGGATGTTCACGCAATGGCTGAGAAGAAGAAAGTCACGTATTACCTCGGCACCGGTCGCCGCAAAACGGCCGTGGCCCGCGTTCGCGTCAGCGAAGGCAAAGGCACCATCACGATCAACGAGCGTCCGCTCGCCGATTACTTCACCGAAGAGAAGGATCGCGGCGCCGTCGCCGCTCCGCTGATCGTCACCGATCAACTCACCCGGGTCGACGTGATCATCCGCGTCAACGGCGGTGGGTTCACCGGTCAAGCCGATGCCATCAAGCAAGGTTTGGCCCGCGCCGTGAAGACGATGTTCTCGCCCAAGTCGGAGCAGAAGATCATCACGCGGAACCACGTGACCATGGTCAAGGGTTACAAAGCCCAAGTCAAAGAAGTGCCGAAAGCGATCGATCCGAACGCGGCCCCGGCCGCCGTTCCGGTTCTCGGTGTCCCCGTGATGGCCCTCCCGGATGATCCGGCCGCCGGCATGGTGAAGAAACTCCGCGACAGCGGCTTCCTCACCCGCGATAGCCGCATGAAGGAACGCAAGAAGTACGGCCTCCGCGGTGCCCGCCGTGGTACCCAATTCTCCAAGCGGTAAGGTTTTTGGGAATTCCGAAAGCCGGAACCATCCATGTGGCCAGAAGCCAATTGGGGTTCCGGCTTTTTTTGTTGGAATTTGCATGTCAGCAGCAGCAATTGATTGAACACATTTACCAATCGCATCGACAAGTTTGTTATGATCGACTACCAGTACGGCTACACGTGCGACTCGACAACCGACCCAAGCATTACGGGTTCGAGCCCTACAGACGTAGGCAGGTTGCAGCAACCGGCGGGGGCAAGTAGGCTTTCGCGGGATCATAGCTCATCACGCTTGCAATTACCCATATCGTTAGCCAGAATAGCCGAGACTCACTCTGTGGCAGAACCACCTTTTTAAAGGCGTCATCATGCGTAGGCCCACACTGAATCTGATCCACTATGTCATACTTTTTGGAGGCATCGTTACCGCCGGGTGCGGCCCCAAGTCGGCTCCGACTCCCGCGGACACCGCATCCGTCCCACCAGTCGCCAGCGAACCGCCCGGCAGCGAACCCGCTGCCAACACCAATGTCAAGTCGTGGAGTTCTGGTCAGCCGCTGCCCCCCGGGGCGAGAGCGCCGCGGCCAAAACCGCCAGTCGGAACCCCGCCGGAAGTGACCGGGATCGCGGAGGTGATCTGCCAAGAACTCCAGGGCGGGTACATGTCGAGCAAGTACTTTGAGAAAGTCGTCCAAGTGGAAGGGGTGACAATAGCCCAGACCAAGAAGGTATCACCGGGGCAGGCTTTCACGATCGCGATGGCGGGCGTTCCGATGCCTTTCTCCACCGATTTATTTAACGTGGTCGGAATTCCTGCGGCGGGCGAGATGGAGAAGTTCAAGGCTCTGGTTCCTGGTCGTAAAGTTCGGATGGTCGGTTTCGTACACAGCACAGCCTCAGAGCTCGGAATGCTGAACTGCACGGTGACCGATCTGGGCGCCGGTTCGGAGCCGACCCCCGTCCGGATGGCGGACGAAGTCACCGCCGAGTTCGCCAAGGATGAGGTGGCCGCCCGCAAGAAGTACGGTCTGTCGGACGACGTACCGGCCGTGATGTTGCTCCGAGGAAAAGTGACGGAGAGCGCGACGAACGGGGACACAGGGACAGTTCGAGTCGATGGCACGAATGGATTTTCTGTCTCGTTCGAGATGAAGGTGACCAAGTACACGAAGCCGCCTGAAATCAGCAAGACGGTCACCGTCGTCGGATTGTTCGAAGGATATGACGCAAAGTCGAAGACGCTCAAGCTGCGGTTTACGACTGTCATTCCTTACTAGCACCGTGAAGCGAATCCACCAAACTCGGATTCGCTGTTGACCCTCCAAATCGATGGCTAGAAATGCTTCGAACTCTGTAAACCTCTGAGAAAGTGGTGCATGTACCAGGAATTCCTGTTTAACCACGCTTTCGTGACCATTGTCGTGTTCGTAATTGGTCGTGCTCTTCAGCGGGGCATCGGGGCCGGTTCTGAGACACGCCGCGTTCACGGCAAGTATGTCCTGTGGTGGAGCGTCGGAGGATTTGCTATCGGTGGGCCACTAGCCTTGATAACTCGTGCGGATCTGCCACTCGGTGCTGCTGGGTTCGCATGCTTTTGCTTGCTCGCCGGGTGGTTGATTGGCATGCTGCACGGAGCTGTGGTTCTCGCAAGACGCCGCGCGAAGACTCCGGAGTTACCCCCACCGGCACACGGTTCAGACGTCTGACTCGACCGCTCACGCAGTTGGCTCGCCCCGTTGATCAATCTTCGTGATTGCAGGGTAAAACGAATCCTGGCGAGCCGACTGGCGTGAGCCGTCGGAGCGGTAGAAGTACACACCAACCGCTCACGCAGTTGGCTCGCCACGTTGATCAATCTTCGTGATTGCAGGATAAAACGAATCCTGGTGAGCCGACTGGCGTGAGCCGTCGGTGCGGTACCCGTGCATCACTTCGGTTGCAATTCTTTCAGGACAGCCAGCGTCAACTTGTCGACGTCGGCGCCGAGTGAGGCGGCGCAGAGCACCACCACCGCACATTTTGTGGTCGGGGTAAATGCCACCATGGTTCGGAAGCCACCGGTGCCGCCGTTGTGCCAGATGATCGGGTCGCCGTTTTTCAGTTTCAAACGGTGCCAGCAGAGGGCGATCTCGACGGCGTCGGAGCCGGCAGTCGAACGTTTTTCGTGGCTGAGTTTCAAAACGTCCAGCAACGGCGATTTCACCTCGCCCAAGTTGGCGGCGGCGAATCGGAGCATGTCGTCGGCCGTGGATCGCAGCCCACCGCAGGCTTCCAGGGTGGCGAAATCCCACGGGTCGGTGAATCGAGCTTGGCATTCCGACCGCGGGCCAGTCGAGATTTCTGACCACCCGTGAGCGCTTCGCCGGTATCTTTCAGCGCCAGTGGTTTGCAAATGCGATCCCGAACCAGTGCGTCAAAACTGTCGGCTTTTGCAGCGTTTACCAGTGCGTGCCCGAGGAGACCGACCGCGAGATTCGAGTACTCATATTTCTCGCCCGGTGCCCGACTCGGTTTCAATTCTTTGGTCAAACGGGTCAGTTTGGCGTGTGTGTAATCGGCGTAGGGATTCTCTTTGTTACCGGCGATCAACGCGATCAAAGGTGGCTGCACCGGCAACCCGCTGCGGTGCGTGGCCAGTTGCAACAGCGTGATCGGCGCGTCGGATTTCGACTGAATTTGCAAGTCGGCGGGAAGGTGTTTGTTCGCGGGATCGTCGAGGGCGACTTCCTTTCGCGACAACGCGTCGGCCAAGAGAACACCGGTGAACGCCTTGGTAATCGAGCCGATTTCGAAGAGTGTCCGGCCGTCGGGTGCCACCTCGCCGGCCGGTGTGGTGACCTTGCCGTACCCGAATATTTGGGGTTGCCCATGAACCCAAATACCGACCACCAACCCGACCGTCGGCTTATCTCTGATCAACGGTTCGACCAACGGATCGACGGTAGTTTTGAGGTCGGCGACCGGTTCGGCACCGGCCGTGACCAGACCGAATAGCAGAGCGAACCCGACCATGCGTCACCCGATCTTTTTCGCAGCCTTCACGACGGCTTCCACGGTGAAACCGAAGTACGGTAATAAGTCTTTGAGAGGGGCCGAGGCACCGAAACCGTGCATCCCGATGATCGACCCTTGCAAGCCGGCGTAGCGTTCCCAACCGAAGACGCTGCCCATTTCCACGGTCACGCGGTTGGTGATTGTCGGTGGTAAAATCGAATCGCGGTAATCTTTCGGTTGGCGCTCGAACAGTTCCCACGACGGCATGCTGACGATGCGAACCTTCTTACCGTCGGCCGTCAGTTTCTCTCCGGCTTCGATGCAGAGTTGCACTTCCGAGCCGGTGCCGATCAAGATCAGATCCGGGGTACCCGTGCAATCGAGCAATACGTAGGCACCCTTAGCCGTGCCGCTGGCCGGGCCGTACTTGGTGCGATCCAACGTCGGCAGATTCTGGCGCGACAGTGCCAAAATCACCGGGTGTTCCGTCTCGGTGAGGGCCACACGATAGGCTTCGCAGACTTCGTTGGCATCACCCGGGCGGATCACAATCACCCCCGGAATAGCCCTCAGCGAGGCGATCTGTTCGATCGGTTGGTGTGTCGGGCCGTCTTCGCCCACGCCGATGCTATCGTGCGTGAAGATGTACAGTACCGGGACTTCGATGATCGCCCCGAGGCGAATCGCCGGCCGGCCGTAATCGCTGAAGATCAAGAAGCCGGCGGCGAAGGCCCGAAGCCCGTGCAGAGCCATGCCATTGCAGATGGCGCCCATGGCGTGCTCGCGGACGCCGAAGTTGATGTTCCGACCAGCCGGGGTCGCCGCTTGGAAATCGCCGGCGTTGTCGAAGGTCAGCCGGCTCTTGTTCGATTTCGCCAAGTCGGCCGAACCGCCGACCATCCACGGGATCACCTTGGCCAAGGCGTTGAGCACCTTGCCGGAGCTATCGCGGCTGGCCATCCCCTTGGCATCCGCCGGGAAGGTCGGAATCGCTTGGTCCCAACCCGCGGGGAGCGTGCCATCGAAAATTTCACCGACCAGTTTGGCTTCGTTCGGGAATGCGGCTTTGTATTTGGCAAAGAGTGCGTTCCATTCGGCGTGCTTGTGGGCGCCGCGGACACCGAAGTGCTGTTGGAAGTGGGCCAGCACTTGCGGCGGCACGAGGAACTTCGCGGTTTCGGGCCAGCCGTAGAACTTCTTCGCGGCGACGATTTCAGCGTCACCGAGTGGCTCGCCATGGGCGTGTTCGGTGTTCTGTTTGTGCGGGGCACCGTAGCCGATGATCCCCTTCACCAGCACGATGGTCGGCTTGTCGGTCGTCAGCAAGAATTGGTCGAGCATCGACGACAGGCTGACCATGTCGGTGCCATCGGCCACACGCAGCACATTCCAATCGTACGCGGCGAAACGCATGGCGACGTTCTCGGTGAACGCCAGCGAGGTGCGGCCATCGATGGTGATTTCGTTGTCGTCGTACAGCAGGCAGAGATTGTTGAGTTTCAAGTGACCGGCGAGCGAACAGGCTTCGGATGCGATCCCTTCCATCAAGCAGCCATCGCCGCAGATGGTGTAAATCTTGTGATCGAACAGATTCTCGAAACCCGGTTTGGCGTAAGTCGCAGCGATCCACTTCTGAGCGATGGCCATGCCCACGGCGTTGCCGATACCTTGGCCGAGCGGGCCGGTGGTGGTTTCGACGCCGCTGGTGAGGTGGTGCTCCGGGTGGCCGGGGGTCACGCCGTCGAGTTGGCGGAACTTCTTAATTTCGTCGAGTGTGACCGGTTTGCGCTGACCGTCGCCTTGCACGCCGGTGAGGTGCAGCATGCTGTAAAGCAGCATCGACGCGTGGCCGTTGGAGAGCACGAATCGATCGCGGTTGGGCCAGAGCGGTGCCGCCGGATCGTAGTTGAGATAGTTCTGCCAAACGGTGTACGCGACCGGAGCCAAGCCCATCGGGGCACCGGGGTGACCGGAGTTCGCCTGCTGCACCGCGTCCATGCTGAGGGTGCGGATGGTGTTGACGCAAAGGAGGTCAAGGTCGGCTTCGGAGGCGTGATCCGCCATAGGTGGCTCGTTGAGAGAATCGATTGGGAGCGTACTTCAGAAAGGATACGAGCAAGGGAAACGCGGGCAACCGGGGAAGGGGTTTTGGATTTCGCGGGGCGCTAATTTTGAGGTCATTGCAGGGATCGACCAAGCGCGCCCGGATCGGTGTTGGAACAAAACTTCCAAAAAATCGGCAGAAAAGGCTTGGAAAGTGTCGCGTTTTCGCATATTTGAGTGTGTGGCGCGTTAAACTCCCTGAAATTCCTTGAGTTTATTCGCGCTCGTTCGATTTTCTCCTTGGATTTCAGGGCGATGGCCCTCTAAGCTGTGGGGGTAGTGTTGCCCCTCGGCGAACTTCGGTCGGTAACCACTTTTGGAGATGCATCATGGCGAAGGCACCGGCGAAAGCCCCCGCGAAGAAGGCGATGACGAAATCGGGCATGATCACCGATCTGTCGGAAACGACAGAACTCAGCAAAGCCGACGTGACGAAAGTCGTCACCGCGCTGACGGAACTGATCGAGAAGGAACTCAAGAAGGGCGCGAAGCAGTTCACATTGCCCGGCATCGTGCGCTTCGGCGTCAAGCACGTCAAAGCCGTCAAGGGGGGCTTGAAGAAGACCATGCCCGCGACCGGATTGGAGTACGTCACCAAGGACAAACCCGCCTACAGTAAAGTGACGGTGCGTCCGGCGAAGTCCCTGAAGGACGCCTTGAAGTAAGTCGAAGGTTCGCCAACTTGAAGATCGTGATCATCGGCGGTGGCATCAGCGGTTTGTCGGCGGCGTTTCGCATCCGACAAACCCTGCCCACGGCCACACTTTGCCTGCTCGAAGCGGACAGCCGTGTCGGTGGGAAGATCCAAACCGACCACCGTGAGGGCTTCACGCTCGAAGGTGGCCCGAATGGATTCCTCGATTCCAAATTGTCGACGATTCAACTTTGCCGCGATCTCGGCTTGGGCGAGCAACTCCTCGTGGCGAGCGAAGGCTCCCGCAAGAACCGCTACCTATTTTTGAAGGGCCAACTCCAGCGTCTGCCCGGCGATCCGTTCGGATTACTCCGGACACCGCTCCTCACCATCCCGGGAAAGTTGGCGATGTTGGCGGAGCCATTCCGGCGCAAACGCGGCGGCCTGCCCGACGAAGAATCGGTGGCCGAATTCGCCCGCCGACGTTTCGGCAGTGAAGCGGCCAATATTTTTGTCGATGCTCTCGTCACCGGGATTCACGCCGGTGACCCTGAAAAATTGAGCGTGCGTGCCGCGTTTCCACGGTTGCCGAAAATGGAAGCGGAGGCTGGCAGCGTCTTCCGTGGATTTTTACGCTCCGCCAAACTCAAAAAATTGGCGGCCCAAGCCCGCGGTGAGAAACCGAGTCCCAACCGGATGTGGTCGTTCGCCGGTGGCCTCGGGGTGCTAATGGACGCTCTGCGCGATTCGCTCGGAACCATTGTGAACACCGGTGTGTCTGTCCGACGCATCGAACGCGCTGCGGCAGGCTACACGGTTTTCGGCGATGGGAACGAATCCTGGCCGGCCGATATCGTGGTTCACACGGCGCCCGCTTCGGCTCAGGCGGAATCGTTGCACCAGCTCGACCCGTTGTTGGCGACCGAACTCGCCAGCGTGAAGTACACCCCGGTGAATGTCGTGCTGCTGGGCTACCTTACCAAAGATGCCCCAGTCGCACCCGATGGCTTCGGTTACATCGCCCCGCAGCATACCCGCCGCGACGTACTAGGAGTCCAGTGGTGCAGCGCGATATTCCCGGGCCGTGCTCCCCCTGGACTGGTGCTCTGGCGAGCACTCTGCGGCGGCGTGAATCGGCCCGATGCCGCGGCGTGGCCCGACGATGTGCTCTTGAAAGCGGTGCACCGCGAAATGCAACTGGCGATGCGGGTCACCGCACCACCGGTCTTCACGCAAGTGGTGCGTTGGCCGCAGGCGATCCCGCAATACGAGGTCGGGCACATCGCCCGATTGGCCCGGATCGATGCACGGATCGCAAACTATCCGGGGTTAATTCTGGGTGGCAACTCGCACCGCGGCGTCGCCATGAACGATTGCACCGAACAAGCGGAACGGATCGCGGAGATGTGCCGGTCGTACTCCGCGTGAATCACCAGGCGGCGCCGATCACCCGGCCCGCTAAATCGTAACCGTCGGCCGTGGTGACTTTCACCTTCACGAAGTCACCACCATGGAGGTTTTTGCCCTTCACGCGGACTTCGCAGTCGATGTCGGGACTATCGGCGTAGGTACGTGCCTTGAAGTGGTTGGCGAACTCCGGATCGGGGCCGTCGATGATGCACTCGAGTTCCCGCCCGACTTGACCGGTCGCCCAATCGAACGCCACTTGCTGCTGAACTTCCATCACCCCGGCGACGCGCGCGGCCTTAACGTCTTCCGGCATGTGGCCATCCAGTTTCTCGGCCGGGGTGCCCGGTTCCAAACTGTACGGGAAGACACCGGCACGCTCGAACTTCTGCTCCTTCACGAACTGTTTCAATTCCTCGAATTCGGCCTCGGTCTCACCGGGGAACCCGACGATGAAGGTCGTTCGCAGAGCGAGATTCGGGATCGAGGATCGCATCCGGGCGATCAATTTTTCGGTGGCACTGCGGTTCACCCGCCGTACCATCCGCTTCAGCACGCGGTCGTTGATGTGTTGAAGCGGCATGTCCAGGTACGGGATGATTTTCTTGGCTTGGCCGAGCGTGTCGAGCAGTTCGTCCGAGACATGTTCCGGGTAGACGTAGAGCACTCGAATCCACTGGATGCCATCGACTTTGTCGAGTTCACGCAGCAGTTCGGCGAGCCGGACTTTGCCGTACAGATCCATGCCGTAGTAAGTGGTGTCTTGGGCCACGAGGATCAGTTCGCGGACGCCGTCGGCCACCAGCTCGCGCGCTTCGCGGACGACTTCTTCGATGGGCTTGGTCACGTGCTTGCCGCGCATCTGGGGGATGGCGCAGTAGGTGCATAGCCGGTCGCAACCCTCGGAGATTTTGAGGTACGCGAAGTGTCGGGGTGTGATCCGCAGCCGGGACGTATCTTCCTGCGCTCGCACAGGGGCCGGTCGGAACAGGGAACGTTGTTCGTCGCGGTGCAGTACGGCGCGATCCACGACCGAACTGATTTCCTCGCGGCCGAAGACCCCGACGATCTGATCGACCTCGGGGACTTCCTTCAGCAGCATATCGCCCTGGCGTTCGGCCAAGCAACCGGCCACGACGACGGAGCCGATGCGACCGGCTTTCTTGAGAGCGAGCATTTCGCGGATGACGCCGAGCGATTCCTGGCGGGCCGGTTCGATGAACCCGCAGGTGTTAATGACGACAACATCGGCCCCGTCGGTGTCGGACTGGAAGGCGTAGCCATCTTGGGCGAGCTTGCCGAGCATCCGCTCGGAATCGACGAGGTTCTTCGGACACCCGAGGCTGATGAACGCGTAGCTCCCCTTCATTTCGGCCGGTACGGCGATGGCGGGAGCTGCGTGCGTCAGTGGAAGCGGTTTCGATTTGATCTTGGTGGCCATGAGTGCAATCTGAATAAGTCGGCCCTGCGGAGCCGGGAATACCAAAAGTCATCTTAGTTGTGGCTGCAAGAGGGTTCAAGGCGGAGGGGAAAGGGTATAGTGAAGGTACCTCTTACTATTGACCTTTTCCCACGTGCGCGATGATGCCGAGATGAAACCGCCAATTCCGGTTCGCACAAGATTCCTTCGGCCAGCACTGCTGGCGTCGGGTTGCCTGTTGACGGTCGCCGTCGGCGTTGTCATTGCCCACGAGGGGCACACGCCGTTGCCTTCCAAAGGGGCCACCGTCGACGTCAAGAGTGGCCTCATTCGGCTGAGTGCTGAGGCCCGCGCGGCTTTGGATGTGCAGACCACCGAGATCGGTGCCGCGTCGGCGCCGGAAACAATACTCGCCTACGCCACACTCGAATCACCCTGGTCGCGGCACGCCTTCGCCGTCAGCCGATTACCGGGGCGGATCGTCGCATTGCACGCCAAGCCCGGCGACCGAATCGAGGCTCAAGCGGTACTGGCCGAGGTGCAGAGCCAAGAATTGGAAGCGTTACAACTTGAGATTCAGACCGCCCGAACCGAAGCCAAACTCGCCGAGGAATTGGTACGAGCGTTGAAAGATACCAACGGCACCGTCCCCGGTCGGGACATCGCCACGGCCGAGGTGCAACTCCAACAAGCTCGCAACAGTCTCGAACTCGCCCAAGTGAAGTGGTTGGCTCTCGGACTGCCGCAGGAGACACTCGACGCGCTGATCGCTGGCACCGCGAAAGTCACTCCGACCCTGCCGATTCGCAGCCCCGTGGCGGGAACCATCGCCCACGCTGATCTTGCCATCGGCAAAGTGGTTGAACCAGGTGAACATCTTTTTGAGATAGTAGATTTGACAACGATCTTAGCCCGCGTCGGCGTGTTAGAAAAAGATGTCGCCCGGGTCGCCGTCGCCCAACCGGTCGAAGTTCAGTTGACGGCGTACCCCGGCGAACGCTTTCGGGGCAGCATCGCCAGTGTGGGGCAGTACCTCGATCCGGTCACGCACCTGAACGACGTTTGGGTCGAGTTCCGAAACCCCGCGGGAACGGAACCTCGGCTGATGCCGGGGATGACCGGTCAAGCCCGAATCGAATTGCCAACATTGGGTGGTACCAAATCGGTGCCCTTCACCGCACTGGTGAACGACGGTGTGGATCGCTTCGTGTTGGTCGAAGAAGCGAGTGCGGCCGGGGTATCCGAGTATCGCAAACGCAGTGTTGATATTGTCCGCGAGGAGCCGAATGCCGTCGAAGTCCGCTCCTCCGAACTGTTTCCCGGCGACCGTGTGGTGACGCAGGGCGGGCACGAACTCGGCACGTTCTTCGCCCCCGGTGTCCTCAGGTTGAGTCCGGAGTCGACGCGGACCATCGGCTTGAAAGTCGAACGGGTTACGGTGCAGTCCGTCGAAACGATCGTCGAGATTCCCGCCGCCGTCGAACTGCCACCCGAGCGCCGGAGTCTGGCCACCGCGCGCTTGCCCGGAGTGATTTCGGCCATCCGCGTGGAACGTGGCCAGCGGATCCAAGTCGGAGACATCCTCGCGGAAGTTTTCAGCCTTGACCTGTTGAAACTCCAACTCGACCTCTTGCAAGAACAATTGGCAGGTGACCTCGCCGCTCAGCAATTGGCCCAATTGAAAGATGCGAAGGAAGCCATTCCAAAACGCCGTTTGGTCGAAGCGGAAGCGGCCTTAGTCTCGTCGGTGAACCGCCGCGATAGCCTGCGCCGGCGCCTCGGACTCGTCGGTCTGAGCGTTGACCAACTCGATGCGTTGGTCAAAAAGCGTGTCGTCGTCTTGGCACTGCCCGTGCGAGCCAGCGTCGCCGGGAGTGTGGTCTCGTTCGATCGCGTCATTGGCCAATCGGTTCGAGCCGATGAGACGCTTTTCGAAATCCACGACCTCGTTCGACCGTACATCCGAGGTTTCATCTCCGAACGGGAATTGTCCCGTGTCCGGCTCGGCCAGTCGGCGCGGGTTCGATTGACCGGCGACCCCGGCGTCGTCCTGAGCGGTAACGTGGTGCGGAGTGGACGGACGTTCGAAGCCGCCAGCCGAACACTGTCAGTCTGGATCGAACTCGACAGCGAAGCGACGATGCCGCTCCGGCACAATCAACTGGCCCGTGTGGCGTTGGTGGTGGAATCTCCCGCGACGGTTCTCGGTGTGCCACTCGGGGCCATCGTACGCGATGGCACACGGACGTTCGTCTTTGTTCAAACCGGCGACACCTTCGACCGACGGGAAGTCTTCCTCGGGGCGAGCGATGACCGATTCGCGGAGGTGAAGGCCGGATTGAAACTGGGTGAACGGATCGCCGTGACAGCGGCCGCCGAGATGAACACCGCGTGGGCTTCCATCCGATGACCGACATCGAAGCACTGCTGCGATCTGTGCTGGCCCACCCTGCGGATGATTTGCCGCGGCTGGTGTACGCCGATTACCTCGAAGAAACCGGCGATCCCGTCCTAGCGGCGCGGGCCACGTTCATCCGCGTGCAATGCGAATTGGCCCGGCTCGATGGGGAAGCGAACCCGGCGAGTCCGACGACGATACTGGCCCTGCGGACTCGCGAGCGGGTGTTGCAATCCAAGTTCGGCGAGGCTTGGCTCGACCCACTGCGACGCCGGGGCGAACCACTATTCAGTCCGCGCAGCCATGGTCTGTTCCGCCGAGGATTCGTCGAAATCGTCTGGATGCCGGCTGGGCAGTTCCTCTGGAAAGCCGAAAAACTGTTCACCTGCGCCCCGATCCGCGAACTCCGCGTCACGTTGACGACGGTCGATGAACTCGCCGAGTTGATGCACTGCCCGTTCTTGGCCCAATTGGAGGCACTCGATCTTTCGGATCGGAAACTCGGCGACCGCGTCGCTTACGAAATCGTCCGCTCCCCTTACCTGCGAACACTGCAATTTCTGCGGTTGAAAGCGTGCGCCCTCACCGACGTGGGGTGTACCGATCTTGCGGAATCACGGCTCGCCACGACGCTGCACCGCTTGGAAGTCGCTTGGAATCAATTCACCGAAATGGGCCGGCACCAACTCCTGCGAGCGTTCGCCGAGCGCGTGATCCTCGACGGTTGATTGTCATTCGGTCAGTCGCCCGCGTTCGGTGCGCGCCACAAACACGGTGGTCGTCATGTCCGCGGCGACGTTCACCGTGGTGCGGCACATATCCAAAATGCGATCCACACCGAGGATGATGGCGATGGCACTCGCGGGCACTTTGTCGTGCGTCGCCGTCACCAGAACCATCCCGATCAGCGGCAGCGATCCGCCCGGCACCCCGGCCATCCCCGTCGCCGTGAGGATACTGAGCACCAGCACGATGATCTGCTGTTCGAGACTCAAATCGACTCCGAAGACTTGGGCCAGGAACAGCACCGTCACCGATTCGAACAAGGCCGTACCGTTGTGGTTCATCGACGCGCTCAACGGCAGCACGAAGTGAGCGATCGACTTCGGAATCTTCAAATCTTCGACGGCATTCTTGATCGCCGTGGGCAGCGTCGCACTCGACGAACTGGTGCTGAAGGCGGTCACGAGCGTCGTCGAAATCGCCCTGAAGAAGAACCACGGGTTCATACCGCCGAGGAGCCAGACGAGCAGTGGGAGCACCACCACTAAGTGGATCGTCAACCCGCCGAGCACGGTGAAGACGAAGGCCCCGAGTGCCAGTAGCAGCTTGTAGCCGAACAGCGCGGTGGTGCTGTAGATCAACGCGAAGACGCCGACGGGTGCGAGTTTCATGGCCAAGCCGATGATGAACTCGGTGATCTGATTGACCCCTTCGAGGAACTGGATTAGCAGTGCGGCCCGCGTCGGTTCGATCTGAGTCAGGGCAATGCCGACCAGGATGGCCGTGAAGATGACGGCGAGCATGTCTTTTTCGACCAAGGCCTTCAACGGGTTCTTCGGCACCGCGTTCACGAAGGTGTCGATCCCGAAGTCGCTCTTGGCGTCGAGCTTTCCCTTCGCCTCTTTGGCGTAGTGGGCGAGCAATTTTTTTTGCTGCGCTTCGGGAACTTGGTCGCCCGGCCGCAAGACATTCACGAGTGTCAGCCCGATGACAGCGGCGAAGCCTGTGGTGACGATGAAATAAGCGAATGTCTTCACGCCGACCCGACCGACGTCCCCGGATCCACCCAAGCGCGTGACACCCAGTGCGAGCGACGCGAACACCAACGGGATGATGCCCAAGAACAGCAGGTTCATGAAAAGGTCGCCAATCGGCTTGGCGACGTACTTCACACTCCAATCGACCCACGGTGCCCGTTTCGCGGCTTCCAATTCGGGTGGAACGGCAGCGCTGCCAGAAATCGCGGAGACCGCATCGCGCTGTTCGGCGGATAGAGGCGGCGGCACGGCCGGGGTGGTGAAGAAGTTGACGAGCGAGCCGACGAGCGCCCCCAGAATCAACCCGAGAAGAACACGGGAGTGCGACACGTTCGCGGCAGCGGCCATGGAGGACACCTCGGGGAATCGGCTCCGGAGTGTTCTATCACTTCTGCAAGATGAGCTTCCCCCGGCGAGTCAGTCGCAAGCGGTACCGCTCGCCGTTGTGAACAATCACGATCTCTTTTTTCGATGCGAACAGATCCTCGGATCGCAACACCGTTTCAACGTCGGACACGCCGGAAGCCGATGCAACGGAATCGCCCGCCGGGTCGGTTTGAGATTGAATATCAGGCAGATGAGCCGGCATCGCACAACTCGCACAAAATTTGTACTCTTTTTCCAAGACCAGGATTGACTGTAGTTCGTGGGCAGATAATGTAAAGGGGAGTTGCTGAGAACCGATCTCAGCGAATAACTGTTCGAGCCTGCCTAGCTATCCGTTCGGGATGCGCCGAGTTTTTCGGGCGCTCACCTTCCGTCGCGTGCGGCTCCGATCGAGTCCGAAACTTTTTCACTCGCGGAGACTCCCCATGGTTCCCGTTTTGCGTCGTCGCGCCTTCACGCTGATCGAGTTGTTGGTGGTCATCGCCATCATAGCCATCCTCATCGGACTTTTATTGCCGGCTGTCCAGAAGGTGCGTGAAGCGGCCGCCAGGATGAAGTGCAGCAACAATTTGAAACAAATCGCACTCGCCAACCACGGCTACCACGATGCGAACGAACGATTTCCGTATGCCACCACTGATCGCCAACCGGGCGAACTGACTTCGACTTACGTGACCGGCTTCATTCTCATTCTGCCGTACTTGGAACAAGACGCGGTAGCTCGCCGTTGGAATTCGAAACTCCGCCGCAACGATACGAGCACCGAATTGACGCTCGGTTACTCGAATAGCAGCTTGCAGAAGTTGATCATCCCGACGTACACCTGCCCATCGATGACGCCCCCGACAGGCCCACTCGGCGGTACCGAGAATCGCGCGTATTGCAGCTACCTCTTGGCCAGCGGCACCCAAGATGCCACGCTCCACCCCTATTGGGCGTCGTACGGGTTGCCTTCGCCGCCCGCCTTCGATGGTGTCATCGTCCCGCTCATGGATAAATCGACCGAGCCGACCAACCCGAACCGGGTCACAAACATCGCCGGGATTTCGGATGGTACTTCGAACACGTTCCTCGTCGGCGAAACCGACTTCAAACCGCGCGGGGTTCCGTCGGCGCGGTACGGTGGGGTTTGGGCGTTCGGCTACATCGGCTACTCCTGGGGCACGACGTTTGTGCCCTTCAATAAGCACAACAACACGACCAATGTTTACGGGGCCTTCCGGAGCGAACACACCGGCGGTGGAAACTTCGCGCTGACGGATGGCTCGGTGCGATTCGTCCGCGAGTCGATCACCCCCGCCACTTACAACGCTTACGGAACACGCAGCGGTGGCGAAGTCGCCAACCTCGATTGACCACGAACCCGAAAGGTGACGATGCGAGCAAATGAACTGGTGCTGTCAGTAGTATTGGCATTCGGATTGGTCGGTTGTGGGGTAAAATCAGACAAAGATAAAACGCCGCAAACCCCGTTGACCGTGGCCGAGTGGAAGTTGCTACCCGTCGAACAAAAGTACGACCCGGACACCATCGAGCGACTGAAACAGGGTGACCCGGCACTGGAAACCCCGGAAGGCTGGGAGGCGTTCAACCGAACGACGTTGCTGCCGAGTCGCAAGAAAGACTTTCCGAACGGCCCGAAACGATGATGTCCGGCGCCGGTGAATTTCACGATTGATTCCACCCCTTGGAGAACCCATGATCCGCAACGTGTTGGTTTTACTGAGCTTGGCTCTCGGCTCGTTAGCCGCCCAGGCGCACTTCGTGTACGTCGTCCCGGCGAAGGATGGCAAATCATTCCAAGTGGTGTTCAGCGACACGCTCGAACCCGATGACGCTGTCACCGTCGATAAAATCGCCAGTCTGAAACTCACCGGTCGCTCTGGGGACGGTAAAGATGCCACCTACGAATGCATGAAGAGTGAGCATTGTTTAACCGGAACTTTCACGGGTAGTCCGAAAGTCGCCTTCGGCAGCGTGACGTACGGGTTGTTGACCAAGGGAGACAAATCGAGCTTACTGG
>JAYSYJ010000073.1:0-19681 GCA_043727675.1 Fimbriiglobus sp.
ATTGCCAAGGCAGCACCGGGGCTACCCTGGGGCCGGTTGGCCACGGCCGATGAAATCGCGGGGGCCATTCGGTTCTTGCTCGAACCGGGTGCCGACTACATCACGGGAACGATCCTGCACATCGATGGTGGTCTGTTTCTCCCTTGGTGGAGCAAACGTGCCAACGGCGACTTGTAATCCATGCCGTTCTACAACCGTTCCACGATCGCACTGGTGAATTCGGTGGTTCCCGCACTCCCACCGATATCGGCGGGTCGCACCTTGCCTTCTGTCAGCACCTGCTCGACCGCTGCCAGAATTCGCCCGGCATTCACCGCGTCTCCAAAATCCTTCAGCATCTCGATGGCTGGCAAAATCAACGGGAGCGGGTTGGCCCGGCCCTGTGGCACAATTTCATGGCTAGCGCCGAAGACCGCCTCGTAGACCTTCACGCCGTCGCCAACGTTGATGGCCGAGGTCGCGCTGATGCCGCCGACGAGCCCGGCGCCGAGATCGCTGAGGAGGTCGCCATAAAGGTTACCCGCGGCGAGCACCTCGAACTGTTGCGGTCGGCTGACGAGCTGCATGCAAGTATTATCCACGATCATTTCTTTCGGGTCGATCTCGGGGAAGTCGGCCGCGATCCGCCGGAAGCAATCGAGGTACAACCCGTCGGCCATCTTCAAAATGTTCGCCTTGTGGATGCAATGGATCGACTTCTTCCCCAACCGTTGGGCGAGGGCGAAGGCGTAGCGGAAGAAGCGCAGGCAGGCGACTTCGGTGACGATCTTGAAACTTTGGACGACGCCGGGAATGATTTCGTGTTCGGTGGTGGCGTACAAATCTTCGGTGATTTCGCGGACGATATGAAAGTTCACATTCTGGAATCGCGCGGGTAACCCGGCGAGGTTATGGACGGGCCTCGTCGAGGCGAACAGTCCGAGGCGACGGCGAAATTCGATGTTCGAGTAGGTCGGAGCCGTTGGCCCGTGGGCGGTTGGAGTCGGCGCTCCCTTCGGTTGGAGCAATTTGGTTTTGAGTGCGACGCCCGTTCTGCGGATGGCGTCGAAGAGTTCCGGGCCGAGCGGATCGCGTCCGAATTCCACGGCGGCTCGACCTGCGGGAATCAGCTCAAATTCGACCGCGGCCCCGACGGCTTGCAAAATGTGCCGTACAGCTGCTTCTTGATCGTGGCCAACTCCACCACCTTGGACGAACACGACTTTGTGCATGGGTTCCTATCCGTAGAACTCAGTGGAATCACCCGCCGATGGCGTGCATCGTCCGCAGCGGTTTGACAAACTTCGCCGAGTTGATCTCGTGGCCTTCCCACTTCGCTTGCACGTTCGCCATCAGCATCTCCCGAATAGCCAAGTCGTCCGTGGGGTTCGTTCGGAGGAAAGGTTTCACATCGACTTCGTCCAGCGCGAATAGGCAGTTCCGAAGTTTCCCCTCGGCCGTCAATCGAATGCGGTTGCAGCTTCGGCAGAACGGCCGCGAGACCGACGCGATGATGCCCACCCGGCCTCCATCGGCGTATTCGAAATCCATAGCCGGGGAACGCGGGTCGTAGTTTGCCGCCGGTGCGAGCGGGGCGACGCCGACTTCGAGCCACTCTAGCAATTCGTGGGCGAAGACTACCTTGTCCCTTTCCCAAACGTCCGCACCGATCGGCATGTATTCGATGAAGCGCAGCTCGAATCCATTCTCTCGACAGAACTGAGCTAGCGGCACGGCGTCGTGCTCGATAAAGCCGCGGATGGCCACGGCGTTCACTTTGATCGGGCCGAAACCGGCGCGTTTGGCGGCGTCCAAACCGGCGAGCACTTGGGGCAGACCGTCACGCCGAGACAGCTCGAAGAAGCGCCCCGCGTCAAGGGTATCGAGAGAGACATTGAGCCGGCGCAGGCCCGCTTCGAACAAAGCCTCCGCTTGATTCGCCAGCAGCAGCCCGTTGGTCGTCAGGCCGATATCGGTGATGCCCGGCACCGCCGCGATCAAGCGGACGAGTTCGGGGAGGTTGCGGCGCAGCAGCGGTTCCCCCCCGGTCAAGCGGATTTTGTTCACACCGAGAGTCGCGGCGACCGCCACAAAGTGGGTCATCTCTTCGAACGAGAGCAGTGCCGATTTGTCGAGGAAGGTGACGTTCTCGGGCATGCAATAGGTGCAGCGCAGGTTGCAGCGATCCGTGACGCTGATGCGCAGGTTGTTGTGGATGCGGCCGAAGGTATCGACGAGCGCGGTCATGAGTCCGCTCCGTGCGCCCAAGTGGCCGAGCCATCCGGGGCGTTCTCTTGCTTCCAGATCGGCACCAGTTGCTTGACTTGATCCATGATGAACTCGGTCGCGGCGAACGCCTCGGCCCGGTGCGGGGTGCTCACCGCCACGGCCACGGCCACATCGCCAACATCCAGTTTCCCCAGTCGATGGATAATGCCGACGTGACGCACGGGCCAACGCTGCGCGGCCATCTCGGCGACTTCTCGGAGCTTCTTCTCGGCCATCGGGCCATAAGCATCATACTCCAGATGCACGGTACGAAGGGTACCCGTGAGCTCACGGACGGTACCGAGAAACAGCACCACCGCCCCGCAGAGCGGATCGTGGACAGCTGCCAACAACTCAGCGGTGTCGATGGGTTCGCGGGTGAGAACGATCATGGAGTTAAACTACGGCGCTCCGCCCCCGCTGACGGGAGGAATGAGCGCCACTTCGGCACCTTCGGGCACAATCGCAGAATCGTCGGCGAACTCCTGATTCACCGCGATCCGCGACCGGGCCACGAGTGCGGCCAGGGAGAGGAGATTGCCCGCCATCGCCTCACGCAGTTCCGCCACGGAGCTGCCTGCGGGCAAGTTGAACGAGAGCGAACCGACGCCGGCGAGTTCCCTGGCACCGGCGAAGAGTTGGACGACGACCATCACGAGCCGACTTCGTAGGTGCAAGTCACGTTTGTGGAGATGCCGCCACGCGGTGTCCATGTCGAGATAACTTTGGCTCGCATCGGCTTGGCCACGGCGACGAAATCATCGAGCAAGCGATTGGTGACTTGTTCGTAATAGATGCCCTGGTTGCGGTAGCGTTGCAAATAGAGTTTCAGCGACTTCAACTCGACGCAGACATCACCGGGGGTGTAAATGTAAGTAATGGTTCCAAAGTCGGGCTGGCCAGTCAGCGGGCAAACGCTGGTGAACTCCGGACAGATAATTTCAACGGAGTAATCCCGCCCCGGCTTGGGATTGGGGAAAGTGTCCAATTGGTCGGCCGACGGCGTTTCAGTGAAAAACATGAGGGTTCCGGTGGTGGGTTAGTAAACGTCGTCGTGGGTTCCGTTCGCGTTTCAAAAAATATCTCGTCCGCAATCCGATTGGGGATTAGCACCTTGAAGTTTCCCCCAGTGTCATCACGCTTCGATCCGCCGCACTCGCGTCAATTCGAAAAGCTCTTTCCGATCCTCTTCGTTCAGTCTGTCAATCACCTCGACCGCTTCGACCAGCGAAAGCGCTGTACGTTGCTCAATCGTTTGCGTAGTGGGCATCGTTTCCATGTTTGCCTGCCATCGTCGCACCTCAGCTTGTGTTAGGAGTATTATAGGCAGTGAATTGGTCGATTCGGAGGGAACAACTCATGCCCCGTGCGGTGGTCTTGCTCAGTGGTGGTCTCGATAGCGCCACCTTGCTTGCGTTGGCTCTGGCCGATGGTTTCGAGCCGTTTGCGCTGAGTGTCGATTATGGTCAACGGCACCGCATCGAACTGCAGTGTGCCGCGAACTTAGCCAAGCGGGCCGAGGCTGAACACCGGGTGGTGACACTCGATCTGCGTGGTATCGGCGGTTCGGCACTGACTTCGGATACGGCCGTGCCGAAGGATCGCAGTGCCGATGAAATGAACTCCGGGATTCCGATCACGTATGTACCGGCCCGCAATACGATCTTGCTCGGCATCGCCTTGGGGTACGCCGAAACTCTCGGTGCCCACGACATCTTCTTCGGGGCGAACAATCTCGATCATGCCGGCTACCCCGACTGCCGGCCGGAGTTCTTCGCCGCGTTCGCGGCCTTGGCCAACTTGGCGACCAAAGCCAGTACCCAAGATGGCCATCGGCTGCGGATTCACACGCCATTGCTGCACTGGACAAAAGCCGAGATCATCCGCACCGGGCACCGCCTCGGCATCGATTTTTCGCAAACGCTGAGCTGCTACGATCCGGATTCGTCCGGTCGGTCGTGTGGTCGGTGCGATACTTGCCAATTGCGAATTCAAGGTTTCGCGGAAGCTGGCCTAGCCGATCCAACCCTGTATTCGACTTGACCAATTTCCGTGCCGTCGTTATGCGGACGGACTCCAGTACGAATCAGGAAACGTCCATGGACGGGCGCGCTTCTCGCGGGATGCTGATTGTTTGCCTTTTTGCCATCCTCGGTACGGGTTGCCATCTGTTCGCCTCCAAAGCGGTGCTGGCGAAGCGGCTCGGACAATCGACGCCCGAATTGCCCAGGGCCACGGTCACACCGAGCGGCGAAACGCCTGTCACCTACTATACGCGGTTGGTCGACCAACCCGCCGGAAGCAGTTATCTCAACGCCGGCCTGTGGGATGATACCGCCAATCCGCTCAGTCATGCCCAGACCACGTTGCTCGCTCTCAACGGTTTGCGGATCGGCGTCATTTCTCGAGCACCGCCCGCGGAACTGGAGCGCCTCGCCTCGTCGGATGCGACGGTTCTCGGCGCCATGCTGCGGAGCGGTGTCATCGGTGGGCAGCGGGTCATTCCGATCAACGGGCCGATCGAGAGCTGTCGGCTCGGAATTCAAACTGCGGTCACGGACGCGATCCAATCGAAACGATTTGAACTGGTGGAATGCGGCCTGAATGTCACGGCGATCTCACTGCCCGACGACAAACTGAAACTCCACTGCGAATTCCAGATTCAACACGGAGAACGCCAACCCTGGCTTCGACCCACCTCCGACGGTTCCGGGTTCGCTCGAACCGATGCCCGGAACTCGGAATCGTTCCCCGCTCTGGACTTCGACGTGACTCTCGGACGCTCCGATTTGCTCGTCGTCGGAGCGACCGACGACCCCGTTGATAAACTCGGGCAAGCTTACTTCTTCGCGCAATCGACCGACCGAATTCGGCAGCGGGTTTTGCTGCTGCAAGTCGGCACCCGCGATCAACCCGGCGTCGCCGAGCAAAAGCGATGATGAACCCGACCGACGACTCAGGGTGCCTTGGTCAGCTTCCAACCCGCCGCGCCGGCTTCCAATCCTTGGTGACCGGCGTGGGCGTCGTACACTTGTTCCATCTCTTCGATTGAATCGAAGTAGCCGACGATGAACGCGGCCCCGAATACCTCGCCGGCTTTCACCGCACGACCACCGATCTCTTCGATCATACAAACGTAACCGCGCTGATGGCACCATGCTTCGTACGCGATGCCGGGTTCGAGCGTCATGCCCGCGAGCCATGGCCCCTCTTTGCCGGTTTTCGGATCGCGGATGTGATACGCCCGGATGATCCGCTTCGGAATCTTCGATTCGTCTCGGGTATACAGGAACTTCTCATCCGGTGCGAAGTCCTTGCTGAACTCCGTCGCGGCGATCTTGCCATGATAGCTCAGGTACACTTCGCTGAACGTGTCACCGGCCTTGTGCTTGATATGGCCGGGCATGTCGATGCGCAGGAACAGGACATCGCCGGCGTTCACCGCGGTGATCCGGTCGGACGAGAGAAAATAGCGCTTGCCGGCCGGGAATACGATCGTCTGCTCCCACTTCGACCCAGTCTTCTTGCCCGGCGCGGCGAGCGTGTAAGTATGATCCTGTTTCACCGCGACGAAATCTTTCCCGTGGATCACAGTCGGCTTCAATTCCTTCGCCTGCGTACAGATTTGCGGGCCTTCGACACTCCGTTTCGGTCGTTGACCGTGGTGCAGGTTTCCGAACACGTACGGCAAGTCGGACGGCAATTTCTCGCGGTAGGCTTCATCGCTTCCGGGTTCCATGATCCAGTCGACGATGTCGAGCCCGAAACCGAGGTCGCGGGCCCCGGTTTTAGTATCGAGCAAGCTCCCGGCCTCGACGCCGCTCACATAACCCTTTTTCTTGATACACGCTTCCAGCGATGACCCCACGACCCGAATTCGCTCGGCATCCTCGGTCACTTTGAACTCCGGCGCTGGCTTTTCCCCCGCAAACGTAGCGTCCAGTGCCACGAGCGAGGCGAAGAATCCCAGGAAGAGAAGTCGCATGGAGTTGTTCCGGGATAGGATTCGCAACATCATCGGTGAAAAAACCGGCGGTTCTCACCGCCGGCTCGTCTGATCACTGATACAGCCCCAGATCCAAGGCTTCGGCGAGCTTCCAGCGGCACCACCAGGCCCCGCTGCGCCACTGACAGTAGACTTTCGTCTGAGCCAATGTGCCGGGTCGGACGCTGCTGTCGACGTCGAAGAGTGGGATCGGCACCAAGTAGATTTGGGCGACCGGTACCGATTCCTGACCGTTTTCACCGGCCGGCTTCACGGACAACGGCCCGCCGCCGCGCTGGGTCAATTGCGGCGGCACTTTTTTCTCGTCCGAATCGGGCAGACGGGTCAACTTGCCATCGTACACCCGGTCGGTTCGACCGGGGACGTGAACGGCCACATCGAGCTGACCATTCTTGGAGTACAGGTCTTCCTTCAGTAGACGGTAATGCATCGGCGTGACCGGCAGTTTCAAGATCAGTCTCGACGTGTCGGCCACGGTCATCAATGGCGGACTGTCGGTGTAGTTCGGAGGGTACAGGCGACCGATGTCGGTGCTCTTCGGTACACCCATCACGTAGCCGTCGGCCGGCGCCTTGAGTTCGCTGACTCGGGCGATCCGTTCTAACAAATCGGCTTCGGTTCGAGTCGAATCGGCCACGCGGAGGCTCGAACTGGTCACCGATTTGTCGAGGTCGTCTTTGTTCCGACCCGTATGCCGGCCCGACTCTTCGCGGTAGAACTTTTCTTGCTTCTGCTCGCCGGCGAGTCGGGCTCGGACGTCCGCCAACTGGAGGGTGAGATCTTTGCTCTCGAACTTGGCCAGGACCGCTCCCTTTTTCACGTACTCGCCTTCTTTGACGAGCACATGGGTGAGGGTGGCCGCGTCGCTGAGGCCGATCGGCTTGGCGTAATCCGGATCGAGGGCGATCAGGCCCGTTTCCCGCACGCGGCTGATGGGCAGCGGCAGGAAGACGAACGCGATGATCAAGCCGGCCAAGACGGCCAACGATGTGTAATAACGCTTGGATTTCATGTCGGGTAATCGCCCTCGTTGGCGGACACTGCGGATCATCTTATACGTCGGCATCACGAACATGGACGCCAACGACAACACCGCCAGCATTCGGCTGAGTACTTTGAGTTTCGGGTTGAGGAAGTCCGAGAGGAACCAGATCACGCCGAAGGTGACGACCCAGCGGTAGATCCAGCTGCCGACGGCGTACGCGAAGAACAACACTTTGCGACCGGTGGCCATGTACGGCTCGGGCTGCGATTCGACCCCGAGGGCGACCCGCGTGAACAAGCCGTTGATGTACCGGTTCGCCCGGTCGCGGAGGTTCGGGATTTCGATCCAATCCGCGAGCATATAGTAGCCGTCGAATCGCATCAGCGGGTTGGCGTTGAAGAGCACCGTGCTCACGCTGCAGAGCACCATCAAGCACATGGCGATGTTGTTCACCACCGGCAAGTGCGGGGTGTACCACCAGACGAACGTGCTGAGCGACGCGATCACCAGTTCGACGTAAATACCGGCGAAGCTGATGATGATCCGCTTCCATTTGTCGGCCACCGTCCAAGCGTCGGTCACGTTGGCGTACAGCGCCGGCGAGAGGCACATGAGCAGGATGCCCATCTCGTGACACTCGCCCTTGAACGCCTTGCAACTCAGCCCGTGCCCGAATTCGTGGATCACCTTCACGATGCCGAGCGAAATCCACATGTACAGTACGGTCTGGTAGGCGAAGAACTCCTGATACTGCGGCATCTTGTCGTAGAACGCCTTGAAGTGCAGGCCGACTTGCAAGAGCGCCGCCAACATCAGCATGACGCTGAGCATCAGGAACGTCGGTGTGAAAATCCACCAGAGAAACTTGAACATCCACGTCAACAAGCGATCCGGATCGAAGACCGGGATCTTCATGTACAAAATGTTCGTGAACGTCGCCAGCCGCTTCATGTTGCGCTGTTTGGCACGGCGCTGGAACAGGTGCGAACCGGTGCCCGCGTGCTCGTGCTGCACGAGGCCGGCGGTGACGAGCTGCCGGGCAAACGCTTCTAAATCTTGGAATTCCAAACGGTGCGGCTTGTGTTCATCTTCGAATTTCTTGCGGACGTCTTCCATCGCGTGCTGCCCGTCGAACAGGCTGAACACGTAATATTCTTGCTGGTTGAACCGGTAGTACCGGAGGCAAACCGGGTCTTTCACCACGTGGAAACGCTTACCCTCGTAGCGTTGCTCTACGTGCTGGAGATCGGGGCGAACCTTCAGGCGGACGAGTTTGCGACGCTCGGCCGGCTTATTGGAGATTTTGTCATCCATCGTACGATTTCGGATTTCCGATTGCGGAGTTGGTGGTTGAGAGTCCAAACGGGTGAAACCGGGAACGCCGATTCACCCGTTCACTTAGTGGTTGCGATTACTTCCGAACCGGCGGGACGATGACACTCGGCAGCGTCCGCAACGCGGGCACCACGTACGTGGCTCCGGCGACGGCTGGCCGCTCCACGGGCTGCGTGGCTCCGACCGTGACAATCTCTCCCATCGGCGCCGGCTTGGTTCCGAGGCCGAGGGCATTCAACTTCGGCGGCACGGCTGCGGGCAACGGCTTCAAGGGGGCCATCGGATCGATGATGATCGTTGCCATGCCACGGTCTTGCAGCTGCTCGGCGGCCACGCCACCGGGGTTGTTCACTTCCACGCGGATCATCGACGACCGGGAATCGACTTCCGTGATCGCCACGATGACACCCTGCCATTCCAAACCCTTGGCGACGGTGGCCATCGACCAGAAGTGCACGCCCCCGGCTTGTGTGCCCACGGCGATCCAGTCGTGTGTCGGATCGGGTGAAAACGCGGCACAGGTGACGGCGGCGCGGTTCGGGGTCACGAGGCGACGCCGTTCCGAGCCGCGACCGGACGATCCCACCTTCGGAAGTTCCCAGAGTTGCATTTCCCCTTTCGCGTCCGAATCGCCGGCCGCGGTGACCGCGTACTTATCGTCCGGCGAAAAGAGGGCCAACCCGGCGAATCGCACACCGCCCCCGTTTTGGAGCGTGCCCAATGTGCGCTGATCCGACAAACTCACGATGTCCATCCGGGTTGCATCTTGATCGAAGAACATCCGGCCGCCGTCGGCGGAGAGTCCGAGAACATCGACGGCCCCAGAACGGTGATCGAGCAAGCCGTTCGGTGCGAGCGTGGCCGCATCGGTTCCAAGTTGGTAGATGCGGGCCGTTTTATCGCGGGCCACCGTCACCAAGGTGCACTGCGGGGTGAACCGCAGTGCCGTGATATCGTCGAGGTGCTCGAGCGGAAGCGAGTATTTCTTTTTGCGGGTGACGATGTCCCAGACGAAGATTTCCCGCCCGGCGGCGGTGGCGAGAGACTTCCCATCCGGGCTGAACGCCACCACATTCACTGCCGAACCATGGCCTTCTTCAAATTCAGCGAGTACCGTTTCGGGGATGGCATCCGGCTTGGCGAGATCCCAAATGCGAACGCGGCCATCGCTGCCCCCGGTCGCCACGAGATGAGTCGGCGCAGCGAGCGGGCCGGTCGCGGCGACGCACTTGACACCGACACCGGAAGGATGCCGCAAAACTTGCTGCCGCTTTTCCTTGGTGGTGGCGTCCCAAACAATGGCGGTGGAATCGAGGGCGCCCGACACGATCATCGGCCGGCCTTTATGGGCGGTGATGGCGATGCCGGCGACTTCTTGACGGTGCCGGGCGGTGAATGGCTCGGGGCTGAACGGTCGGATCGGTTCCACCGTGGCCGACATCCCGGCCCGGAGGCGGTTGGCGACTTGCAAATCGAGCTTGGCTTCGACGCGGAAACGCGAGGTCGCTTGGATCTCCATGATCGGCTCGCCGGCCTTCACAAACTCGCCGGGATTCTTCAAGATCTTCAGAACGCGGCCATCCACGGGGCTTTTGATGGCGAACTGCTGCAACCGGCTCGTGGCCACATCGACTTCGCCAGCAATCTTTTCGCGCTCTTTCAACGAGTTGGCGAGTCCTTCCTCGGCGCGTGCCAATTGAACGATACTCCCCGCCAATTCGGTGGTCGATCCTGAAATGCCAAGCTTTTTCATCGCATCGACGATCTCTTGGCTGTACTTGACGACCACCTTGGATTGGGAGATCGAAGCGTCAAACGCTTTCAGAGAATTTTTGTTCGCATTCAACTGAATCAGGATCTGGCTCTCGTCGAGGCGCACCAGCAATTGGTTGGTCGAGATCGTGTCCATCTCTTGCAACTTGTAGAACAGCATCGACTGATCGCGCGGGTGGCGGATGATCCGGCTATCGGTGGGGTCGAACTTGTAATCGGCCGGCAATAGCGTGCCCATGATTTCGATGCGGCCATCGACTTCGGACGGCACTTGAATCTTTTGATCCCATTGAATCACGGCCTGCGACGCGGTGATCAGCTCGGCACTGATGGCGGTCACGGGCGTTTTCGGCATCGGCTGTTTCAAGAATAAGTCGGAGCCGATATCGACTTTGGCGACTTCGGCCGTCTTGGACGATTTGCTCCCGCCGTCGGACTTCGTGCCGCAGGCGGATACGGAAATGGCGAGTGCGCCCAGCAGACAAGCCGGCGCGAGGCGATGGCAGCGAAACATGAAACGATCCTCGGCTGAGGGGGTTAGCCCGCGAACGGGCGTTGCGTAGTGGGTTGGCCGCCCAGTGGGATCGGCCGGGGTTGGTTGCTGGCTATCCTTCGCACGACTCCACTCGATCCGTGACTGGAGTTTGGACAATTCCTCAAAAGAAGAAGATCACCTTCTCGTAGAACCACTCCCAAACGCCGTGGAAGAGCGAGTAGCCCAGCGCGCGGTTGCCGCAGCGGATCTTCACATGGAGTTCCTGACCCGCCACGAAGAGCACGGCTCGTTCTTGTTCCGAAAGATTCTCGAGATCGATGCGCACATACGCCAAGATCACGGGCGCCGATTCGTTGTGATCGTCCTTGTTCGGCACCGCTTCTTGAGCCACGTCCGTTTCGTAAAGTCTGCCCGCGTAGTTCGTATCGGGGCTGCCCGCGAACAGAACATCCACCGGGAGATACTTCCGGACCATCATGGTCAGCGGAACCTGCGGATTCGGCACTTCTTCGACTTGGTGGAGGCCGTCCGTCTTGAACGCCCGCATGATGTGACCGATGTTGCCTTGGGGAATTTTGATTTCCCCGCGCCACGGGCCGAACGTGGCGCCGAGTTTGAGCAACGGCTCGTTCGAGCGAACGGTTTTCCGGGTGAGTGTGCTCTTATTCTCGTCGTTCAAAACTTTCCATCGACCGGGGTCGATTCCCCGGATGAGATCGGTGCGTGGGGCCTTGGCCAGGAAGTTGCCACGCTCGCTTTCGATCATGTTGTTGCGCGAAAGCAAGTCGGCCAGCGACGAGGACGTACTGGTCACGGTCGCATCGGCCATCGAGAGCTTTTCGAGGCCGGCGAAACGATTCCCCGGATCGGTCTTTTTGAGGTCTTCTGTCAAAAGGTTGATGGTGGTTTGTGCGGCGGTTTTTTCCATTTCCAACTTGGCGATTTGTTGGTGGAGTTCTGGACTGTGGAATTTTATCAGCGGCGTTTTGCCCGGTTCGACGATTTGTCCCGCCGTCACCAGGATGTCGATGATCTCGCCTTCGTGCGGGGCGTAAACGTGCTTCACCTGCTCGGGCATGAACTGCCCCTTCGCGTCCATCTTGTGCGGGTAGGGCACCAGCACCATCGCCAAAGCCAGCAGCACCGCCACCGTGGCCCCGAGTGCCATGTAGAAGCGCGTCTTGCCGCCGAGACCGTCTTGCACCTTGATGACCGGCCACCAGAGGAACTTGAACGGAATCCGTTTGAGTTCCGCCGCGTTGTAGAGGGCCGGGGCCGCATGTTTCCCGACGACTTCGAGCCGTTGGATCATCGGGCCGGTTTCTTCCGGCGGATTGAAGCACTCCACCAGCAACACCGATCGCGCCAGTCGGGAATCCTCTTTTTCGCGTTCATCGCGGATCGGCTGCACGACCAGCAACTTCGGCTGACTCTCCGCCAAATACTCGTCGAGCGCTTTGAGCACGTCCGGGGGCAAGGCATCGTCGCGGGTTCCGGTGAAGACGAGCTTGTCGTTGAATTTCAGCACGGCGTCGAAGAGTCGCCGCATCCGTCGGACGTGGGTGCTGGCTTTCTCGACGACATCCGCCCCGGAGACGGCTTCCACCGTGACGCCGCTACCGTGCCGCACGCCGACGCAAAGTCGGTCGCACTCGATGAGCCGTCGACCCTCGTTGGCGACGTGATAGGCGCATTCCGTCGGGTTCAGAGTCCCGTGGATCAACCGGGCGAATGCTTCGACTTGGGCGAAGACTTTCTCGGTGCCCGCATTTTGGCGGTTCCCGGTGAACGAATGGTACTGCGAGGCGTATCCCGCCATTTGCAGCGTGTACTGGAGGTAGGTCTGGTACAGCTTCGGTTCGTGGTTCGAATCTTGGAAAACTTCGAGCAGCCCCAGCGATTGTTTCTCCGGCCCGACGATGGGGGCGAACAGGGCATAATAATCGGTGAGGTTCGCCGCCGGAGCGGCGCCCGGTTCGGCGGAGGCCCCCGTGAGCCGCGCTTGCGGTTCGAGCAGGATCGGCCGCGCCGGCGACACTTGGAACACTTGTCGCAGCACTTCGTTGTGGCACTGCCGGCCACCCCGTTTGTCGTCCAGGCCAACCTTTTCGAGGTTCACTTGGCAAGCGACTTGCAAGAACCCTTGGGGCGTGCGTAGCCAGACGGCACCGGCCGGAGCGTTGATGCCGCCGAGGGCCCGGGTCAAAAATTGTTCGTAGAAGTCGGTCGGCGCCAGCGCCGAACCGGCGAGCTTCGAGGCTTCGGTGAACGCCTCGTCGATTTGCCGGTTGAACCGGGTACGGTCAGAATCGCCTGTGGGAGTCGGGGGCACGGAGGATCCTCAGACCGGAATAACGCGATTGTCCGCAAACTTGGCACAATCAACAATAATGATACAGCATACCGCGCGAATCGAGCAATAGAGCTGTGAAGCCGCACTTGCCAGACAGGATTATTGTGGGGCAACGGTTCTGCGGGCTGTATTGAAAGCGGTTCGTTTCCGAAAATAATCAATCGGTGCGAACGATCAATGCGGAAAGTTTGCCCGAATTCGCGCGTTTACAGCTTTCCGAGCCAAACCAAGCCCAAGATCAACCCGCCGAGCAGCAGTCGGTAGACCACGAAAAGTTTCATGCTGTAGCGTTTCAAAAATCCGAGTAAAAATGCGATTGACAGGTAACCGACGATGGCGGAAACAACTGTCGCCACCAGCAGTGGTACGGCTTGGTCGCTGGAACTGAGCAGTTCTTTGCGTTCGTCGTACAGTTCTTTCACACCGGCCCCGAGCACGGCTGGCAACGATAATAAAAAGCTGAATCGTGCCGCCGCGGGCCGGCTCAATCCCGCGAACAACCCCGCGGTGATCGTGGTTCCCGACCGACTTGCCCCCGGCATGAGTGCCAAGCACTGCCAGAACCCGATCCAAAGTGTTTCTCGGTAAGTAATCTCCTGTTCGCCGAGATCGGTTTTGCCTTGATCCACTTTGCGAATCGTCGTCCAAACTTCCGAGGCCAGCATCAGCAGTGCGAACAGGATGGCGATCACTCCCATCGTGGGGATGTCGTAAAATTGCTGCTTAATCCACTTTTTGAACGCTAAACCGACCAACACGACCGGCAAAGTGCCCAAAACAATCAGCCAAGCGAGCCGGCTTTCGGCAGACGAGCCGAACCTCCGCGATCCGAAGTCTCGCACCACGGCCAAGGTCATGCGGACGATGTCGGTGGCGAAGTAAACGAAAACCGCGATGAGCGTGCCGAGTTGGATGACCGTGGTAAAAGCGTCGTTCGGGTTCTCGTGCCCCAACCATTTGCGGGCGACCACGAGGTGGGCCGTACTGCTGATCGGCAGAAATTCCGTGAGGCCTTGGATGACTCCGAGCAGGATCGCTTCTTCCAACGGCATGGGCTGCGGCATCGACGTTCCCTAAGATTTCTGCGACGAGTGACTTTCCCGCAGGATCGACCGATGACCCCACGCTTTGCACTTGTTGTAGCACACGCCGCGCTGTTCGTTTGTTTTGGGGCCGAACCGGCCTTCGCTCACACCCTGCGGATGACCGTCACCCTCACGGCGACCGACATCACCGTGAAGACCAGCTACAGCGGTGACGACCACGACAGCGGCCCGGCCACGGTGACCATCTCGAAGCCGAACAAGGAACTCTTCATAAGCGGGAAAATCAGCCCGAATGGAACGTGGACGACGCCGAGACCAGCACCGGGGAAATACACCGTCGTCGCCGAAGATGAACTCGGCCACCGGGCCGAACACGAAATTGAAGTGGGCCCGGAACCCGAACCCAAAGAATGGAAAGCCAACGAACCGCCGCTGTCGTCCGGGCTTGGGATCGCCATCGGCATCGGCGCGATTGGCTTGATCATGCTGGCAGCCTATTGGCTCCTGTCCCGTAAAAAGGACTGATGCTCCGAATTTCGAATCACCCAAGGCACTCCCCGTGGCCCGCAAGTTCAATCGTAAACGCCGACCGCCGAAGCTGCCGCGCAGCACACCCGATGGCGAACATCGGTCGGTGCTCCACGCGGAAGTACTGACGGTGCTCGACCCCCAACCGGGGCAGATCATCGTCGATGCCACGCTCGGGTTCGCCGGGCACGCCCTCAAAATATTGGAACGACTCGGGCCGACCGGCTTGCTCATCGCCACCGACCTCGACACCGGATCGATCCCGCAGGCCACCGAGAAGCTCGAAACGCTCCGTTACCCGTTCCAAGTGTTCCACAGCAACTTTGCCGGCTTACCCGGTGTCTTGGCTCAGGCCGGCATCACTCACGTCGATGCGGTATTCGCCGATCTCGGCATGTCGAGCATGCAAGTCGACGACCCTTCACGCGGCTTCAGTTACATGCGCGAAGGCCCACTCGATATGCGCATGGATCGCAGCCGTGGCCGGACCGCGGCAGAATTGGTCGCCGAACTGACTTTCGAAGAATTGGCCGCCGCCTTCACCGAGTTTGGCGACGAACCGAACGCCGAGACCATCGCCGCGGCCATTGTGCTGGAACGGAACTCGCAGCCACTCGAAACCACCAAACAACTCCGGACGCTCATCGACACGGCGGCTCCGGTGACGCTGAAATTGGGGCCGGGCTACCCGCCGGTGCACAAGCAAAAATTGTTGCCGGCGACGCGGGTCTTCCAAGCTCTGCGGATCTTGGTGAACCGCGAATTGGCGAACTTGACGCAGTTGCTCCGCGTGCTCCCGGATATTCTCAAACCCGGCGGCACGGCGGCGATCATCAGCTTCCACAGCGGCGAAGATCGCCTGGTGAAAACGACATTCCGCGACAGCCAACGAATGGGGATCTACGCCGCGGCGTCGGGTGACCCGATCCGCCCGAGCGAAGAAGAAAAGCTGGCCAACCCGCGCTCGCGCTCGGCCAAGCTCCGCTGGGCACGGTTGCCCAGAATCGATGAAGTTGTCCCCTCTCCCGAATCCGAGGATTGAATCATGGGCCACGGTACCGAAGTCGAAATTCCGCACGAGGAAAACGATCCGTTCGTCCGGATGGTGGCATTCAGCGTGGCCATTTTCGCGGTGATCCTCGCCTTCACCTCGTTCGGCGGACACGACGTCAGCAAAGAAATGATGCTTGTGAAAGCGGATGAGACGCTCGAGTCCAACAAGGCGCGCCAAGAAGAATTCAACGTCTGGACGCAGTACCAATCCAAGTCGACGCGCGAAGCGCTCTACCGAAACGAAAAGATCCAATTGTCAGCCGAGAAAGAGGCCACGACGACCGCGTTCCCCGCCTTCAAAGATAAGCTGCTCGCACAGTACATCGATGAAGAAAAGCGAATGAAGAGCGATAAGGATGAACTCGCTGCCAAGGCCAAACAAATCAAAGACGACGGCGAAGCCAAAGTGAAAGACATCCTCGACAAGATGCACAAGCTCCAGCAAAAAGATCACTATTTCGATTTCGCAGAAGTGGCTCTCCAACTGGCGATCGTCTTGGCGTCCGTCACGATGCTCTCGAAAAAGCGCTGGGCCTTTCTGATGAGTTTGATCCTCGTCGCCGTCGGCTTGCTCTTCACGGTCAACGGCTACACGCTCTTGATTCATATCGGCTTCATGGAAGGGCATTGAAGCAGAAAAGTGTCAACCCTCTCCGGTCCGAAGAACGGAGAGTTCTCAGCCCTGGGCAACCCCGGGGCCGGCCGGATGCCCGAGGTTTCACCGTGCTCTTGAACATCGGTTGTCCGCACTGCGGTGCTCTGCTCGACATCACACCCGAGTGGCTCGGTCAGCAGATCGAGTGCGGCGGCTGTTCCAGCGTCTTCGTCTGTCCGGAATTCGCCGAGGAACCAGCGCCGGACACCGTGCCCGCACCGAAGCCGGACGCGATCAGCCGTCGGAAGCGGGACGATAAACGCTGGGACGGCTACAGCGATTACCACCGCGATGACGACCCCGATTCGTACGTGGCGAAGCTCCGCGGGCCTGGTTACGCCACGTCGTCGATGGTGCTCGGGATTCTCGCCCTCACCATCGGCTCATTTTTCACGATTGGAACCTGCGGATTCGGCGGGTTCATCCAGACCATTATGAGCGTCATCGGTTTGATTCTCGGCTACATCGGCCTCCGCTCCGACGCCCGCGGCAACGCCGTTGCCGGCATGATCATGTGCGTCCTCGGAGCGTTGATGTCCGTCCTCTACATGGCGTTCATCGGCGTCTGCATCTCGTTGAAACCATTCGGGCCGCCCCCCCCACCGCCGACACCGGTAACGATCTCCACGGCCAAGCCCGCGGGGAACGGTATAAACCCGCCCCCGAAATTCAAAAAGTGAGCCGCAGCATCACGGGGGAGACGGTTCCCAATCTCGGGGCATCACGGTGTAAGACACGGGGTAAGGTTTGATCTGATTCACGCACTTGTACACGCGGACGATCCGGAACGGCTTGCCGTTCCGCGTCATCGGGAACTCCACCGGCTTCTCGATCCGTTCGAAGAACCGCTCGAATTCGGGTCGGATGATCGTTTCACTCGGTTCGTCTGCGACCACGAAGTACCCCGTGCGGCCCAGGTAATCGTAAGGGTGCGACCAAAAGGCGAAGCCCCGGGCATCGAGCGAATTGTAACACGTCGTCGGCCGCTTCCCACGGATGGCGAAGGCCAGTTGACCGCTGTCGTACCAGCGATTCGTGAAGAAAAAGACGTTGTCTTCCTCGAGCCAGCCGCGGGCGCGAATCTCGTCGCCGACCGATTCCCAACCGCTCAAATCGGCTGCCGGATCTTTCGCGGGTGGCGGGAAACCGAGTACTCCGAACCGCGCTTGCGCGAAGATGAAACCCAGTAACGTCACGAGACTCACCACCCAAAAGATCAGGAAGGCCCGACCTGTTTTTGGGTGTTTGTCCTTCAGCCGAATCCAATTCGCACCCACGAGCAGATACATCGGCACGAAGCCGACGAGGGGCCAATGCAACAGCACATCTCTCGAACGCAACGACACAACCAAGAAGAAGAGTAACGGCGTGATGCAGAGGCAGAACAGCAAGCGGTGGATCGGCTCCAGCCGGCCCAAATGGCGGACGCACCTCAACAACTCCACGGCGAGCCAGAACCAGATCCACGGTAGCAAATAGAGGATCGGCCCCACGAACCATTTGATCGGTCCTTCGTGGAACAGCGGCGTCGGGCTCAATGGGTCGCTTTTGGCCCGGCCCCCTTGGAATTTGAACGACGCCCAATCGTGATCGATGTTCCAAATCAACACCGGCAGAAAACCGAGGAACCCGAGGAGCGTCGCCAAGTACGGCCCGGGTGTCCGCAGCACTCGGCGTTGGCCGGGCGTGATCAAAATGTACAGCACAGCCCCAGCGGGCAGGAAGATCGCGTGATACTTGCTCAGCACTGCCCCGGCGAAGCCGAGACCAACCCACAGCCAGGCCCACGGCGATTCGGACGGACGGACGAGAGCCTCGCACAGTTGCCAATAGGTGAGCAGTGCGAAAAAGAGGAACGGCCCATCCGGCAGTGCGAAGGAACCGGCGAAGGCGGTGTAATAACCCGAGAGATTGAGCGCCAGCAACGCGGCGAGTGCCGCCCGTGCCCCGTACCAGCGATCCGTCCAGCGGTAGAGAATCCACTGAGAACCGGCGAAGAGGAGCACGAACGCGAGGCGGATCGAGAACGGATGCACCCAGCCGCCGCAGAGGAGTAAGCCGGCCTTCACCAGGAGCATCGTCATCGGCGGATGGTCGAAGAAGCTGAGGTCTGGGTAGACCGTGTAAAGCCAGTGATAGCTCTCGTCGTTGCTCGTTTCGAGCACGGCCGCCCAGATCAGCCGGAGCAGGGTCGTGAAAGCGATGAGCCACAGTGCGGCTCGCCGCGAATCCATCCGCGTGGGCATCACTTTTTCTTCCGGGCGATAGCTTCTTGCACGGCGGTGCCCAAGTCGGCCGGGGTCGCCGCGACGACGATGCCGGCCTTTTCCAGTGCCGTGATCTTGTCGGCGGCGCTGCCACTGCCACCCGAGATAATCGCGCCCGCATGGCCCATGCGTCGGCCCGCCGGGGCCGTTTTCCCGGCGATGAACGCCGCCACCGGCTTGGTGACATGCTTCGCCACATAGGCCGCAGCGAGTTCCTCGGCCGTACCCCCGATTTCACCGATCATCAAGATCGCTTCGGTCTGCGGATCTTTCTCGAACAGCTCCAAGCAGTCGATCTGATTCGTGCCGATGATCGGATCACCGCCGATGCCGACACAAGTGGTTTGACCCAAACCCATGCCGGTGAGTTGGAAGACCGCTTCGTAGGTCAGCGTCCCCGAACGGCTGATGACACCAATTCCCGTTCCGCCCGCCGGCACCGGCTTGTGGATGTACCCCGGCATGATCCCGATTTTGCACTGGCCGGGTGTGATGACACCGGGGCAGTTCGGCCCGATCAGCCGGCAACCCGGTTTGCTCTGCACGAAGCGTTTGGCCCTCGCCATGTCCAACACGGGAATCCCTTCGGTGATGCAGATGATCACCGCGATCCCGGCGTCCGCCGCTTCCATAATGGCATCGGCGGCCCCACCCGGTGGCACGAAGATCATCGTGGCGTTGGCACCCGTTTTAGCGACGGCTTCGGCCACCGTGTTGAACACCGACAAGCTCTTCCCGGAGTCTTTGCCCGTCCAAGTGGTGCCACCCTTTTTCGGGGTCACGCCGCCGACGAATGCACTGCCGTATTCCAGGCATTTATCGGTGTGCAGTGTCCCTGCCGAACCGGTGATCCCCTGCGTGATCACGCGGGTGTTTTTATCGATCAGGATGCTCATGAAAACCGATCTCGAAGAAGATGGAAGGAGGGTGTTATTTT
>JAYSYJ010000074.1:0-52123 GCA_043727675.1 Fimbriiglobus sp.
CCCTCGTCGTGCTGTTCGCCGCGTTTTATGTATTCGGTGCGGTGATCCAAGCGATTAAGTGGCCAGCCTATTACCATATCATTCTGCACCTCGCCGACATGATCGCCACGCTATTGCACTTCATTCTGCTGTTGAAGTTCGTGTTACCCCAGGGGCGGTTAGAAAGCCGCACGCGTTGAGTGCGGTCGTCAGAGCCGAGAAGGGAGCGGTACCGGCTCCAGTTGGCGGACGTGCTAGCCCGACTCGCCGGCATACGGGTCGGAGCAAAGACGAACTCGACAAATCGGTGACGAGTTCGAGCCTCCGCGTGGCCGATTTGTTGCAACGGATCGCCCGGGACAGCGAGCTCAGGCGCCGGCTCGTCGGTTGATTCACACCGCTTCGCTGATATCGAAGCCTTTGCGGTACTCTCGGAACAGCATGTCGTTCGCTTTGGTTATATCGGTGCCGGTGAATCGCTCGGTTTTCGGGTCGAGGATCAGCTTTTTACCGACGAGACATTTGGCGGTCGTGGCATCCACCTTGTTGTCGGCCAAGTGCGACTTCATCCGCGCGAAGGCCTCTTTCGCACTCGCGAAGCCATCGAAGACTTTGATGTCGTCCGCCAGAGTGGAGGGGGTTCCGAGGCGGTAGCTGATGTTGCCCAGGTGGCACAACGCGGCGCTGAGGTGGCCTTCTTCCACATCGCAATTTAAGTCGGACCGCTTCCCACTCCGCACAGCCTTCACGAAATTGTCGAAGTGCTGCTGATCGCCACCGCCCTTGAATTCCTGCAATTTGTTGCCGTCAAGGTCGTACGCCATCCCGCCACTGTAGCTCGGGCAGACGACGGTACCCTTGTCGCCGAACCAGATGTTGCCGACCTTGGTGCCTTTGTAATCTTTGGTGTCGAGGCCGCGCACTTCGAAGAGCATTTGGGCGGTGCCGAAATCGTACAGGTTGAGTTGGGTATTGGGCGTCTCGCCGTCGTCGACGTAGCCGAAGCGGCCACCGAGACTGACCACGCTCGTCGGTAAGCCGGGGAGATTCAGGCCCCAACGGGCTTTGTCGGCTTCGTGGACACCCTGATTGCCGAAGTCGCCGTTGCCGTACTCCCACGTCCAATGCCAGTCGTAGTGGACGGTGCCGAATGGGGTGTTGCGGTGCGGTGCGAGTACCCGAGCCGGCCCGCACCAGAGATCGTAGTCCATGGTTTTCGGAGGCTCCTGGGCGACTTCGACTTTGCCGATGCTCTTCCGCGATTTGTAGCACGTACCGTAGGCGAGGCCGACTTTGCCAATCTTGCCGTCGTGAATGTAGGCGATCGCGTCGCGCATCCCGGTATTGCTGCGGCTCTGAGTGCCGACTTGACAAAGCTTCTTGTACTTGCGGGACGCTTGCACCATCAGCCGACCTTCGTGGACGTTGTGCGTGGCCGGTTTTTCGCAATACACGTGCTTGCCGGCACGCATGGCCCAGACCGCCGCGAGGGCATGCCAATGGTTCGGCGTCGCGATGCTCACGATGTCGATGGATTTGTCGTCCATCACTTTGCGGATGTCTTGCTCGAACTTGGCCGCGGCCTTCTGCACTTTTTCGACGTTGCGCATCGCCGGTTGGATCACGGCTTCGTCGCAATCGCAGATGGTCACTACTTCGCAGTTGTTCTTCCCCGCGAAGCCGTTGACGTGAGCCATCCCCCGGCTCCGCACACCGATCACAGCGACCCGGAGCTTGTCGTTCGCCGATCCGGTTTTGACGACGGCCGGTTCCTCGGCTCGAAGCGTTTGGCTACCAGCCGCATAAGCCGCGGCGAGAATGGCCGAGCGGTCGAGGAACTCTCGACGGGAAAAGAAATCCATGGGAACGGCTCCGAAACAGGGCTCGAATGGAGAGTAGCAGTTCATGGACTCTACCGAGACGAACAGCAATTTGAAAATCAAATTTCAAACCGCCGACCGGAAGCGAATCCGAAACGTCGTGCCACGGAGTGGGGCCGACTCGATGGTGAACTCGGCGGCGTGGTGTTCCAACACCATGGCGACGAACGACAGACCGAGGCCCATGCCGGCGGAATGTCCTTCGTAGAGGGCATTGTCGCGCTTGGTGCTGAAGTGCGTTTCCAAACAGCTTGCACGCACCTCTTCGGTCATCCCGATGCCGTTGTCGGTGACTTCGAGCAGGACCGCATCGGGTTGGGAAGTGAGTTGGAGATTCAGCATCCCCTTCCAACTGGCGGCTTCGAGCAACTTCTGTTTGCGCTCGGTCGGGCCGGTGCGTCGGGCCTCTTCCCGGAGATGGTTGCGCATCTCGAAGGTGGCATCGCGGGCGTTGAATACCAAGTTTTCCAAGGCTTGTTGCAAGTGGGAATAATCCGCTTCGATCCAGATGGCCGCAGAAGGCAACGCCGTTTCAATCTGTAGTTTCCATTTGTCTCGGCCGACGTCGAACCACGTTTGGGCGAGCGTGGACACGAACTGGACGAGGTCGATCCGGGCTAGGCTCGACTCATTGGGGTCGCGCCGCACGGTGCGGAGGATCTCTTGCAAACGATCCGTCACCGTGCCGAGTGTCGACTGCACTTCGTTCAACATCCCCGTTTGCGGGGCGGTCAAACCTTCGGCATCGAGACAGCGCCGGAGTAAGTCGTTGGGGCGCACCAAAAGGTTTTTGATGTTGTGCGCATAGCTCCCGGCCATGATGCCGATGCTGGCGTAAATCTGCGATTTCAATTCGAGCGCGGCTTTTTCGGCCTGCTCCGCCCGGCGATCGAGCACTTCGTTCGCGCGCTCGGTTTGCTGCTGCTGCAATCGCGTTTCCAACAGTTCGCGCTCTTGGTGCTCGGCGGCGGCCAGCACCTTCAACTGCTGCGTTTCACGGGCCAGTTCGTGCCGGACGAACCGCACCACGAAGACGACGGCGAGGAGCATGGCCGCGATCAACACCGCTCCGGCCACCAGCGATTCGCGGCGGCGATCTTGTTCGCGCCGTTGGAGTTTGTTGAATGCGTGCAGTTGATATTCGCATTCGACGAACACCGGTTGCCCGTAAAGATTCGCCGGGGAATAGCGCAGTGTCCGCACCCGTGAGTTGGAACCCGACAGAGGTCGGGGCAGGGGATTCGTCCAGACGATTTGTTCGGTCTCGCCCGCTTCGCTCGGGATCACGACGCCCAGTCGGAATAAGATCGGGAACCCCGGCAGCTTGTTTTCGTAAGCCCGCGTCGGTTCGGTGAGCGCCCGCAGTTGCTCATCGATCTCGGCCCGCTTAGTCACGACGTCGGCCGGTAAAGCGCGACCGGCTCGAGCTTCCTCTTGAAGGTAGAGATATTCTCGAATCAGTTCCAAAAGCGTTTTGCGGAAAGGCCGGGTTTCGTCGAGCCACTCGCGGACGATGGCTTCGTCCGATTCTTCAGACCAACTGGCGCGCGAATACAGCAAGCTCGCCAGCCAGCCAACGAGGATCATCCAAACGACGACAAACGGGGCCAACCCCACCACGTAGTTGCCGACGTTCCCCCAAAGAAGAGCCGATAATCTTCGAGAATTCATGGGGAATTGGAACCTGGAACCCAATCGCGCGGAATCACGGGGAGCTGGCCGATGCTCCGCCAAGACTTGTCCGATTCCCGTCGCCAGACCGATAATTGTGCGGCCCCGCCGACCGGGTCCGCATCGTCACGGGGCATGAGAACTTCCACGTGTTCCCCGGTACCGCCGAGGCGTTCACCATTACCGTCGAAAAAAGCGGGTCGTTGGGCGTGCAACCGGGCGATCAGGTCGTCCCCTTGAGTCACGAGGCCACCCTCCAACGTCGGCATACCCGTCTCGCCCGGGCGCGGGAAGCAGGCCGTGGCGATCACCCGGCCCATCTCGGCGAAGTGCATGGCCTCTTCGGTACTGTTGGGCGGCAGGAACGAATTGCCGGTCGGGGCACTCGACGGCAGCGTCGGATCATCCCAGCCGATGGGGTTGTTGTGCGTGAACAAAACGAGCGGCACAGGCAGACCACCGGCACGCCAGGCAAATTCGCTGTCGCGCAGGATCGCATTTACCGGGATCCCATCGCCCGTGACGACGATGAGCCGTTTGGAAAGTTGCGGAGTGCGTTCGATGATCGCTCGCAAAAGCCGTCGAGCGGGTAGCGTCACGGCTGGGAGGACGAGCAGCGAACGTTGGGCGGGGATGTTGCGAAGTTCGCCGGCGATGGCCTTCGCCGTTTCATCTTCGTGCCGATTGGGCCGGACGAATCCGCCGACGCTAAACGGGATATCGAAGCGGGAGAGTTGGAATGCCGTTTGGTTGCCATCGCGCGCTTCGACTTGAGCCAAGAGCGACTTCTGGAACTGCTCGTGCAAGTCGGTGGAGTACGGGTCGTCGTTCCACTGCACCGAAAAGACGTGTGGCCGATAGCGCCAAGGTTTCGGGAGCGCAACCAGGGTCGACGCGATTGCTTGCAGACTTTCCAGTTCGAAGACGATGGGCCGGAGGTCATCCGTGCGATCCACGAAATCGAGAACCGCATCGGCCATCTGGCGGTTGGTGAAACAGAACCGGAACGAGCGGTCGTCGTAAATATCGACGAGCCGGGGCTGAGCACCATCCACGGAATCGAGATCGGCGACGCAATCCGCGGTGGCCGTGGTGATGAACAGCGCCGGGCGATCCCCTTTCCACTCGCGCTGCGCATCCATGGCCCGAGCCAAATCGACGGCGCGGTCACTCGAGCCACCGCCGATGACGGCGAGCGGGGCCTGTTCGCGGGCCGCCAACGCTTTCACCCAATCCATCGCCGTGATGTCGTTTTGCAGTTTGTACCAGCGGATATGCAAGTGGGCCTCGCGGCCACGCATCCCGATGATGATCTCGGGGACGGCCGTCGTCGAATCGAGGAACGCTTTCGACGTGTCCACCTCGATTTCCGGCATGACCTTTTGCACGCGAACCCATCCCGAGACGAACCGTTCCCAAGTGGTGTTGTTGGTGGTTGTGTGGAGCCAAGCCATCTCTTGATCGCCCGACGGAACGGGTAGCGGCCTGGCCACGGATGGGATCTCTCGGAACCCGGGCAAGCGCCAATCGAGGGCGAGAAACGCCACCGGCAGGCAGATGAGCACGACGAGGATCACCCAGCGGAAGCGATTCATGCGAACTCTTCCCACAGTCAAAATGCGATGTAAATGAAACTCTTGGAAACACCGGGGCCAAACACCAGCATGAAGACCACCGAGGTGGCATAACCAGCGCCGAGTGCCGCATTCTGCAAGCGGTGCGGTCGTTGCAACCAGGCCGTGAATCCGGGGAGAATCGCGCCGAAGTGGCCGGCCAACCCCGCGAGCATGAGACAGACGACGGGCAACGGCACGTGGTTCATAGTGGCGGTTCCACTGCTCGATCCCAATCCTAACAGCGACGCTTGCAGTTGCAGGCCCGATTCCCAACTGTTCATGCGAATCAGAATCAATCCGAAAAGCAATTGGTAGGCGGTCGCCAGCCAGGCGAAGGCGATCCACGCCGAATGTTTCCGCCATGTGGCCGTTGCGAATCTGCGGTCGAAGGCACGGTGCAATCCCATCAGCAGGCCATTGTAAGCCCCGTATGCCAACCAGTGCCAGGCGGCGCCGTGCCACAACCCGCACAGCACGAAGAGTAGCATCAAGTTGAAGTACGTTCGCAACGCACTCCCACGACTGCCACCGAGCGGGAAATAGAGGTAATCGCGCAGCCACGACGACAACGAAATGTGCCAGCGGCGCCAGAAGTCGCCGATGTTCGTCGCCAAGTAGGGCAAATGGAAGTTTGGCGGCAACGTGAACCCGAACCACTTGGCCAACCCGAGGGCCATATCGGTATAGCCGCTGAAATCGCAGTAGATTTGCACCGCCCACGCGACCGTGGCCCAACGTTGAATGTCTGGTGAATACGCAATCGGGTTTTGAAATACCGGCTCCACGAAGAGATCGTGCAGTTGATCGGCGATGAAGAATTTCTTCAACACGCCGATGGCAACGAGTCGGAATCCGAGTTCGATCTCGGCCCAGCCGACCTTCGGTGGCTCCTGCATTTGTGGCAGGAACTCGACCGCACGGACGATGGGCCCCGCTGCGAGTTGTGGAAAGAACGAGACGAACAAGGCGTAGTCGACGAATGTCGTCACGGCCGAAATCTTCCGGCGGTAAACGTCCACGGTGTAGCTGATCCCCTGAAACGTGTGGAAACTGATTCCCAACGGCAGCAGGATCTCCCACGTCCGATCTCCGGTGGCGAAGCCGGCCCACCCGGCCAGTGCTAAACCGTTGTCAAACGCGAACGCCGTGTATTTAAATGCCGCCAGCAAACTTAAATTCGAAACGATACTGAGGACGAGCCAGTGTCGGCGCACCCGATCGTCCGTGCTGGCTTCAATTCGCAATGCCGCGAAATAGTCGATGGCGGTGAGGAGCAGAATCACCCACAAGTAACCGGGGCTGGCCCATGCGTAAAACGTCCAACTCGCCACCGTCAGCCAGAGGTACTTCCAGCGCCGTGCCTGCAACAGGTGGTAACCGGCTAGCACGACGAGCAGGAAAATCAGGAATGCTTTGGAGGCGAGAATCATCGCGCCGCCTCCGCCCAGGCCTGCGCCCCACGCGGTGTCCAACGCGGTTGATGCGGGGCACCCAACTGCCCGAGTTCACCGCGGAGCCAAGCGCAAAATTGCAGCGTTCCGGCGCGGTTCATGTGGATGAGATCGGCGAAGTGGCCATCGTTCAGTTCCGCTTCGATCCCTTTCAATACGGTCACTCCCCGTGTCCGTTTCACGTCGGCGAGGTGCCGGCGATATTCGGCGAACTCGGCGGAGTGACGGGCTTCGAGATCGGCTGTCACCGGCATGTCGATCAACACCACTTCGACGTCGCGCTCCTCGGCCCAATCGAGTAGCCGGTGCAGATATTTCAAATGCGATCCCGTTTTGTACCGTGCCAAATAGTCGAAGGGCGGCGCCACCCAGCCACCCCGTTTCATGTCATCGTAACTCCGCGAAGTGAACCACTGCGTCGGTGCGTAGCCAGTACCGCGGTGCAGTGCGCTGTCGATGGCGAGCTGGCGATTGGCTTCCGCCGCCGATTCCGGACACGACCCCGGCACGAGTTCTTCGCACCGACTCGCGGCCCACATGCGGATGCCGAACCGATGCTGGTACAACGCACTCGCCTTCGCCAGCTTCCCCTTGGCGTAATGCCTCGTGGCCCACTCGGCGGCATCCGGGCGGGTGCGGCACCAATCGGCGACGTCGTCCCGGGTCATGAACGATTGAACGCCGTGCGGTTCGTGCCGGCTATCGTTCAAATCGCTCGCCGTGATTCCGTAGACCAGCACTTTCGGCGGCACCGCGCAAGCGTGTTTCACACCGAAGTAAATATCGGAGGTGGTGCCACCGGAGAGACCGAGGTTGTAGTAATCGCCGATCTCGAATGTGTGCCACGAGATCGAACCGAGGATTTCCGGATCAACCCCTTCGGCAATCGGCGAACCACCCGCAAACACGATGTCGTGCGGATGCTGAGCAGATTCTTCGACCCGCAAACTGTAATCGTCGGGCGAATAGCGCTTCCAGGTCGAATCGAACGCGAGGACGAGGTAGTCGAAGGCGACGAGCGTCACCAGACACCAAAGCAGAACGTGCCCCCTGCGGACTGGCTTCGTGGTGCTAGTATTTGGTGGCGCAGTCATATCCGTGACTCGGAGTGTGTCGGCGTCCCTGTCACGCATTCGGAAACCGTTACGCTTTGTTCAGCTGCGGCGTGAGGACGATCCGGAGGGAGCCGTTCGCTTGTTGCATCACTTCGATGGTGTAGCCTTGGCGAGTCGTCACCGAGGTGATGCTGGCCTTGAGCGGGAGTTTCCGGTCAGACACGACGCCGATCACGGTTTTGCGTCCGTTGGACATCTCGTTGATTTCGAACTGCAATTTGCGGGTCGAATTCGTCATCCCGGCGGGAACGCTCGGCAGTTGCAGAATTGCGGAGCGTACTGGGTTCGCCGTGTTCTGCATCACGAAGCCGCCTTCGGCTGAAAACGCCGCCGACAAATCCATCGGCCGACTCGTCGTCGTGGCTTTCTCTTGCACGAGGATCACGGGCACCATGACTTCTGCCCCGCCACTGGCTTTTTGCGCCGCGTCGCCGGTGCTGGCCCAGTCGCCGGTGAGCTTCGCACTTTGCTTGTCGGCAGCAATTTCAACCTTGAGGTTTTTCATCGCGGTCGATTTCACGGCGCCGAGTTTCGCTTCGGCGATGGTGTAACCGGGCTGAGCTTTCAAGATGCGTTCCACCGGCTTGGCGTCCTTGGCTGGAATCGGCAACGAGACCGTCTCTGGGTACTCCTTGCGTTCCACTTGCGTGCCACTGTCGATCACTTTCAAGCTCACCGAGAATGCGCCATTGGCCGGTGCGAGTACATTCACCACCGACATCTTTTTGACGGGAACTTTCCCCGCCAGCCCGATCATTTGAATTTGAACCGGGCCTGGGTTTTCGATGACGAACAGCTTCTCGAAGACACCCGGCGAATCGGTCACTTCGATCTTTTCGCCTCCCAGATCCCAGATCACGCTGTCGGCGTTCTTGACTTCGCCGCGCATCCGGAACATCGCCGGGGCCGTGGCCGCGCCGCCGATCGATTCCAGACTGAAATTGGTGATGGTGGGGCCGACTTGGGTCGTACCGACCGTGAGATCGACCGGCACACTGCGGTCGTTTTCTTCCATCAAGAAGTTGCGCACCGTGAGCTTCACCGCGTAGTGGCCCGGCTTGGCGAAGGTATGGACGACGTCCTTTTCTGGCTCGAATGGTTCGAGCGACGAACCATCGCCGAAATCCCACCAGCCCGATTGTCCCGTGGCCCGGTTTTGAACGTTCACATTCATGCCGTCGGCCTTCACCGAAAAGTCGGCGATCGGCTTGCCCGGCTTTGCGACTTTATCCACGATGGCTGTGGCGTAGACGCCGATGACCCCGGTGGCGAGGCCGGCGAAGCCCCCCAACGCGGCCTTGAAAACTCCGAATCCCGATTTCTTGGCGGGCGTGCTGGCAGTGGACATGCTGATTCCCTCGGCGACGAGTGCAATTCAAACGTGTGCGGAGGAATACCCAATTCGGGAAAGCCGGGCAAGCCCGAGTTGGACTTTTCACTTCGGGTTGCACTCGAACCCCCATTCCGATTAAGGTGCCTATCTCACCATGGCTGCACGGAAGCGGACACTTGGCCGATAAGCTGACCCCACTCATACTCGATGCCTTGTCGCGGGCTGCGGCCTACCCGGAAGGGTGCGCACTGTTGGCCACCAAAGCCGAAGCGGGCTTATTCCCGGCGACGGCCGCATCGAAACCCGCCGCGAAAAAAGCACTCGACGATGGCCTGCTGACAATCCTGCGGACGGCTCCGCAAGGCAAAGGCAGCGCCGAATACTGCACGACATCGCCGAAAGGGTTGGCGTATTTGATGGAGCAAGCGTCCCCGAAGCAGGTGCTCGAAGATTTCGTGCGTGTACTGGAAGAACGACGCGGCGAAGTGCAGACGCTCCTGAAATCCGTCGATCGGATGGCCACGAGTTTGGTCGGGATGAACGAGCGCATTCAGTCGGTGCTTCCGCAAGTGGCGTTGAGTCGTCTCCCGGTGCCGGTGGAAGTGCCCGCCTGGGATCGCGGCGGAAATGTCGCGCTGATGCCACCCGTCTGGGACGTGAACGAAGTGGCGGAGCGGCTGGTGACTCGGCTCGCGGATTGGGCATCGCGTGGCGGCGTCACCCGCGATTGCCCCCTGCCGGAGTTGTACCGCAGCCTCAGCACGCTCGATCCCGCCCCGACGATTGGCCTGTTTCACGATGCGCTGCGACAGTTGCATGTGGACCGCCGGATTTATGTCCACCCGTACACCGGCCCACTGTACACGTTACCCGAACCCGCCTTCGCCTTGATGATCGGGCACGAGGTCGGGTACTACGCCAATGCGCGGTAATTGATTCAGATTCACGACGATCCCCGTAGGCATGGAGGCCACACCGATGACGACCACCGCCACCCGCGCGACCACCGAGCGACCCGTCGCCGAGAAGGCACGCGAGTTCTTGAAACGCGCCGGCAACCCCTTTCGCAATTACTTCGCGCGCAACCCGGACGATGAAGTCTGCGCCCGGTACCACGTTTCGGAACTCTTCGCGGCCGAGCGCGATCTTCTGCACGCCATCATCGACCTCTACCGTTACGACCCGATGACACACAGCGAAGTCGTGCCGATTCTGGGGAATAAAGGGGCCGGGAAGACGCACTTGCTGCACAGCATCAAGCACGGCACCGGTGGCCAGTGGCAACTGTTGGTCACACCGGGGATTTATCAGAAGGACACCGACTTTCTGGAATACTTGCTCTTCCAGATCATCGACACGTTGCTCGGCGGTGGGAAGCAGAAGGGCGTGCGGCCGATGGAGTACGTCGGCGATCAACTCGTCCGCCGGCAACTCGGGTTGGCGCTACGCGATCTGACCCCGACGCAGAAACTCGACCTCTTCCCGCCGCCCGGGCTCGGCCGTTGGGGCAAGCGGTTGGGATTGGGTGGTAGCCAAGCCACGGAGCGGGCCGAGTGGCTCGTGGAGAATCTGTCGGGTTATGCCAACTTCGCGCGGGTGCCCATGCCGTTGGGCCAAGCACTCCACGATGCGGGGCTGACCCCGACGAGCGCGTACGAATTGTGTGTCGCCCACATTCAAAAGACCGAAGCGCACAACACCGCCGGCCTCATGCGTCGCAGCATTTTACAGGGGTTCGCCAAGGCGACGCTGCTCGGCGATGAATCCGAACTCGCCAGCTTCCTAACCTACGGTTTTGCCGAACTCGACTTCAAAGTGCGACCGACGCGACAAGATTTGGTGCTGGCCCAGTTGAAGGTGCTCACGGACGTCTTCCGAAGCTTGAAGATCCCCGTGGTGATGGCGTTCGATCAACTCGAAGATTTGTTACTGGCGCGCCGGAGCGACGACGCGCACAAGATCGCCGAGGCGTTCTTCGCGGGGATCGTGCAGGTGATGCACCAGATCGACGGCTTGTGCATTTTGATCTTCGCGGAACGCGGATTGTGGAATCGCTTCGTGCCGAGCCTCGACGGCTACATTCAAGATCGTCTCAACAACCCGGTTCACGTGCCAAAGTTCGGCACCGTGAAGACGTTGCGGTTGGAATCCCCCGCCGCCGACCTCGTGAAGCAAGTGGTCGAAGCACGGTTGCGGCCGGTGCTCGATGAAGTGCCCGGTGGAGGGTTGCCCGAGTTGCACCCGTTCACCGAAGAGCAGATTCAGCGGATCGCCCGCACCGAACCGACGCTCCGGGATATGCTCCAGCAGTTCCGCCATCTATTCGACCACATCATTTACGGGCCGGAAGAGACTCGCACGCCCTATGCGGAAGCGGCTGTTTCGGACGGGAAACCGACGAACCGCCTGATGGATTTCGGCGAATTCCCGCTGACTCCGGCGGCCGCGACTGTGGAGTTCGGCCCGCACGCCGACGCGGACTCGTCGGTGATGACTGCCAACGACAAACAGAACCGGATCGATGCGTTGCTCGGGAAAGAGCCGGAGAATTACGCGTCGGGCGTCACGGTCAAAAACATCGACGTGATCGAATCCAACCCGAATGACTCGTTGGAAGAAATCATTCAGGAACTCAGTCGCCCACCGGAACAGTCGTTCTCATTTGCGACGCCGGATGACCTTGTGAGTATCGCCCCGGCAACGCCGTTCGAGCCGAATAAGCCATCGATGCTAACAGAAGCGGGCATGGCCGAATTGTGGGATCAAGAGTACCGGGCGGCGAAGCGCAAACTCGAACCGGAAGGTTCGCTCACCGGAGCGACCCGAGAACTGCAAGCGGCCCTCGGTACGTTCCTCAGCACTTGCCACGAGCACGGCGTGAAAGTCGGGCCTTGGCGCTTGCAGCATGTCGTGCCGGAATGGCCGTTCGGCGAACACCCGACCTACGGCGTCGTCAGCTTGGCCCACTGGGCCTGCAAAGATGGCCAGCCGTGGAAAGTCGGCGTCGGATTGTTCCTCGCCCGAGGAGCCGGCAAACCGAAGGATTTGGAAATCAAGCTCGGGGTGATGGACGTGCAACCGCAGGTCATCGATCACTTGATTTTGCTGCGACCCGAAGACGACCTGAACATGACCGGTAAGAGCAAACAGCTCTGGAACGACGCCGAGCGGAACGGTCAGCACGCCCGCTTAGAGGCGATGTCGCTCGATGGTTACGCCCAACTGTATAGTTTCCCCCGTTGGTTGAGTGCGATCCGCGAATCGCTGCCGACCGGGGCGCCGGTGCCGAACCTCGCCGACTTGATTCAAGAGAAAGCCGAGAAGCTGTTGGAGCAAGTGTGCATGCCGGTGCAAGGATAGATTTCACGGACGGATTCACGAGCCGGCCACGCGGGTGGGCCGGCTCGCTTCATGTACGGTGCGGTACCTCAAATCGTCCACTGGATACTGTTGTCGGCACGGGCCGTATAATGTCGGAATACGTTTGCCCGGCCCGACGAGTACCGACCGATGGACGCTTCGATCATTGTCTCGTCGCCAATGCTGCGCTTGCCGGATGTCCCGAATTCTTCCATCGGTTCCGGTGAATCGACCGAACTTCTACGGCAGATGGTGGAACTCCAGCGTGAACAAATCGCGTTGATGCGGGCCAAAGCGGCGGCAACGGATGAGAAAACGCGTTGGCAGAACTTCTACAATCGTTGGTCGGGCGAATTTCCGACGTTGCCCGGTCAGTGCAAGAGCGTCCTTCCCCGCGTCGAGCGGGCATTCTTTGAGCTCCTTCAAGAAGTGACGGATCGCTTGACCGGGGAAGATGCGGTCGAACTCGAATCCGAATTCGCCCTGGCCGAGTTTCTCGATAAATACGGTGTGCGACTGGCCCAGTTGGGGAACATCCTCGGGCAGGTCGGACACTTGGCGAATGTGATGCCCCCGAGTGACCCGCCCGCATGACCATTGCTGCCTTTTCTTCCGACTCCCGACCCGCCTCCGAAGGACGCACCGTGCTGCGGGAATCGACCCCGACCATCGCCGTGGACATCGCGTCCGCCGACATCGGCATCATCAAACAGCTCTACTTGCAGGGGCGGTACCGGGCGGCCTACGACCACGGCCTGGCCTTCGGGCCCCTGCGTGGCTGGGCGGGGCCGGCGGCACGGCTGATCGCCGGTCGCCTGGCGATGCAGCTCGGGGCACCCCGGCTCGGACGGCAGTTGCACATCCTCGCTTACCGCGAAAGTCCGGCCTACCCGGAAGCGGTTTACTACCATGCCCGCTACCGACTGGAGCATTTTGGCCCGTTCGCAGGTTGGCAGTTTCAGCGCGATCACACCGATTGGGACGAAGCCTCCCCCGAACTGCGCGGCGACTGGCTGGCACTCCAAGCCTTCACCTCGGCCCGGCTGCGGGATTTCGACAGGGCCGAAAAGTTTCTGGGGCAATCCGAGGCGATGGCTCCGAACCGCCCCTGGCATTTCGTCGAGCGCTGCAGCGTGTTCGAATTTCAGGAGAAGTTCGACGAGGCCCTCGTCTCGGCCCGGCAATCGCTCGACTTGCAAAAGTGGTTCCGGCCCGGTGTCCAAGCCGTGGGGCATTTGCTGATTCGTCAGGGCCAATCCGTCGAAGCCTGCGAGTTTCTGACGGAAGCCTCGGGGCACCTCGAAAGTGCCTTGGTGATGGCCCAACTCGCGGCGGTGCAACTCGACTTGGGGCGCACGGCCGACGTCCGCAACAGTGTGGATCGCTACGAGGAACTCTCTCCGATTCTCGAACCAAGCTTGCGCGACTGGCTCGCGGCGCGACGGGCCGACGTGGCGTATTTCCTGGGTGAGATGCCCGAAGCCGAGAAGCAGGCCCGGCTCGTTCAAGATGACACCGAGTCGTTCTACCCGGCATTCGCGGAACGGTTGAAAGAACAGGCCCCGACCGAAGCGACTCGGGTGATCTTGCCAATCGACCTCAGCTACGAGCGAACACCGCCAACCGTCGCCGAACTCCTGAGCCGGCACTGGAATTGTCCACTGGAGCTGCCTCCGGCCGAACCGACGGGTGGCCTGGATGGTGTTCCCGATTCCGCCGAGCGACGGCGCTATGAGCAAATCGGCTGGCACACCCGCGAGTTCACGTTGACGCCCGAGGTCGTGAATGAATTGATCGGGCGGGAAATTCCATTTCAACTCACGTTGGTGGAAACAGGGTACGGTCAGACGCGGCTCGTGATCGGTGCGGACGACACCCGCGGCTCGCTCTTTTTCGCGGAGACACTCGAACGCAAGCCTGTCGAAGCGCCGCTGGCGGCTCTCTGCAAACGGTTCCTCTCGACCGGCCCGCGCTGCTTGGTGGCCGTGCCACCGGCGGAAGCTGCAGAACTCGACGGGATTGACTTTCCCGAGTCCGAGGAACTGGACGCCTTGCATCGAATGCAGACGTCGTTCGCCGATCATCGTTCGGAACAGGCCAAAGCGGAACTGGAGGGGATCCTCCGCGATTTCCCCGAGAGCCGATGGGCCAAGATCGCCCAATTGGCTTGGGCCAAGGTGACGCAGCACCCCGTGCTGCTCCTCGAAGCCATCGAGCGGTTGTTGCTCGACTTCCCGCACGAGCCGACCTTCGCGATGGTGAAAGCCAACGCCCTCCGCGAACTCGGTTTGGTCACCGAGCGCACCGACTTTTTGCGGGTCGAAGGGAGCCGCGCCGAAGCCGATCCCATTTTGGTTCAATCGCTTGCGCAAGTATTGCTGTCCGACCCGAACGAGCAAAAGGAAGCCGGGCGACTGTTGCGGCACTCGCTCCGGATTCGCCCGCATGCCGGAGCGGGCTATTTCTTGCTCGGAGCGCAATGGTGGGAGCATCAACGGTTCGCCGATGCGGTCGAGTTGAACCGGTTCGCTTGCTGTCTCGATGAGCGTGAGGAACAGTTCGCGGAAGCCTATTTGCGGGTATCGCGCGCCACCGGGCAGATCTCGGAAGCGGTGCGATTGCTCCAGCGCCGGGCGACTCGGGCGGAGATTCCTTCGGCGGCTGCCGTGCGGTCGCTGCATCTGGCGTTGTTAGAACGGGGCGAACCCGAGTTCGCCCGCACCGCATTGGACAAAGCCATCGAGAAGCTGCTGGCACATGAACCGGTTGCCGGTGCCGACGTGGACGAAGGGAACCCGAAAGCGATCCTGGCGGAGCTGCGGATCTTCCGTGCCGAACAGTTGGCCAACCTCGGTCAATTTGCCGAAGCCGAACTGGAACTCGCTGCGGCGCGTCCCGGTGCCCCGAACGGACTCTGGCTCAAGTCGTCCGCGCGGATGAACCGGACGAAGCCGAGCTACCGGGCCGCGCTTCTCGATCTGCGCGAATACGACGTCCACGATCCGCTGAATCCCGAAGTTCATCGGCTCATTGTCGGGTTGTTGTCGGACACCGAAGGGAAGACCGCAGCACGGAATTACCTGACGGAGCGCTGCCAGCGATTCCCTTACTTCTACCCCCTGCTGAAGCTGCGTGCGGAATGGCTGACCGGGGAGACCGACCATTCGGCGAAGCGGGCTATCGACGATCTTCTGGACGTCTGCCCGCGCGATGCCTGGGCCTATCGGCAGTTGGCTTTGTTGCATGGCGAACGCCGCGAAATTGAGCTGGCACTCGCCGCCGCGCACCGAGCGGGCGAGTACGAGCCGGAGCATCCGTCGCATTATGCGGTGCTGGCCAATGTCACCCGCCGCGCTGACCGCGCCGACGAGGCGTGCGAAATTTTCCGCGAGGGATTGGCGAAAAACATCGATCATGAGTTGGCCATCGTCGAACTCGTGCGGACTTCGCGCGGTGTCAAAGAGAAGAAAGCGGCACTGCGTTTCATCGCGGATCAACTCCACCATCAGCCGACCAACGGCGACGGGTTGTTGGCGTACCGCGATCAAGCACTGCCGATGATCGAAGATCCGGAACAACAAGAGGAATTGTTCGCGGAACTGGAACGCTTTTTAGACGAGCGCCCCGACCTTTGGCAGGCCTGGTCGATCGTGATCGAACAGCTCATCATGATGCACCGCGAGGCGGAGGCGACCGCATTGGCGAAGGACGCCACGGCACGATTTCCGCTGCTGTCGCGGCTCTGGATGGATCTCGCGGAAGCGTGCGGGCGCACCGGAGCGACGGAAGACCGCATCGAGGCATTGCGACAAGCGGTGAAGGGAGCGCCCGGCTGGACGCCGCCCGCCAAGGATTTGGCCGATGCCCTCGTGGAAGCGGAGGAGCGCGACGAGGCGCTGGCGGTTCTCGAAACCAACTTATTCAAGGCGGTGCTCGATCCGCTGGCCCATGGGTTTCTCGCGGAGCAACTCTGGGAATCGGATCGCGGCGAAGAAGCGTTGAAAGCGGCCGAGCGGGCGGTGCGGCACGAGCCGGGTTACGACTGGGCTTGGGGGGCCGTATCCAATTGGGGCGACCGCGTGGAGCGTCCGAATGCGGCGCTCACGTTGGCCCGCGAACTCGCGGAGGATCGCGCCGGTGACCCGCGGGTGTTTTTGAAGCTCGCCCGGTTTCTGAACAAGTACGACCAAACTCCGGAAGCGCTCGCTGTTTTGGATCGTGCCGCGGAACTCGAACCGACCAACTCCGAACCGTACGACCTGAAAGCCGAGCGGCTCGCCGATGTGGGCCGATTCGACGAAGCACTCGCCACGTTGCAGCCCGCGGCTCTGCTCGACAATTTGCCCTTGGTATTGCAAGGGCGTGCCGCTTGGGTCGAAGCTCGCCGGGGTAACTACGGTGCGGCCGTCCCGATGATGCAGGCGCTCGTCTCCATCGATCCCGGCTACTACTGGGGCTGGCAACAACTCGCGGAGTGGTTCAACGACACCGGCAAAGCCGAAGCGTACCGGGAAGCCGCCGATGAGATGTGCCGTTTGCGGCCCGAGCATCCGACGCCGTTGACGATGCGCGGCGAAGCGAAGCTGCTCAACGGCCAACGCGAAGAGGGTAAAGAAGATCTGCGGGAAGCGCTGCGATTGCACCCCGGGTACTCCCCCGCGGCGGCGATCCTCTTCGACGCGTGCCTCGCCGATGGTGAACTCAAGGAAGCGCGGACGGCGCTCGCCGTGTTGCAAGAGCACATGGCCGGCCCCGAAGGGTTGATCAAGCAGTTGGTGTACGCCGTGCGCACCAACGACCAAACGCTCGGAGAACGCACCTTCCGGGATATCGCCTTCACGGCCGGGGAAGGGTCGCCGACACTGCTGCAAATGGCCATGGCCGAAATGCGGCGGGGCGGTTGGGAAGATATCGCCGTGGAAACGTTGGCGTCGGCGTGGCGGAGCGGTGAAGCGTTCAACCCGTGGGCCGCGATTTTTTGGCTCGACACGCCCGCCGCGGAAACCGAGACGATTGAAGACCGCGTGGCGGCATGCGATGCGGCGATCCGCGAGTATCCGAACTTCCTGCCGGCCCACGATCGCAAGGCCGAGCAACTGGCTCGGGCCGGGAAGTACGACGAAGCCCGCGCGGCCTGCGAAGCCGAGCAATTGCAGCCGATGCCGCTGACCCTACGCGGGCGGCTCGCCTGGATCGAAGCCCAGCGCGGCGACCGCGAAAAGGCCATCGAATTGATCGGCGAATGCTTGAAGGAAGACCCCGATTACACTTGGGGCTGGCGTCAGTTGGCACATTGGCACGATGATCTCGGGCAGCACAAAGAGTGCCTGGAGGCGGCCAACAACCTTGTGCGGCTGGCGCCGGGTGATCCTTATGCGTATGGCATACGCGGCGAAGCCAAACGCATTCAAGGCGACCACCGCGGCGCCCGCGACGACTACGAACAAGCCTTCCAACTCGATCCGAATTTCGGGGCCGCCGGCCATCAACTGATGTCCGAACAGTTGGCGACGGACGACTTGGGGGGTGCCGAGCGGACACTCGCCACTTTGCGTGAGCATGCCGATGGCCCATTGCTGAAATTGCGGGCGGTGCAGCTAGCCGTCCGGCAACGGAATCTCTCCGAAGCGCGGTCGCTGATGAGGAATCTGATCGAAGACGAGAGTATCTCGAAGGCACTCGTCCGCGATTCCTCTCGGGAGTTCGACGAACAAGGCTGGGCCGCGGAAATCGACGACGAATTGTCCAAAGCCCTCGATCGACCCGGTACGTCCGCGGGTGCAGCGGGAGTCTGGGCGGAACGGCTACTCGCCGCGGGTCAACCCTGGAAGGTGAGTGACCGGCTGAAAGAAATCGTCGGGCGGAACCCCGATGCAGCACGCGAGGCGGCCCTTGTGCTGGCGAGTGGGTTGACGGCACTCGGGCAACCCGAGACCGCCACAGCGACCGTTCAGCGGTTCTCCGATTTGCTCCGCGAGACCGATGACGGCTGGGCACGGGCCGGCGCAGCATTGACCCAGGCGAAGCAACACAAACTGGCGATAGCCTGGCTTCAAGATTGGTCGAAACGGGCCGAGTGCGACGCGTGGATGCTGCGGGCCCTCGCCGATGCTCACCGCGCGTTGGGACAAGACGTCGAAGCGGAAGCGACGCTCCGTGCGGCCCACGAGCTGGATACCGACGATCTCCCACCCGACATGAGTGCGTGGCTCGCGATCGGCGAGGCGACGCGGGGGAATACCGAAGCGGCGAGTGCGTTCATCGACGACATCGATCCGCTCGGGCTGCCCGACACCACGAAGTTGCTACTGGCCATGGCCGAATCGCTCGTGATGGTGCAGCAAGCGGCTCCGGAGGAGAAAACGAAGGCGTTCCGGGAAGCCCGCGAAGTCTTGAAAGCCGCCGCTGGGGCGTGCCCGCCCGGCGAGGTGCCGATCGGGGCCGCACGCTGGTTCTTGAAAGTTGCCCGCCGTCTCGCCGCCGATGCGGGTGGTGTCTCGGCCCGTGCCTGGGCGATTTGGGTCGCGGTGCGTCCGTGGGTTCGTGAATCGTAACCGGTTCCGTTTTAGGAGTAGTTTTTAGTGGACGCAGCGCGCTCGCAGTTCCGAACCGGCTTGATCTACGGGTTGATCGCCTACACAGTCTGGGGACTCATTCCCCTTTACTTCCATCAAGTCGAAGACGTTTACCCCGGTGAAATTCTCGCCCATCGCATCGTCTGGTCGTTCCCGATCGTGCTCGCGCTCGTCGCCCTGTCGGCGGGTGGCTGGGCGAAGTTCACGGCGGTGCTGCTCGACCGCCGCTTGCTGCTGACACTCTTGCTGAGTGCGAGCCTGCTGTCTGTGAATTGGTTGCTGTACATCCATGCGAGCGTCACGCACCAGATAGCCGAAGCGAGCCTCGGATACTACATGCTGCCGCTGGTGAATGCGCTGCTCGCCACGATCTTTCTCGGTGAGCGGCTCCGACCGGCGCACTACCCCGCACTCGCGCTCATCGCCATCGGGGTCGCCATCCCGTTTGCGTTCGATGGTGGCTTCACCGGGTTGGCCGTGGCTTTGCCCGTGTCGTTCGGTCTCTATGGCTTGGTTCGAAAAATGGTCGCCGTGGACAGCCTGACGGGGTTGACCGTGGAAACGTTGCTACTGCTCGTTCCATCGGTCGGATTTTTACTGTACCAGGCGAACAACGACCAATCGGCCTTTGGTCAGAATTGGAACACGAATGGTCTGCTGATGTTCGGCGGCGTCTGCACCGTCGTGCCCCTGTTGACCTACACGCTCAGCATCCGGCGAATTCCGTTGCTCACACAAGCGTTCATCCAGTTCATCTCACCCACGGTGCAGTTTTTCCTCGCGGTCTATTTCATCGGCGAACCGATGCCGCCCGAGCGTTGGGCCGCGATCATCTGCGTCTGGATTGCGGTGCTCATTTTCATCGTCGATGCGGCGCAATCGACTCGGCGGGTACGGGCGGGAGTTCCGAAACTGGCGGTTGCGGCAGCAGAATGAACGCCGGCTCGTGATCGACATCATCCTTATGGCAACCGTGCCAAATCAGAGGGACAAGAAACAGCGCGGCAAGGAAAACGACTGCTGGCCTCTGTTTTGTTTCACTTGGAAGAGCTGTTTTCGTGGTGCCAACGTGGATCACTTCGGCACCGTCTTCTTGAGATGTTCATCGAGGAATTTCACCGCGGCTTTGGACGACTCTTCCGCAGCATCGCCCGTCCAGCCGTGGCCTTTGCCTTTCATGGTTACGAATTCCGTCTTGACCCCATTCGCTTTCAACTTGTCGAAGAACCGTTCCGAGTGGATGATCGGCACGATCCAGTCGGCATTGCCGTGGATCAACAGTGTCGGCGGGGAAGACTTGCAGACGTATTCGATCGGCGAAGCCTTGGCGTACAACTTCGGATCGGTGCGGCATTCTTTACCCAGCAGTGGCACCATGAAATAGTCTTCGACAGCGGGCGTTTCGGAGTAGAGAGAGAGTTGCGTCGGCCCGAAATAGTCGATGACCACTTGAACCCGACTCGAGACGTCCGGGTAAAGTTTACCATCGAATCCCGCTTCGGTATCGGTCACTCCCACGAGCGCCGCGAGGTGGCCACCGGCTGAAAATCCGAGGGAGCCAAACCGCTCCCCGTCGAGGTCGTACTTCTTGGCATTCGTCCGCAGGAAACGGACGGCGGTTTTAGAGTCTTCAATTTGTGCGGGGAATTTACTTTTGGGTGCCAGCCGGTAGGAGACACTGGCGGCGGCGTAGCCTTTCCGAGCCAGTGTTTCGAGCAGGCTGTACTCGGCTTCCAGCTCCTTGCCGCCCGGGGCAAAGAGCGTCGGCTTGGTCAAATCTTTGCGGTTACCAAATTTCCAAGCCCCGCCGTGGAAACAGACGATGCACGGGTGCGGCCCCGGAGTGCTCGGAACCACCAAATCGAGTTTCAGTTTGTCGTCGCCCAGGGTGGCGTAGGTGAGGTCGGGGAAGGCAGTCACCGCCGTCGGCTCGATGGCATTCGCCAAACCTGTCAAAAGCACGGAGACGAAGCACGCGATTCGGAACATACTGGGCACTCCCGGAGTTGTTGGAATTATACCGGAGTCGAAGCCGGCGGCGCTATTTCTATAATGCCCGCATGAAGAAATCGGCATCGTTCATCGCCCCACTGCCACTGTACCAAGAGCTTTCGCCCATGCCCGACCCGTGGGACGTGGCTCGGAAGCTGTCGCACTTACCACATTTGTTGATGCTCGACAGCGCCGATTCGACCCTGCCGCACGGCCGCTATTCGTACATCATGGCCGAGCCGTACGAATGGGAGTGCGTCGAAGAAGAACGCTTCGGCGAAGGCACCACGTTCGAAAATCTCACCCGGCATATCGTGGCGCCGCCGCGGCCGACGGTGCCGGGATTGCCACCTTTCCAGGGCGGGTTGGCGTTCGTTCTCGGCTACGATTTGAACATCGAAACCGAACCGAGTGTGGCGACGCCAAAGCACGACGAGTTTGCCGGGCCACGCTATTGCCTCGGGATGTACGACTGGGTCATCGGGTTCGATCACCAGTGGAATCGGGCCTGGGTGGTCGTCCACGGTCGGCCGGAAATCGAGAAGTCGTACAAGCGTTGGTTGGCCGTCGACAAGATGACCGAAATCTTGAACGCGATCTACGACAACTCGGTGATGCAACCACAGTGGAAGCCGAACCGCCCGCGCGGGCCACTGGCGGCGAACCGACTGGCACCGCAGTTTCCATTACCGGGATCGACCAAGGTCACGAGCAACTTCAGCCGCGACGAGTATTTGAAAGCGGTCGCCCGGGCCGTGGAATATGTCCACGCGGGCGACGTATTCCAGGTGAATCTTGCCCAGCGGTTGCTGGCACCGTACAAGGGAAACCCACTGGAGTTGTACGGTCGGTTGCGGTCGCGGAACCCGGCTCCGTTCGCCTGTTATTTCGACCTCGGGCAATCGCAGATTCTCTCGGCCTCGCCCGAGCGATTCCTCCAAGTGTCGCCCGATGGGAACGTGAGCACCAAGCCGATCAAGGGGACGCGACGCCGCGGGGCAACCCCCGAAGAAGAAGCCGAATTGCTGAGCGATTTGACCACAAACCCTAAGGATCGCGCCGAAAATATCATGATCGTCGATCTGTTGCGGAACGACTTGGGCCGCGTCTGCGACTTCGGCACTGTCCAGGTGACCAAGCTCTGCGAAGTCGAAACCTACCCGTTCGTGCACCACCTGGTGTCCGAAGTCCTCGGCAAGTTGAAGCCGGGCCAAACGCCGTTCGATTTGTTGCACGCCGCCTTCCCCGGCGGCTCGGTGACCGGTGCCCCGAAAGTTCGCGCGATGCAAATCATCGCGGAGTTGGAACCGACCGCACGTGGTGCTTATTGCGGCACCATAGGCTACCTCGGCTTCAACGGGGTCTTCGACTCGAACATCTTGATTCGCACCTTCACCGCCCAGCAGGGTTGGGTGCAGTTCCCCGTGGGTGGGGGCATCGTGGCGGATTCGGATCCGGCCACGGAATACGACGAAACGCTGCACAAAGCAGCAGGACTTCTGCGGGCACTCGAAATATGATTCTCGAAGGACTCGTGACCACAACCGACGCGCAGGGTCGACCTCACCTTGCCCCGATGGGGCCGAAGGTGGATGCGGATTTCACGCGGTTGCTCCTGCGCCCATTTTCGACCTCGCAAACCGGGCAAAACCTACTGCGGCACGGCGAAGGGGTCTTCCACATCACCGACGATGCGGCGCTCATCGCCCGCTCCGCCGCCGGGTTGTTGAAAGACGTTCCCGCCACGCGATTGGCCGAAAAAATCAAAGGGTTCGTGCTGCTCGATTGCTGTCGCAGTTTCGAATTCAGCCTGCGCACCAGCGACACGGCCCAGGAGCGATACAAACTGGAAGTCGAAATCGTGGCCACGGCGACGCACCGTGAATTTGTCGGGTTCAATCGGGCCCGGCACGCCCTGTTGGAAGCGGCGATCTTGGCGACGCGATTCCACCTCTTGCCCGAAGCGGAGATCAAAGCCGAGTTCGAGAAACTCGGGACGGTCATCTTCAAAACGGGCGACCGCCACGAGATCCTAGCGATGCACGAATTGTCGCAAGCGCACGCCCGATTTCGCACCGGGGCGCGGCCATGATCCGCATCGTCGCCCCGAGCCGGTTGCACTTCGGCTTGTTGCACGTTCCCACTGTGGGCGAGCCACCGGGATTGCGACATTTCGGTGGCGTCGGGTTGATGATTCAACAACCGGGCTTAGCGCTGACCGTCGATTTCGCCGACGTCTGGAGCGCATCCGGGCCATCCGCTGACAGGGCATTGACAGTTGCGCAATGCGTCGTGAACCAGTACCCGGTCGAGCAACGTCGCCCCCTGAAAATCAGAGTCGAATCGTGCCCGACCGAACATGTCGGCCTCGGTGTTGGCACGCAGCTGTCGATGACGATGGCCGATGCCACCAGCCGACTTTTCACCGGCGCGATTCACACCGCGTACGAGTTGGCCAAACTCGCCGGTCGTGGGGAACGATCTCGGATCGGAGTGGAGGGTTACCGGTCGGGTGGACTGCTTTTGGATGGCGGGCAGAATCCTGCGCGACCGGGATCTTCGGCGATTCTGCACCGCGCAGCGTTTCCAGATTCTTGGCGGGTTCTGCTGCTCCAATTGCACTCGGGAACCCGTTGGCACGGTGACCGCGAGCGGCACGCTTTCGCCCGGCCACGCGATTCGGATGCCAACCTTCGCACCACGGAACGCCTCTGTCGGCTGGCGTTGCTCGGCATCTTACCGGCGTTACAAGAAGCGGATTTAACAGCTTTCGGTGAATGCGTTTACGAATTCAACCGTGCGGCCGGGGAAGCATTCACCGCTGATCAAGGTGGGCCGTACTGCTGCGAAAAGGTCACCGAGTTGATCAGTTGGTTGCGGGCGGCAGGAGTCGCCGGGGCCGGTCAGTCGTCTTGGGGGCCAACGGTCTTCGCGATGGTCGAGAATGAACCCGCTGCACAGAACTTGTTGAAGCAAGCGTGTGCAGCGGGTTGGGAATTCGAATCCGCAATCATCAGCGCGGGTTACGCGTGTTGAGGTTACTTTTTGAGCTTTTTCACCCACTCGGCGACGGCGGCCCGAGCCGCGTCCGAACCTTCCACCATGAAACCTCCCTCACACATCCGAAACTCGAACGGTTCTCCAAATTGATTCGACTTGATGTCTTCGGCCATACATTTCGTGACGACTTGCACAAGCTCGCTGGGGGTCCAGTTGCCGAAGTCGACTTTGGTGAAAGGCTTCGTGAACACCATCCGAACTTTGCGCTCCAGTCTGTCGCTTTGCAGTCTGTCGATTTGCAACAGCTCCGATCGGAGGCCGTCCGCTTTGGCCACTGCGGCTTTCAGTTCGGCCACGATCATGGCTCTCCCATCGACCGCCGCCGTCCCTGGCCCACTCATCTCGATCTTCGGTGCAATGAGCCGTATTGCATCGTCGAGCTCGCGTTTGGCCATGGCAGCTGGAAGTCGCTCGCGGAACACCAATGTGGAAGGTGAATCGTGACCCTTTGAAATTTGCACGGCACCGACGAAGTCCCATCCCAGCTTCGAATTCTCGGCCAGCATGTCCTCAAGTTCTTTCAAACTGCTGCCGATCAACACGCACTTGTATTTGGGTGCAAACTTACTTGAGTCTTCGGCCTGAGCCATCATCTTTCGATAACGTTCTAGTCGGAGTCGCAAAACATCTTCCATCTTCTGCTGGTCAGCAACAGTCGGATCGACCGGCGCCGCGCCGCCACCTCGACCACCCGGAACCGGAACTTGGGCCACCACCGAACTCGACCACCCGCCGCCGACGGTCAAGCCGAGTCCGGTGGCGACGAGCACCCCGGCGGCGAGCAGTTTGAAACGGAGCATCATCATACCGGTCGCTCCATGCGTGAGAGAAAGAACGGAACTGGGAACCACCACACCCAAAGAAATCAGACTGATCGTGCGTTCGACGAGGGCGGCCGGGGCGCTGGCCACACTCCCCGTGACCCCGCCGAGGGCGAGGACGGCGGCACCGAGGCCGCGTTTGGCGAGGCGTTGCAGCAAGGTTTGTTTGGCCCTCGTCAAGCGCGTGGCCAGCGTTCCGAGTTTGACCCCGAGCGTGAGGGCCACGTCGGTCGTGGCTCGCCCCTCAATGCAGCAGAGCACAAAGGCCGACCGCTGGGTCACAGGTAGTTTTTGCACTTCCTCGGCCACTGTGGAGAACGCTCTCTCCCAAGTCGAATCGGCTACCGGGTGGCTCGATTCCGGCTGGGCACTCGCCTGTTCCCGCTGGAACCGGCGGCCGTTGGCGCGGCGGGCATTCTTGCAAATCCGGAAAGCTACACCATGCAGCCACGGGCCGAGAGGGGCACCGACCCGGATGGTCTTGGCCGACTTTGCCAATGTGATGAAACTCGCCTGGAAGGCATCGTCGGCGTCGACATCATTCGACAGTAAATTGCGGCACTGTCCCCACACAAGTCGGCTGTACCGGGCCACGAGTTGAGCGAAGGCATCGTCGTCGTGCCGGTTCACATAACGTTCCAGTAAGTCCGCATCGGGGACTTCCGAAAGTAAGAGCCTGGCCACACTGGGGAATCGAAATCGTTGCACGGCGTCGTCTCCTTACACCTCAGATTGTCCGCCGAACCAAAAGATTACACCGGATCGAAAAGAAATGTCGAACAGTTCGAATTTCGGATTGGCCGAATCCCGGCGAGCCGACTGGCGTGAGCGGTCGGTGCGGTACAAGTGCAAAACGAAACCCGACGAGCCGACTGCGTGAACAGCCCGTAGTTGGCAAGTGCAGCACCAACCGCTCACGCAGTCGGCTCGCCGTATTGATGAATCTTCGTGACGGTACGGTAAAACGAATCCCGTCTTGCCCACCTGACTTCGTCAAGCTCCTCCACACTGCGCTTCAGCCGAACTGAAAGATCTAACCGGATCGAAAAGAAATGTCGAACGGTGCCGATTCCGAATGATTTCAAAGTACCATAACGGGGTAAATGTCCAAGGAGCGAACCACTGACCGAACGAGACTTTGCCACCGAAGTTGTCGAACAACTCCAGCAAGCGGGCTATCAGGCCCTGTTCGCGGGGGGCTGCGTCCGCGATGAACTGTTGGGCCGCGTGCCGATAGACTACGACATTGCCACCTCGGCCAAGCCGGAGGAATTGAAGCCGCTGTTTCGGCGCTGCAATTTTTTCGGGGCGAGCTTCGGGGTAGTCGAAGTGCTCGGGCCACGCGGGGACGACGGTGAATGGTTGAAGGTGCAAGTGGCCACATTCCGCACCGATGGCACTTATTCGGATGGGCGCCGGCCCGACGCGGTGGTGTTCAGTTCGCCGGAACACGATGCGGCCCGCCGCGACTTCACCATCAACGGACTCTTTTTTGACCCGGTGTCGCAGCGTGTGATTGATTTCGTCGGTGGCCGCGCCGATTTGGAAGCTCGCATTCTCCGGGCGATTGGCGATCCGGGCTTGCGGTTCGCGGAAGACAAATTGCGGCTGATGCGGGCCGCACGCATGGCGGCACGATTCGAGTTGACCATCGACCCGACCACGGGGGACGCCATCCGGGCCATGGCCCCGCAGATTCGCGTCGTGAGTGCCGAACGGATTGCGGAAGAGTTGCGGAAGATGTTCGAGAATGAGCACCGCGTCCGCGGGGTCGAACTGCTCCGAGATTTTGGGTTATTGCACGAGATTTTACCAGAGTCGAAAGCCGCAACGGACTCAGTGCGGGCAACGCTTCAAGCGTTGACGACGCCGAATTTCCCGGTGGTGCTGTTAGCCGTGTGCACGGGTGCCCCCGCTGCCAGTTTCCAAGCAATCGTGCAACGGCTGAAGCTGTCCAACGAGGAACGCGACCGGGTTATTTGGTTGGCCAAGCATCGCACGGCTCTCGAGGCTGCCCCGGAATTGCCCCGGAGCAAATTGTTCCCGATTCTGGCCCATGCCGGCAGTCGAGATCTGGTGGCGTTGGCCACTGCCGATGGATCGGCACGAAAGGTACCCCCAGTCGGTGCTGAGTACTGCTCCGCGATTCTTCGAGATCTTGAACCGATCCAGTTGAACCCGCCACCGCTTGTAACGGGCGACGATTTGCAAACGATGGGGCTAAAACCGGGCAAAGAATTCAAAACGATCCTCGAAACGATCCGCTGCATGCAATTGGACGGGGAACTGCTGACGAATGACCAAGCGCGAGAAAAAGTTCGGAAACTCGTGTCACTCTGAGATGTGATCTCAGCGAATTCGCACTAGACTACTGCTATCTCAATGGCTATGAGTATTAATTAGACCTTTTCTATTCCCAGCAACGAGGAGAGCCATGACTCTACTCAGCCGTAAGGCCGACTACGCGCTCCTGATTTTGTCGTACTTGCACACGCAAGAAACGGGGAACGCCCGTGAAATTGCTGCGAAGTTTGGCCTGAGCCGTGCGTTTGTCGCCAATATCCTCAAAGAACTTGGCCACAAAGGTTTCGTGACCAGCACCCGCGGTGTCAAGGGGGGATACGTCCTCCAACGGGCCAGTGCGACGATCACCCTGGCGGAATTGCTCGAAGCGGTCGAAGACGGCTTCCAACTGACGCTCTGCAACGAGCATACTTCCGAGGCCAAGTGTGAAGTCGAGCACATTTGTCCGGTTAAGACACCGATGCTCGAAATTCAACGGCGGATCACCGCTGTTCTCCGCGGGGTGACCCTCGCCGATATCTTCGCCCCGACGACGGGATCCACTGTCCTCACCACGCTGGGCATGATCGCCCGGCCTGTTCCGCAACCCGCGACCACAACTGCCTAAGGGAATTCCAACATCATGTTGAAGCTGCCGGTATACCTGGATAACAACTCGACGACTCGCACCGATCCGCGGGTCGTGGAGGCCATGCTGCCATTTTTCACCGACCATTACGGCAACGCCTCGAGTCGCAACCACCCGTTCGGTTGGGAAGCCGAAGCGGCCGTGGACGAAGCTCGTGAACAGATCGCCGCGCTGATCGGAGCGACGGCCAAAGAGATCATCTTCACCAGCGGGGCTACGGAATCGAACAATCTCGCCCTCAAGGGCGTCGCGGCGATGTACCGCAAAAAAGGCAACCACATCATCACGGTGGCCACGGAACACAAGTGCGTGCTGGATAGCAGTAAGCGACTGGAACGGGATGGGTATACCGTAACGTACTTGCCCGTCGATGTGGATGGTCGCGTTTCTGCCGAGCAAGTGCGTGCGGCCATCACCGACAAGACGATTCTCGTCAGCGTGATGATGGCCAACAACGAAATCGGGACGATTCAGCCGATCGCGGCCATCGGCAAAGTCTGCAAAGAAAAGGGCGTGTTGTTCCACACCGACGCGGTGCAGGCGGCCGGGAAGATCAAAATCGACGTCATCGCGATGGGAATCGACCTGCTGAGCTTGAGTGCCCACAAGATGTACGGCCCGAAAGGGATCGGCTGCTTGTACGTCCGCAAGAAAGACCCGCGTGTCCGGCTCGAACCGATCATCGACGGCGGCGGTCACGAGCGTGGGATGCGGTCCGGTACTTTGCCAGTGCCGATGATCGTCGGCTTCGGCAAAGCGGCCGAGATCTCCCGGTTGGAGTTCGACGAGGAAGTGACTCGGACGTTTCGCCTGCGTGAAAAACTCCGTAAAGGTATCATGGATGCACTGCCGGAAACGTACCTCAACGGCCACCCGACGGAACGGTTACCGGGGAGTGCGAACATCAGCTTCGCGTACGTCGAAGGCGAAGGCCTGATGATGGGAATCAAAGACGTGGCCGTGAGCAGTGGCTCAGCGTGTACGAGTGCCAGCTTGGAACCGAGTTATGTGCTCCGTGCCCTCGGCGTCGGCGACGAACTCGCCCATAGCAGCATTCGGTTCGGGATCGGCCGGTTCAACACCGATGAGGAGATCGATTTTGTGACCAAATTGGTAGTCAAGGAAGTGTCCCGGCTCCGCGAGATGTCTCCGCTGTACGAGATGGCCCAAGCGGGCATCGACTTGAAGTCCATTGCCTGGGCGGCGCACTGACGCAAGGCCACTGTAAACAGTTTGAAGATGGACGTCCTGCAACTTCAGCATCGATCATTGGAAGAAATTAAACTCAAACAAAAATAACCGTCTAGGAGTATCCCATGCCTTATTCAGAACAGATTCTCGAACACTACAACAACCCGCGCAATGTCGGTAGTTTCGACGCGAAAGATCCGTTTATTGGAACGGGTCTCGTCGGGGCGCCGGAGTGCGGCGACGTCATGCGGTTGCAAATCCGTGTGAACCCCGAAACCGGCATCATCGAAGATGCCAAGTTCAAGACCTTCGGTTGCGGCTCGGCCATCGCATCGAGCAGCTTGGCCACCGAGTGGCTCAAGGGTAAGACCGTCGAAGAGGCGATGGAAATCAAGAACACCGAGATCGTCGAAGAGCTGGCGCTGCCGCCGGTCAAGGTTCACTGTTCCGTGCTCGCCGAAGATGCGATTCGAGCGGCGATCAAGAATTATCAGGAAAAGAGCGGGCTGACAGCCGAAGTCCGAGACGAAACCCTCGTGCTCGCCTGACCGCGCTTGACACTGTGTGATACAATACCGGTAACTTTCATCCCGAAATCAGGAGCTTCCGACTATGGCCACGATGACCGAACCGACCACCAAGCTTGATCGCCACGAACACGGCCACGACCATTCGCACGAGCACGCCGCTCCGGCCACGACCGTGGTCGCACCGGTGACGATCACGGATCGGGCTGCGTCCGAAGTCAAACGGCACGTGCAAGACGTGAAGAACGACCCGGAAATGGCCGGCCAAACTCTATACCTGCGGCTCCGCGTTCAGGGTGGCGGTTGCTCGGGTTTCCAGAACAAACTCGACCTCGACCCGACATTCAACGAGAAGCTCGATCACCTGTTCGACATCAACGGCGTGCAAGTCGTCATTGACAAGCGCAGCATGTTGTACCTGACCGGTGCCGTGGTCGATTTCCACGACGACCTCAACAAGCGCGGCTTCAGCGTGACCAACCCGCAAGCCAAAGGCACCTGCGGCTGCGGTAGCTCGTACGCGATGTGATCGGAACGCGATGGATCATCAAAACGCGGATCATTTTGAACGTCTCGGCTTGCCGAGGCGTTTTTCCGTCGATCTGTCCGAACTCGAACGGAATTATTTGGCCCGCAGTCGAGAGGTTCACCCCGACTTCCATTCGGGGAACATCGATGCTGTCGAAGACGCCTCGGCCGCGCTCAACGACGCCTATTCGACCCTCCGGGAACCGTTCCGACGGGCCGAGCATTTGTTAAAGTTGCTGGGTGGGCCGAGTGCCAAGGACGATAAGAGTCTGCCACCGGCATTCTTGATGGAAATGCTCGAACTCCGTGAGGAGGTCGAAACTGCCAAAGGATCGCCGGCCGAAGTCGCCCGGATCGAAGCGGATTTGCTCGCAAGAACGAATGCGTTGGAGCAATCGCTCGGCATTCTCTTTCAGCAAACCGATGCCCGAATCCTGATCCGCCGCGAGTTGAACTGCGTGCGATACTTGAGTGGCTTATTGCGGGATCTGCACTCCCCTCGCTGAATTCTAAACTTTCTGGTTCCCATTCACCCAAGCGATCGCTTGCGACATGCCGTCATCGAAGCCGATGTTCGGTTTATACCCGAGTACCGTGCGGGCTTTGCCGATGCTGTAATCGAGGTTCAGGCCCGCGAATTTCAAAACGGCTTGGGTCAGGCGTGGCGGCGTCGGGCTGTTCCGCTTGCGGAACGTGCGTTCGCGCCACTTGGCCAACACCTTCGCCAGCAGCAGCGGGATGTTCCGTTTCGGTCGGGGCAGACCCATGCCATCGGCGACGGCTTCGAAGAACTTTCGTTTGCTGACGAACTCGCCATCGGTGATGTTGAAGACTTCGCCGACGGCGGCCGGGTGCGTGGCCACGATCAGAATCGCATCGACGAGGTTGCCCACGAAAGTCGTGTTCAACGCGTATTGCCCACGGGCGATGTAAACTACCGAGCCGGCCTTGAGACGGTCGATCAAGCGTGGCAGCACGCTGCGATCCCGCGGGCCATAAATGAATCCGGGCCGCACCACGACCACGGGGATGCCTTGGTTGCGGTGGTACTCCAACGCCAACGTCTCGGCTTCGACTTTCGATTGCGTGTAACCGTCGATATGCAGAGCGGGGAGCGGTTCGGTTTCGTCGGTGCCGTAGTGATGCCGTGCTTCGTAGACCCCCAGACTACTGACGTGAACGAACCGCCCGATCGGCAGGCCCTTCACGGCGTCGAGCAGTGCCCGCAGCCCTTCGACGTTGACTTGGCGATACTCCTCCACCGGCCCCCAGTCGCCGACCTTGGCCGCACTGTGGACGACAACATCGACGCCGCGGAGGGCCGACTTCAACAGGTCGGGATCGGTCAGTTCCCCGACGATGATTTCCGCTTGGATCGATTTCAGGAAGGCGGTGTCGCTGCTGGCTCGCACCAAGCAACGGGCCGTGTGCCCCTGGGCTCGCACGCGCTCGGCCACATGGCTACCGACGAACCCGGTGGCGCCGGTGATAAAAAATATGGTCATGCGAATTAACGTATCGCTAATCGGTGGCGCGGCGACTCACTTCCCGAGCAGCGGTTGGAAACGGGCGGCGGCCGGGTCGTAGCCTTTGTCCCAGGGAAAGTGCCCGGACTTAAGCGGCCAAACGCACTGGAGCAATGGAAAGTCGGATCCGTCGTACAGCCAGACGGCATAACCGACGTAATTTTTGAAGTGGGCTTTGTCGACTATCACAAATGCGACCGGCACACCGGCGAACTCCTCGTAGACGCGGCCCGTTTTGATTCGCTCGCCGTTTTCGACCACAAAGCCGATTTCGTTGATGATCGCCCCGGCCGACTCATGCGACAGGCCGATCATGATAATTTCGGGGTGGTCGAATGTCTGCAAGAGGCCGACTGAAAACGAGAAAAGTGGTTCCGTGTCGTCGCCGTTGTCCGGGTTGACCTGAATCACCGACCAACCGACGCGCTCGATGTCGGCGAGAATGGCGATATCGTATTCGTCTTCGGGTTCCGGCAGGTTGAATTTCGACATGGTGACAGCTCCTGAACGTTTCCGGAAAATCTTATGACGATCGCTCCGTCGGTCGCAAGAGGAGTTTCAGCTCCGGACTCGGCTTGTATAGAATGCGGCCACCAGCGAGAACCGAACCGATGAAACACTATGCCGACCCGGAGTGGAGCGCGTTATTGCAAGCCGTGGTCGACAGCCCGGCGGACGACTTGCCGCGCCTCGTGGCGGCCGACTGGCTCGACGATCACGACGACCCCGAACGCGCGGAGTTCATTCGGTTGCAGTGCGCTGGCGAACATGACCCGATACAATCGCGCGAAAGGAACTGGAAGATCCGCACGCTTGCGAATTCGCTGAGTGGCCAGCTTTGGGCCGTGGAAGCCTGTCCGAATTTGATCACGATGGAATTCGCCGAAGGCGGCCCGACGTTGAATGCGTTGACCGTGCAGCACATCGAACGTGTTCGGTTCCATCGGGGATTTCCCCATTTCATCGTCTGCCCTGCGGCGGAATGGCTGGCCCACGGTCGGGGAATCGTGCCACGCCAACCGGTGAGTTGCGTTCGGTTGCTGTTGGCGACCGAAGTCGTTATGGAGCGCTGGTGGGACATGTTGCCGACGTTACGCTGCCTACATACGGTTGAAATTCATGGGCACCGACCCGTGCTGTTGGAGTTCCTGCAAAAGAATTTACCGGGTGTGAACGTGATAGGGTGATCACCAATCGGGATGGCGCATTCGCCATCCCGAAATGCACAGTAAATTACTTACCGCCGACAATGCGGACGCGGGCCTTTGAATCCTTCACCTCTGCCAGTTCAACCCGAATCGGAGTCTTCCGTTCGTTGAGCTTCACGCTGAACGTCACCGTGTGAACTCCGGCAGATAAATTCAGAGTCGTTTCGGGCACCAATTCGAGCGGGGCACCGTCGAGCCAGGCTTGCAGCCCGGTTGCTTCGGGGAGCATCAAAGTCACGTTGCCGGCCGTGGTGCAATCCAATTGGAAGCGGGCGGCGGCTTGCGGGGCACCGTTGCCGACTTTCCATTCCGACAGATCCGCAGTCGGCATGTCGCCATTGACCTGAGAGTAGACCGGCCCCCACGAGAGCGACCCGTCTGTGGCAATCGCCCCGAGGCGATCCCGCGTGACGGCGGTGAAGAGTTCTTTCGTCGGCAGTACCGTTTCCCAAGTCCGCACGACCTTACCCGGTTGGGCGAGGTACGGCCCCTTGCCGAGTTCGCTCAGGAACCGGATGAGGTCGACAAATTCTTGCCGGGTGAGGGCATCGGTCAACCCGTCGGGCATCAGCGACAACCCCTGTTTGATCACCGGCTTGTCGGCTTTACTGATGATGATCTCTTTGCCCTCGGCATCGCGGATCGTCAGCGTCTGGGGTGTTTCGCCGATCTTGACCCCGACAAACTCGCGGTCATCATCGGTGGTCACGCGGATGGAGTTGTATCCCTCTTTGATTTTCGCGTTCGGGTTCAGAAGCGACTCGACGAGGTAGTCCACTTGGGCACTCGCACCGAGACTCGTCATGTCGGGCCCGACCAATCCGCCGGCCCCGGCGATACCGTGGCACTTCAAGCAGTTGAGTTCAGCCTTGCGGTAGATCGCTTCGCCGCGAACCGGATCGCCCTTGGCTTTCACGTCGGTCAGGAATGTTTCGAGTTCGGGCTTGGTGAACTCGCGTTTGGAGTCGGCGAGTTTGCCCGCTTTCGTGAGCGCGGCTACGAGCGCCGGGTCAGCCTGCCCGTTCGCTTTGGCGACGCGGATGCCGATTTTGGCCACGTCTGCTGACAGCGTCTTGTCAGCAAGGGCTTTGGCGAGAATCGCGGGGCCACCTTTGCGGGCGATGAACGCGGCGAAGACGGAATCGAGGTCGGCGGCGTCTTTCTCGGCGAAGAGATCGACGGCAACTTTTGCCGCGGCCGAGGTATCGAGTTGGGTCAAGGCTAACAATCCCAACCGCTTGGCAATGGGATCACGCGAGTTTGTGACGATCTGGACGAGGAATTCCTTTGAAGAATCATCGCCGAAAAGAACGATGGCATCAAAGGCCGCGCGGCGATCCCCGATCGAATCGACCTTGTCCGATTTACCACGTGCCAAGTCGTCGAGTTTCGTCCGGTTCATTTTCAATTTCCAATGGCCGATCATCCGCATGGCGGCTTGGCGCCCGGCCCCTGTGTCTTTGGTGAACGCGGTGTTGAGACCGGTGAGATTTCCCGTAGGCACGGCGATCTTCCGCGTGGCCACGTTCGCCGCCATCAGCGGATAGAGGCGAGTCCGTAACAACTCGTACTTTTCGGTTTCTTGGAACAACCGGGCATACTCGGCCGCACCACCGATTTGCACCAGCGTCACGAGCACGTCGATCTTTCGCGCGGCGTCGAGCTTGCCGTCGTCGAGCAATTTCACGAGAACTGGCGCCGCGTTCGATTCGCCGACCGCGGTGAGCGCGAAGACAATCTTCTTCGGGTCGCCGCCGAAGTCAAACTTGCCGGCTTTGAACTCGGGGAGCCACTGATCCTTGGTTTCGCGCAGGCTCTGCCAGATGGCGTAATCGAGCCAGCGGTCGACGGGTTTGTCGAGAGCCGAGGCGATGGCGGTGGTAGAATTCGGGAACTTGGCCAGCGCACGCACGGCTTCCAATCGGACTCGAGGGTTTTCGTCGTTGGCCAGCGGAGCCACCAATTCCAAAGGGTTCTTCCAACGGTCGGCCCATTCCCCCGCCACACGACAAGCCGACGCGCGCACGTCCGGGGATGTTGAGCGGAGTGTCGAAGCGAGGTGATCCACTTCCATCGTGTCGAGTGTTTGACGAACCCAAAGCGCTTCGAGATTGGCCATATTGGCGGACTGCTTCGGCAACCACTCCTTCAACTTCGGCAACACCTCGTCTTGGCCGCGCTCCTTCAGTTCCCGCTTGGCGTGCCAGCGTGTCCAATCTTCCGGCGCCTTCAACAGTTCCAGCAATTCCTCGATCTTCGCCCCAGCGATCTTGGGCTTCTCCACGAGTGGACGGCCCTTCGCGGTGACGCGCCAGATGCGGCCGTGGGTTTTGTCGCGGCGTTCGTCGCGGAAATCGACCTCGCCGTGCTGGATGATCGGGTTGTACCAGTCGGCGATGTAGATCGCGCCGTCCGGCCCCATCTTCACGTCGATGGGGCGAAAGGCGGGGTGCGTGCTCCGGATGACTTCCTTCTGCTCTTTGGTCACGAAGCCGGCGCCATCTTCTTGAACGGTGTACCGGCAGACACGGTGGCCACGGAAGTCGTTGGTGATCAGGTTCTGCTGCCAGTCGTCGGGGAGGTGCCGACCGCTCACGACTTCGAGGCCGCAGTACTTCGGGCTGCCGGGGTTAAGTCCCGGCAGAATGCGGGCGACATCGCGGGCCGTCACGTAGGCTGCACCGGGGACGACGTAGTTGATGCCTTCACCGCCGGCGCCGTCGGTGGCGAAGGTGGCACCCGACTTGTTCCAGGTGGTGCCCCAACTGTTCACCCAGCCGCGGGCGAACACATCGAGTTGTTCCGTCTCCGGGCGGTACTGCCAAATGCCCCCAGCGTTCAATCGCTTGACACCGTGCGGCGTTTCGATGTGGCTGTGGATGTAGATACTCTGACTCATGTAGAGCATCCCGTCGAGGCCGAACCGCAGCGTGTGCAAAATATGGTGCGTGTCTTCGGTGCCGAAACCCGACAACACCGTCCGTTTCTTGGTGGCTTTGCCGGTCTTCGCATCCGGTACGCTGAAGTAAACCAACTCCGTGCTATCGGCGACGTAAGCCCCACCTTTGTTGTCCGGTTCGACGCCCGTGGGAATGAGCAAACCGTCCGCGAACACGGTCGTTTTATCGGCAACGCCTTTTCCGGTGGTGTCTTCAAGGATCAGGATTTTATCGTTGGCTTTTTGCCCCGGCTTGATCTGCGGGTAGACCTCGCTGGCCGCGATCCAAAGGCGACCCTTGCTGTCAAAGTTCATCTGAATCGGCTTCGCTAGCAGCGGGTCGGCCGCCCAGAGATTCACCTCGAACCCTTCCGGAAGGATGAACGTCTTGCGCTCGAATTCCGGATCGGGGTCAGTGATTTTCGCATTGGTTTGCCCGTAAGCGATTGGTGCCGAAAGAAAAAGGGCCATGAGAAGTAGTTTGGAATGCAATTTCATAGGTCAGATCAATTGGATGGTGAGTGGGTGATTCGGGGCTTCGCGAGCGTGCCAAAAAACAAATTGTGATTCTCTCATGTCGAGAATATTCTTACCGGATTGTACCAACATTCACAACGGATCGCCTAGCAGCCAGTTGGATTTGCGTAGTCGGCGTGCTGTGAACAATCGTCGTACGCGATTGATCAATCTTTGCGGAACTCAAGTGTCATCTCTTCCAGCAGACAACTTTCGGCGTCAGGCACTTCGACCGTGGCGAGGTTCCGGGTTTGCAAAATTGCCGTCACCTCCGTGGCGAACGGGCCCCCTTCTACCATCGCGCCGATCAACACACCGTTCAGTAGCACAGAGCCGTTTGCCGGAGCGATCTCGCAGACGAGCCAGACTGTTTCGTCGGCATCGACTGTCCGCGGGGCACCAAACGAGCGTGTGAATACCTTGGTGCCGTGATCCGTCGGTGCGAATGGCCATCCGCGCAGGCGGATCCGGTGGATCACGGCCACGTTAGCGAACTCCTGCGGGCCGGAGTTCGTTGGCTAATTCCGCGTGAAATTTCCGCACACACTCGGCCAGCCCGGCCGCATCCAACCCGAGATCGGCCAGGAGTTCGTTGCGGTCGCCGTGCTCGATGAATTTGTCCGGATACCCCAAGCGCACCAGATGGCGGGTGTCGAGTCCGGCGGCATTGGCGGCTTCCATCACGGCGGAACCGAAGCCACCGACGAGAGTCCCTTCTTCGACCGTCACCACCAATGGCAGGTGCTCGATCGCTTTCAAGATGGTCGTCTTGTCGAGCGGTTTCACGAATCGGGCGCTGATGACCCCGACGTTGATGCCGTCTTCGCGCAAGTTCTTGGCGGCCGTGAGGCAGGAGGTGGCCGTGGTGCCGAAGGCGATGAAACAGCCATCGTTCCCTTCCACCAACACTTCGGCTTTGCCGAGTTCAATCGGCTGGTGGGGCTTGGCCCGTGGGATCGTTTCGAGATTGGCACGCGGGTAGCGAATCGACACGGGGCCGGGCTGCTTTTGCGCCCAGGTCAGCATCGGTTCGATGTCGGCTTCGTCGGCCGGGGCGAGGCTCGTCATGTTCGGGAAGAGCCGCAAATATGGGATGTCGAAACAACCGTGGTGGGTCGGGCCATCGGGGCCGACGATGCCGGCGCGATCCACGGCGAATACCACCGGCAGGTTCTGCAAACAGACTTCTTGGAAGATCTGGTCGAAGCTCCGCTGGAGGAAGGTGCTGTAGATATCGACGATCGGTTTGGCCCCGGCCTTGGCCATGCCGGCGGCGAACGCGACGGCGTGCGATTCGCAAATGCCGGTGTCGAAGAACTGCTTCGGGAAGTCGCTGCGAACCTTTTCGAGCTTGTTCCCTTGGCACATGGCCGCGGTGATCACACACGCCTTCGGGTCGGCTTGCAACGCTCGATAAATCGCACCGGACATCGCGTCGGTATAGGCCTTGGCCCCACCTTTTTTCACACTAATATTTTCGTTGTTCTCACCGATGAACTCGAAGATGCCGGGGCTGTGGAACGTCACCGGGTCTTCGGCGGCTTGCGAAACGCCGTGCCCTTTATTCGTGAAGATGTGCAGCAACACCGGGCCTTTTTGATTCTTCAAATCCTTTAGAATCCGCCGCAGACCTTTGAGATCGTGGCCGTCGACCGGGCCGAAATAGCGGAACCCAAACTCTTCGAACAACATGCCTTCCTTGAAGTACATCTTCATGGCATCGCGGAAACTTTCGAGTGAAGCGCGAGCTGGCTCCCCGATCAGCGGAATGGCTTTCAAGAGGTCGTTTAGGGTCTTCTTCCCACTTTGGTAGAACCCCGATAACCGGTAACTATCGAGGCGTTTGGCCAAGCCACCGGTGCGTGGGCAGATGCCCATTTTGTTGTCGTTGAGTACCACGAGGCAATTCTGATTCAGCCCCGCAATATTGTTGAATGCTTCGAAGACGATCCCCGACGGAAGGGCGCCATCGCCGATCACGGCGACCGCGTGGCGATCTGTTTCGCCCAGCAAATCGTCGCCGGCTTTCAGCCCCGAAATCGTCGAGACACTCGCCCCGGCGTGGCCCGTCACGAATAAATCGTAAGGCGATTCGGCGGGGTTGGGGAAGCCCATCAACCCGCCCTTGGTGCGGATGGTGCGGAACTTGTCGAAGCGGCCGGTGATGAGCTTATGAGGGTAAATCTGGTGGCCGGTATCCCAGATGAGACGGTCGCGGCTGAAGTCGTAATTGAGGTGCAACGCGAGACAAAGTTCGACGACCCCGAGGTTGCTGGCGAAGTGGGCCGGACGCTCGGTCATCACTTGCACGAGTTCGTCGCGGATTTCTTGAGTCAGTATTCCGAGTTGTTCCTCGCTGAGCTTGTGCAAATCAGCCGGCGATTGAATTTTGGAGAGCAACTGAGACATATCTGGAACTCCATCGTGGTACTTTTTTAGTTCGGAATTCGGAGTTCGGCGTGGGGAATGAAAGAACAGATCGGACGTTCTTTCTCAACCATTCCTTGCTCCGCACTCCAAGCTTCTGCTAACGATCCCTGCTCACAGCATACCGGGCCAGATCCGCCAGTGGCCGGCCGCGTTCCCCGAAGGTATTTGCGGCCCAGATCGCTTTGTCGGCCAACTCCGCCGCCCGTCGTTGGCTCGCTTCGAATCCCAATAGCCCAGGATAGGTCAATTTTCCGCGAGCCGCATCTTTACCGACCCGTTTCCCCGTCTGCTCGGTGGAGCTGCCGACATCGAGCAAGTCGTCGGTGATTTGGAACAACAGGCCGAATGCGTTGGCGTAGATATCGAGCGACATGATCGCATCGAAGTCGATTCCGCCATCCTGTTCGCCCTGTGCAGCCATCAAACCGAGTCTCAAGGAACTCCGGAACAAGGCGCCGGTTTTTCGCCGGTGAATCGCTTCCAAATCGGTCACGGTCGGCGTCGGCGAGCCCGATTCGTATTGAGTCCCCGCGGCGATTCTCCCTTCCGCCGAAAGGTCGAGCACTTGGCCACCGACCATCCCGGCGGCCCCGGCACCGTTGGACAACTCCACAATACTCACCGCGGCGGTGCGGGGTGGGTAACCCCGTGCCACCGTCTCGAAGGCGAGTGTCAGCAGGCCGTCACCGGCCAAAATCCCCAAGGCTTCACCGAATTTAACGTGGCACGTCGGAAGCCCACGCCGCAAGTCGTCGTCGTCCATCGCCGGCAGATCATCGTGGATCAGCGAATACGTGTGAATCATTTCGAGGGCACAAGCCGATGGCAACGCTTGCGGAATCGTCCCGCCGGTCGCTTCGCACCCGAGAATCACCAGCATCGGCCGCAGACGCTTGCCCGGTGCCAGCAAGCTGTAGCGCATTGCCTCCGCCAGCGCGGGGGGTGATCCCACCGTGAGCGTGTGGAGCGTGGCGTGCAAACTCTCTTCGAAGAAAGCCTGTCGCGGTTTCAAATAGTCCCAGATCTCGACGGACACCAGCCGGCCTCGTTCCCGAAACGTCCAAATTCACAATGAACCCATCATAGGAACGAAAGTGCGGCCGACTGCGAAAAGCAGTTTACTTTGTATTGCAAAGCTTTCAAGGGGAACTTCAATATTCCCCGGCACTCGGCGGTGGAGTTCGGCGACTGGGTCTCGAATTGTCTTTTTCGACCGATGCCGTGTGCTCGAACGGTTTGAGTAGCGGTTTGCCGTCCTCGCCGATGCCGGTGAGTTCACGGATGCGGTGCTCGGCGTCGCGGAGTTGTCCGTAGCACTGCTTCACCAGGGCGACGCCGCGTTCGTAACGGGTCAGCGCGTCTTCGAGTGTGGTCGTGCCGTCTTCGAGTTCACGCAGGACGCGGTCGAGTTCCGCCAAAGCGTGCTCGAACTTCTGGGGCGGGGTTTCATTGGCCATGATTCGAATCCGGAGTTGGAGAATTCGGCCCGAGAACGCAACTGAGGATGCTCCCCTCAGCCAAGCGAGTTTCGATCACATCGCCGGGGACGACATCGCTCGACGACCGCAGCACCGTCCCGTCAGTCCGTTGAGTCAGACTATATCCACGCGTCAGCACATTCAGTGGGCTGAGCGCTTGGAGTTGCTGAGTCGCGGCGGCGAGTTTCTCGTGGCCGCGGCTCACCAACATTTGTCCGGCACGATCCAGGCGTGTGGTTCGGTCGTCGATCTTCTGTTTGGCGAGCAAAATGCGGTCGAGTGGCCGACGCAGAGCGGGGCGGTCGATGAGCTGCTGCACGCGCTGCCGTCCATTTTGAACTCGCAAGAGCATGGCATCTTTCAACCGCGCTTGCGTGGCCTGTAAATCGCCCATGACCTCTCGGCAATCGCGGGTGAGGAGCACGATGGCCGCCGTCGGGGTTTCGGCCCGCTTATCGGCGACCAAGTCAGCGATGGTCACATCGGTTTCGTGGCCGACGGCGGAGATCACGGGCACCGATGAATCGTAAATCGCATCCGCGACGATTTCCTCGTTGAACGCCGATAAGTCGGCAGCGGCCCCACCACCTCGGCCGAGCACGATCGCATCGAGCGCCAGCAACTTTTTGCGAGACAGTTGGCAGAGCATCCGCAGACTCGCGGCCAACTCTTCCGGAGCGTATTGCCCCTGGACTCGGCTCGACCGCACCACCACACGGGTCATCGGCCAGCGTTGTGCCAGAAGTTCGATCATATCGCGAATGGCGGCCCCGGTGGAACTCGTGACTAAGGCGATGCAACGCGGGTAGACCGGCATCGGCCGGCGACGTTCGACATCAAAATAGCCCTTCTTCCGAAGTTTGTCTTTGAGATCGCGGAGGGCCAACTCCGCGGCTCCGATCCCCTTCGGTTCCAGTTCTTGGACTTCGAGCTGGTACTTTCCCTGCGGGGGATAAACCGTTAAACCGCCACGGCAGAGAACTTCCATCCCGTCGCGTGGCTCGAATTTCATCCGCAGGTTGAAGCCGCTCCGAAATTGGCAAGGTAGTATGGCCCCCGCGTCCTTGAGGGAAAAATACATGTGGCCGGTCGCCGGAAGCTTTTTGTAATTGGTGACTTCACCGGCGACCCAAAACTCGGCGAAATGCTCTTCGATTCGGCCTTTGACGGCAGCCGTCACCTGCGAAACGGTGTACGATTTCGTTCCGGGAGTCATGGGCATAATCGGGAACCGCGAACGGATGGCGGGGTTGCAAGAAAGCCAGTATAGCGATTGTCCACTTGTTCACCAGATGGTTCTGCTCGAATGGGTGTGGCAAAACTTTCTGGCGGTCAGATCCTGAGGATTCCGACCCTGAAAGGGTCGTTCCACCAGCCCAGGTCGGAGCCGGGAACCCCGTATAGGAAAACGGCCTCCGTCCTGAAGGGACGGTTCGGAGCAGTCCTTTGAACTGCCCTTTCAGGGCGCATCCATTTACTGGATTGCGGTTCCCAGGCCTCCAGTCGCTGCGCGACTTCCGACCTGGGCTGGTGGAACGACCCTTTCAGGGTCAAAATCAGTCGGCAGAAAGATTTGCGAGAACTGCTCGAATCGAATTTTGGGAATCTTGTTCAAGTTTTGCCCGTGTCCTGCTAAAAAATGACCAGAATAAGTTTGAAACGGCTGGCTGTCTCGTCTTGACATTGGAATGAGACCTGCACAACCGTAACAACGCTCGATCTCCGTTGGAGGTTCCCGATGAAGTTTCGCTGGCCCAAAATCATGCCGAGCTTTGTCGTGGCGACGGTCGGGTTGTTCGTGCTCACGTCGGTGATGATGGCGCAACCGCCGGTCAAGCCTGTTGTTCCAGCGACTCCGCCCGTCGAAAGAACCGGGTTAACCCCAGAACAAATCAAAGATAAACAAGCGATCAACGCGAAGAAATTCGTCGAGTTCAAAGAAAGTTTGTTCCGACTCGCCAAGCGATTGGAGTTGAGCGACCGCGCCGAAGACAAAGAAACGGCGAAAGTGATTCAACGGGCCATCGAAGTCGCTCTCAAGGAGAACGTCGATGGTCAGTTCCAGAAGTTGCTCATCGGATTATCGAAGGGGAACAAAACAATCGGCGAATTGGGCGATATTTCCAACGATGAGAAGCAACTCGGCAAGATGCTCCAGGAAATTTTGAACATCTTGAACACCGACGACGAAACGGCCCGGATCAAAGCGGAAATTGTGAAGCTCGAAGCGCTTTTGAAAGAGGCCAAGTTTATTAAACAAGGCACCGAGAGTGCCCAAGCTCGCACTCAATCGGGTTCCGGTAACATCGAGCGACTGACCAAAGAACAGAGCGATCTGGCCAAGCGAACCAAGGATCTTGCCGATAAAGCGGCGGGAATCAAATCGAAAGAGACCAAGCCGGACGATGCGAAAGCGGGCGAGAAGGCCGAACCCAAAGCGGGCGAGTCTGGTGCCAACGAAAAGAAAGACACCGGCGAAGATAAGGGCAGTCCCAAAGCGGGTGAGCCGAAAGATGGCGGCGAACCGATGAAGGGCGATCCGAAGGACGCGACCCCACCCAAGCCGGGCCAAGATAAAGCCAAAGAAGGCGAAGCCGGGGCACCTAAGGAAGCCAAGAGCGGCGAGGGCAAAGGCGAACCCAAAGGGATGGGGGAAGGGAAAGGCGAGGGTAAGAGCGAGAAAAAGCCCGACGGTGGCGAAGGGAAGGGCCAAGGGAAGCCCGGCGAAGGCAAGCCCGGCGAAGGGAAGCCAGGGGCGGGCCAACCGGGGCCGGCCGGAGAACCGGGCCAGCCGGGTCAGCCGAAACCGTCTCCCGGTGCCAAAGAGATTCAACAGGCCGTGCCCCCGCAACAACAAGCCGAGAAAGAACTCGACAAGAATAAACGCACCGAAGCGGGTCAAAATCAAGACAAAGCCATCGCCCAGTTGGCCGAAGCCATCAAAGAACTCGAAAAGCGGTTGAAACAGCTCCGCGAAGAGGAGATGAAGAAGCTTCTCGCCAACGTCGAAGCTCGCTGCAACAAGATGCGGCAGATGCAGATCGACGTCTACGAAGCGACCAAGTCGATCGACAAAGCGATCATCGCCCGCAACGGAGTGAAAGAGACCTCCGACCAACAGAAAGCCCAAACGCAAGGGGACAAAGAGAAGGAAATCATCGCCGAGGCCGATCGGGCTTTGAAGTTACTCGAAAGCGAAGGCTCCGCTGTGGCGTTCGCCACGGTGCTCGAGGAAGTCCGCCAGGACATGATCGCGGTGCAGCGTCGCTTGGCGCAAACCTATGTGGACAAAGGGACGCAGTCGATTGAAGAAGATATCATCGCCATGCTCAAGGATATGATCGACGCTTTGAAAAAGGCTCAGCAGGAACTCAGCAAACCGAAGCCGAGCGACTCTAAACCAAGCGATGATAAACCGCCGGACAAGAAGCTGATCGATCTGCTCGCCGAGTTGAAATTGATCCGAACGCTACAAGTTTCGATCAACAATCGCACGACGACTTACGGTGGCAAAGACAAAGGTGAGCAGTCGAAAGACCCGATCATTCAAGGCGAGTTGAGGCAGCTTTCGACGCGGCAGATCAAATTGCAAGATATGATTGACAAAATCGCGAATGGAAGCAATCAGTAAAGCGTTGCCTTCGCTTCGCAAAGTGGAGTATAATTCACTATCACGCCCCGGGCATTCTTCGGACATCGTTTTTTCACCCGCCTAGGAGTATTTCATGACTCTGCGTAAATGGCTCTTTTCGGTGGTAGTCAGTGCCACGGCCACACTTGGCGCAACCGCAGCCGAAAAAGAATTCAAGCCGGCTGCCCTGACCTTCGGCACGCTCCGTGGCATGAGCGTCGAGACGGCCAAGGTGAAAGTCGAAACGTACTTGAAGGGTGCCGGAAAGCTCGACCAAGCCAAGGTGGACACCATCTGGGGCCAGTACGACAAGAGTGTGTTGGAGCGCACCGTCGAGTCGATTGCCCTCGCCAACCCGGACGCCAAAAAAGCCATCGACGATGCCCGGGATGCCAGCACGACACCGGTGACCGAAGTTCCTGTTGCCATCAAGAACGAGAAAGACGCCTTCGCCAAGACGAACCTCTCGGCGGCCTTCGCCAAAGGTCTGGCGTCCAAGCGTGTTTATGAAGAAGCTTTGGAAGCCAGCAAGGCGATCACACCGGAAAACCTGGTCGATCCGTCGGCGTTTTACTTCTTCAAAGCGGTTGCCGAACACGCCCTCACGAAGCGTGACGATGCGGTGCTGTCGGTGATCCGCCTCCTCGACGATGTGACCGATGCCCCGGATCGCTACAAGATGGTCGCCACGTTGATGTTCTTCGACATCCAAAACTGGTCGAAAGATCCGAAGGATTTGTCAAACATCGGCAAGCTGATGGACAACAGCGGTCGCCGGCTCGACCTGACACGCGGTGGCTCTCAGACTCAAGAGATCCAGAAGAAGATCGTCTTCCGCCTCGATGAGAAGATCAAAGAACTCGAGAATCAGTGCAAGGGCAACTGCAACGGCGGATGCTGCCCGGGCGGCGGCAACGGCCCGGCGAAGGGGGACAATCCTAGCAACCCCGCCAATCAAAGTTCGCTGCCGCAGGGTGGCCAACGCGATGGCAAAGTCGAAGCCAAGGAACTTCGGAAGTTGGCTGAGACATGGGGCACGTTGCCAGCATCGGAACGCCAAAAAGCCGTTCAAGAGTTGACCCGCGATCTCCCGGCTAAACACAAGCCGATGATTGAAGAGTACTTTAAGACGCTCAACCGCATGAACGGTTACGAGAAGTAAATTGCTCCGGTTCGCACTCCGCGCGGCTGTCGTCTTCAACCACGGCCGCCGCGTTTTTGTTGTTCCTTTCTGCTGACCCCACCGGACCCACCATGACGTACCTTCCGCACCGTGTGGTCATGGTGGCCTTCTTGGCCGGATTCGGTTGCACACTGGGCCGCGCGGCCGACATTGTTCCGCTCACCGGTAAGCCGATCAAAGGGACCATCACCAGCGTCGATGCCCTGTTCGTGACATTTCAGGATGCGATGAAGGCGGAGATCAAGCTGCCGATTAAAAGCTTGTCGGCGGTGGAACTCGGGCCGAAAGCGCCGACGCTCGCGGATGTGGCCTACGACGAAATTGAACTCACCGATGGCACGGTGCTCCGCACGGCTCCTGGCTCGGCGAAATTTAAGCTCAAAAAGATCGAACCCGGGTCGTTGGCCGGCCCCACAGATTCCGAACCGCCGACCGTGGAACTGCCGCTCGATGCCATTTTTATGTTGCTCCGGGATGCCCATGTCCCGAACCACCGCACCGAATGGAAGAAGCTCACGAATGCACGCGGTAAGCGTGATCTGTTCGTGATCCGCGAAAAGCGCGACACCGCCGAGGTGCTCAATCAATTGGAAGGCACGGTACTGACGGGCAATGCAGAAGGCGACCGGATTGACTTCGAGCAAACGGGGGGCGAGAAATCGACCTTCGCTCTCACGCGGGCCACCGGCGGCATCGTTTTCAACCAGCCACCCCGTGCGGTGATCTTGCCTACCGTTTGCAAAGTGATCGACGTGTACGGGAATGTGATCATCGCCACCTCGGTGGAATTCGCCGGTTCGGGATTGAAAGTGAAATCGGTCAGCGGGGCCACCCTCGACTACAAGACGCTCGCCTCAGTTTCGAAACTCGATTTCAGCCAGGGGAACTTGGCGTTTCTGTCGGAACTCGAACCGGACATCGAAGCGCCGAAGCCGGTTCTCGGCGAGCCGTATTTCACTTACGCCAAGAACCGTACCGCGATGGGGTTGCCCCTCCGACTCGACGGCAAGACCTACGCGAAAGGGTTGTGGATCTTCCCCGAGACGACTCTGAAATACAAACTCGGTGGCGAATACAAAACTTTCCATGTCGTTCTGGGCGTCGACGATACCGTGCAGATCGCCAATAGCACCGTTAAAGTGATAATCGAAGCCGATGGTCGTCAACTCTTTAACCAAGTCGTCAAACGCTCGGATAAGGCGCTCGAGAAACTGTTCGATGTCAAAGATGCGAAGGAACTCAAAATCACGATCGATCGGGACTCGCTCTACACCGGTAGCCAGATCAACTTCGGCGACGCTCGCCTCCAGAAATAAATTCCGAGACGCACCATGACGACGCCTTTTCGATTTCTGAACCGTCCGAGCGTGTGGTTCGCCGGAGTCGCCGGCTCGCTTTCGCTCGGCCTCATCGCATTCACCCCGCCGGCGACGTTGGCCCAACTTCCCGATTCGGTCAAAGCGGCGGAAGCCGAACGGATCGCCGTGATCGCCCAGGTGAAACCGGCTGTGGCGGCCGTCTGCTTCTTCGGTGGCACCGCTTGCGGGTCGGGGGTCATCATCAGCGACGATGGACTCTGCCTGACCAACTTCCATGTCGTGCAACCGACCGGTCCGGTGATGCAGTGCGGCCTCGCGGACGGCAAACTCTACGACAGCGTGCTCATCGGCACCGATAAAGTCGGCGATGTGGCCCTCGTGAAATTGCTGCCCAAGAAACCGGGCGAAAAGTTTCCATTCGTGAAGCTCGGCGACAGCGATCTCGTCCGCGCCGGCGACTGGTCGCTGGCGATGGGGAACCCGTTCGGTCTGGCCATCGACTTCAACCCGACCGTGACTTTCGGGTTGGTGTCGGGCGTCAACCGCTATCAGCCACCCGAGGGGAAGGGCACTCTCGAGTACACCGATTGCATCCAGGTCGATACCTCCATCAACCCGGGCAACTCGGGCGGGCCACTCTTCAACATGAAGGGCGAACTCATCGGCATCAACGGTCGCGGTTCATTCGACAAGCGCGGCCGGGTGAACTCCGGCGTCGGCTACGCCATCAGCATCAATCAGATCAAGAATTTCCTCGGCCACCTGAAGGCCGGCATCGACACCGACCATGCCACACTCGGGGCTAGCTTCAGTACCGACAACGAAGAAGGGGACTTGAGCAAAGTCTTCGTCAGTTCGATGCTCGACGAGTCGGACGCCTTTCGCCGGGGTTTGAAACCGCAAGATCAACTGGTGGCTTTCGCCGGCCGTTCGACCACGAGTACCAATCAGTACAAGAACGTCCTCGGGATCTTCCCGAAGGAATGGCGGGTGCCACTGAAGTACCGCCGGGGAACTACCTCCAAAGAAATGCTCGTCCGCCTCATGGGCAACATGGACACGGTGAAAGAGCGCGAGCCGCAACCGGGCGATGCCCCGGCACCGAAGCCGGGCCAACCGCAGCCCGGTGGCCCACCACCCAACCCCGGTGCCGAGAAGGCCAAAAAATCGCCGGCCATGAAATTGGTCGTCGAGAAGAAGGGGTATGCCAACTTTTACTTCAACACGTTGGCACAGGATGCATTGCTGGCCGACATGAAGAAGAATTTCGGCGACTTCTCGAAGTTGACCGGCGATTGGATACTCGAAGGGAACGTTCAGCTCGCCGACCGGGGCGGCAACGTGAAGTTGACTTGGATCGACGATAAGACGGGAACATCCGAAGTGAAAATGTCGCGGGAAGGGATCGACGATTCCGTGAAGCCCCTGGGCGAAAATGTGAGCCAAGCGGAGTTGGCGCTACCCCAAGGGAGCGGCGGATTGCTCGTGACGCTTTGGCATTACCGCTTGCTGATGACGCAACTCCGCGAGGGGTTGAATCCGAATGGGAACGTCAGTCCGGGGTTCGTCCACGGCGGTTCCGAACCGTTTTACCCGCCGCTTGCCAACGGCACCGTATCCGCGAACATCAACGAACTCCGCGTCGATTGCAACGTGCTGAAAACGAAGAAGGGCCAGTTTGAAGCTAAATGGTACTTCGGCCAAAAGGACGGTGCTCTGCTCGGTTGCGAAGCGACTTTCACCAAAGAAGATGACCCCTGCGAACTTTACTTTTACGACTTCAAAGAGATCGGCGGGGTGAAGCTGCCGCACAAGATCGTCTGCAAGTTCGGCGATAAAGTGTTCGCCACGATCACGGCGCGGACGTACACGCTCGGCAAGAAGTAGCCGAGTGAAGCAGACGAGATTTTTCAACGCCGCTCTACCGCATTGGAATCGCTATGCTCCGTTTGGTTATCACCTGCGTGATCGCGCTAGTCGCCGCCGCAGTGCCGGTTTCGGCTGCGGAACCGGTGTCGACCGTCGCCGCGCAAGTCAACGAGAAGATGGTCAAGATCTTCGGCTCCGGCGGGTTTCGCGGGGTGACAAATTACACCACCGGTATCCTCGTTTCGGCGGAAGGGCACATCCTCACCGTGGCGAGCCAGACCCTCGAAACGTCGGAGTTGGTGATTCACCTTTACGACGGCCGCAAGATGAAAGCGACCGTCGTGGTGACCGAACCGGAACTCGACATCGCGCTGTTGAAAATCAAAGTGGAGGGGAAGAAACCGGAAGAACCGACCGGATTGAACCTCGCCTTTTTCGACTTCGACGAAAGCGCGAAACGTCCGATTGCCGCGGCGGGCGATTGGGTCTTCGGGTTCAGCAACCAGTTCGAAATTGCGATGCGAAACGAGCCGATGAGTGTGATGCAAGGAATGATCACGTCGTATTCCAAGCTCCACGGCCGACGGGGAATCTTCGACTTCCCCTACACCGGCGAAGTCTATGTGGTGGATGCCATCACGAACAATCCGGGCGCCGGTGGCGGTGCCCTCACGAACCGCAAGGGCCAACTGCTCGGCATCATCGGCCGCGAGATTAAGAATTCACTTTCGGAAACTTGGATCAACTACGCCATTCCGCTCAACGCCAAAGTGGATCTCCGCGACGGCGACAAGACGGTGACGGTCACCATGCCGGAGTTCGTGACGAAGGCGATGAAAGGCCAGTACAAGCCGGTGGTGAAACCGATTGTGGCACTGACCGCGGGCGGCTTCCACGGGATTCGTTTTGTACCGAATATTTTGGAACGAACTCCGCCGTACATCGATGAACTGTATCCGAATTCCCCGGCGGCCAAAGCGGGCGTGCAGATCAACGATCTCGTCAGCTTCATCGACGGCGAGCCGATCTACAGCATCAAAGCGTTCACGGATTTGTTACGCAAAACCCGTCCGGGAATGACCGTTCGCCTCGAAGTTCGGCGCGGTGATAACTTGCAATCGATCGAAATCAAACTCGACGAGTGGCCCAAAGGATTACTCCCCGCGATCCCCGTGCTGCGCGGCGGTGAGTTTCCGAAACCGGGCGACAAGTAACGCCGACATCCGCTGAGATCGCACACCGTTTCCGAGGTCGCTATGGTTCGTTTGTCCCGGCTCGTTGCGTTGGTCATTTCGTTGGGTTCAATGCCTTCCGTCGGCTTCGCCCAAGATGTGAACGAAGACAATGAAAAGGCCATGAAAGCGGCCATGGCCAAGGCGTCCCCGTGGATTGCCAAGATCGAAACGGCCGGCGGGGCGGGTGCCGTTGGCACCGGGGGTGGCGCGGCACCGATTCGCAAAGGAGTCGGGCCGACGACGGGTCTCGTGATCAGCCCCGATGGCTACATCATTTCGAGTGCCTTCAACTTCTCAAACAAGCCGACCGACATCTTCGTGACGGTACCGGGGAATCCGCGGCTCGTGGCGAAGATCATCGCGAGCGATACCTCGCGGATGTTGACCCTTTTGAAGGTCGACCTCAAAGATCTGCCGATGCCCGTTTCATTTCCGAGCCAAGAGATCAAAGTCGGCATGTGGTCGCTGGCCTTGGGGCGTGCCCTCGACAACGAAGATGGTAAAACGCCGTCGGTCAGCCGGGGAATTGTGAGCGCGACGGAACGGATCTGGGGCAAGTGCATCCAGACCGATTGCAAAGTGTCACCGATCAACTACGGCGGGCCGCTGGTCGCCATCGACGGCCGTGTGATGGGCGTGCTCGTCCCGGCGTCGCCACGGGGCGAAGGCGAAGCGGCCGGGGTGGAATGGTACGATGGCGGCATCGGTTTCGCGGTGCCCTTGGAAGATGTTCTGGCGATTCTGCCGCGTTTGAAAGAGGGCAAAGACCTCCGCCGGGGAATGCTCGGGTTCAACCCGAAAACCCCCGATGAAATGTACAACGAACCGGTGGTCGTCGGAACCGTGGCCCCGCAGTCCGTCGCTGAGAAAATCGGTATGAAACCGAACGACAAAATCACTTCGCTCAACGGCAAACCGGTCGAGAACTTCAAAGACCTCATGACCTTGCTCGGGCCGAAATACGAGGGCGACAAAGTCACGGTGACCGTCGAACGCGCCGGCAAAATCGAAACGTTCAAGGACGTTGCGCTCGGGGGGACATCGGCGACGTTGTCCCAACCCTTCTTCGGGATTTTACCAATGCGAGACGACCCCGAACCGGGGGTCGAAGTTCGCTACGTTTACTCTAAATCCCCGGCGGCACTCGCGGGGATCAAAGAGGGCGACCGCATCATGAAGTTCGGGCCGGCAATCGGCGGCCAACCGCTCATTCCGATCACGACGGGTCGCACGCAACTCTCGCAAATCGTCCGGGCCGCACCGCTCGACTTCGATTTCAAAGTCGAACTGAAGCGCAAAGAGGCCGGGAAGATCGAGACGGTCACGCTCAAGCTCGCAGCGTTGTCGGAAGAGCTTCCCGAGAAGGCTCCGCCGAAATCGAGCGTGGAAATGGCCCTCGGTAAAGTGAAGAAAGAGAACGACAAGGAATTGAAAGTCGGCTTCACGGATGGCTTGTCCAATAAAACCACCGGTCGAAAATATTGGATGTATCTGCCGGACAATTACGACAAGAACAAATCGTACGGTGTCATCATCTGGCTGCACGACGTGGGCAAAGGCGGCAAAGACGGGAAGGACATGTTCAAGATTTGGGAGCGCTACTGCGATTCCGCGAACTTCATTTTGATCGGGCCGCAGGCCAAGAACGGCGTCGACTGGGTGGCGACCGAAACCGAAGAACTCGTCCAGACGATCAACCAAGCGATTGCGGGGTTCACGATCGACCGTTCTCGAGTGGTCGTCCACGGCATGGGCAACGGCGGCTCGATGTCGATGTATTTGGCATTCAACGCCCGCGATTTGATCCGGGCCACGGTGGTCAGCGGAGCCGTGCTCAACGGCAACGCCAAAGATAACCTGCCGAACCAACCGCTGTCGTTGTTCGTGGTGGCGGGGGACAAAGATCCGCTCATCAAAGAGATCAAAGAAACGAACGAGAAACTCAAGGCCAAGAAGTTCCCGGTGATCTACCGGGAACTCAAGGACTTCGGAAAAGAATATTTGGATCAAACCACGTTGGAAGAGATCTGCAATTGGCTCGACGCATTGGATCGCATTTGACCAAGACGGGTTGCGGATTGAAGAATTCTTCAATCCGCACTCGACGCAACTCACTTCAACTCGACCGACCAGTACGCCGAATCCAAGAACGACTGCCAGGTGTGGTACTTCTTCTGGCTCAACTTCATGTTGAGCATCGGGCTGCGTTTCGGCTTCTCGGGCTTGCGGATCAGCGTCAAGTTCGCTTGGCGTGGAGTACGACCCCCTTTGCGGACGTTGCACTGCACACAAGCGCAGACGATGTTTTCCCACGTGGTGCCACCGCCTTGGCTGCGTGGCACCACGTGGTCGAGGCTCAATTCGCTCGTGATGAACTTCCGGCCGCAGTACTGGCACTGGTTGTTATCACGGGCGAAGATGTTCCGCCGGTTGAACTTGACGGCCTGCCGGGGCACCTTGTCGTATTCCAGCAACCGGATCACGCGCGGGGCTTGGATTTCCACCGTCGGGGTGCGAACCCAGTCGTCGTGTTCTTCGCGGAAGTGATCGGCGCGGTAGGCGCTCAATTCGGCCCACGATTCGAAATCGTAGCTGAGATATTGACCGTCTTCGACGCTCACCACCTCCGCCTGTTGCTTGGCGAGCAAGCAGAAGGCACGGCGGACACTGATGACATGGACGGCCATGAACATCTTGTTCAGCACCAACACGCTGGATTCGAGCGGCGAATAAGCTTTCGGATTCATATCTGCTACGAC
>JAYSYJ010000075.1:0-19523 GCA_043727675.1 Fimbriiglobus sp.
AACGCTGAAAGCATATAAGCGTGAAACTTCCCCAAAGATAAGGTTTCCTCACAAGAAGGCTCCTCGTAGACTACGAGGTCGATAGGCCGGGTGTGTAAGAATAGTAATATTCTCAGCTAACCGGTACTAACAGCCGAACGTTTGGCCACATTGTCCGTTTTCTTGCTCGACTGAGATTCACGAAAATCTATTGCTGCGACTTCATACCCCACCAAATTGCAACCTTCAACAATCGACGATTGTTCGATGCAGCTTGCCGGTGATTATACCCAAGTGGCCACACCCGTTCCCATTCCGAACACGGCCGTTAAGCACTTGGGGCCAATGGTAGTCCGTTCAGGGCGAGAGTAGGTCATTGCCGGCGTTTTTACATAGCCCTAGTGTCATTCAGTTGACACTAGGGTTTTTTCGTTTCCCCTCCCACACTCGGTTCACATGATCGCTCTCACTCTCCCCGAAGTCGATTTCATCCACGAACTCCAACTCCGCCGCTGGGCACTCGAACACTTCGCCCCTCCCCAACACCGCGATCCGAACTGGCATCCGATCATTCTCAATGAAATGTCACGCCGCGATTCCGAATCGGACGATGCTCACTTAGCAAGTTGATTCCGCTCTCCGAGGTCGCTCCGCATGGGTTTCTTCAACGGCCGTCTGACGTTCCTCCGCTTCCAAGTCGACGGGCCAAACCCTCGCCTGTTCACCGACGAGCATCTCTCCCGGCTCGAAGAATTTCAAGCCGGTCGCCAAAAGATCGCCTCCGCCGACGGCGTCGACATCGGTTGGGCCGCCGGCGAGCATATCCTGGACGTAGATTTTCAACCCGCCAAAAATATCATCAACGACATGCTCGTGTTCGATCTCCGGATCGATGTCGATAAACTTCCGAACGATCTGCTCAAAGCCTACTATTCAGTCGAGCTTAAAGCGCTCAGCTCGCAAAACGTCAGTGGCCTCCCGTCGACTAAACAAAAACGCGAAGCGAAAGAAGCCGCCCGCGACCGTTTGGAGACCGAAGCCAAAGATGGTCGCTTCAAGCGCCGAAAATGTGTTCCTATCGTCTGGGACACCCTTTCGAACGAAGTCTTGTTCGGCGCCACCTCACTTTCCCACGTCGACCGACTCGTCAGTCTCTTCCAGCAAACATTCGGCTACGGTCTCGAACCGATCACTGCCGGGAAGCGGGCCTTCCAATTAGCCGAGCTCAGCAAGCGTTCCCGCACCGTCGATGATTCCTCTCCCTCCGCTTTCATTCCCGGTGTCTCGGCCGAAGATGTCGCCTGGATCGCCGACGATACCAGCCGCGACTTCCTGGGGAATGAGTTCCTTCTTTGGCTCTGGTACGTCACCGATACAATTTCGGATACGGTGAAACTCGCCGACGATTCCGAGGCGACGTTCATGCTGGCCCGCACGTTGACGCTCGAATGCCCGCGCGGCGAAACCGGCCATGAGACCATCACCCACGAGGGGCCAACCCGCCTGCCCGAAGCCAAACGCGCCGTGCAATCCGGCAAACTCCCGCGTAAAGTGGGGCTGACTTTGGTTCGGCACAGCGAACAATTTGAATTGACCCTCCACGCTGAAACGCTCGGCGTCGGCGGCGCGAAACTCCCGCTCCCCCCCGATGACGTTACCCAAGCGCGGGCCAAACTCGAAGAACGCGCCCGCCAAATTCGGAGTTTGATCGAAACTCTCGATCTGCTCTACGACGCCTTCGTTCAACAACGCTTTGGCAAGCCGTGGCCCGATACGTTGGCGAAGATGCAAAAATGGCTCGCCCAAAGCGAACGGAAGAGTTCCTGATTCTGCGAGGATCTCGTGTGATTCACGTGTGCCAACATCCGCTGATTCAGCACCACCTCGCCGCCCTGCGCGATGCGACCACACCCCCGCAACTCTTCCGGCACTTGGTCAGTGAGATTTCGCAAATCCTCTTCTACGAGGCGACCCGCGATTTGAAATTGAAGCCGAGTACCGTCGCCACTCCCATGGCCGAATGTGCCGCAGCCACTCTGGCCGAGGTCATCGGACTGGTGCCCGTGCTCCGTGCCGGCCTCGGCATGGCCAACGCCCTGCTCGAAGCTCTCCCCACCGCCAGCGTTTGGCACCTCGGTTTGTACCGCGACCATCAAACGCTGAAGCCGGTGATCTACTACAACAAGCTCCCCGCTAACCACGGGTTAGACGTGGCCTTCGTGCTCGATCCGATGTTGGCCACCGGCGGCAGTGCGAACGAAGCCATCCGCATCTTGAAAGCGGCCGGCGTACCCCGGGTCATTTTCATCGGATTGATCGCCGCCCCGGAAGGGGTGCAAGCGCTGCGAGCGACCCACCCCGATGTGCCCGCGTTTCTCGGTGCCATCGATTCGCACCTCAACGAATTGGGCTACATCGTCCCCGGCTTAGGCGACGCTGGCGACCGCCAATTTGGAACGACGTGAAGACCTGGGGAAGTCCTTCGCTGCAACGGAACCGCTTTGCTCCGAAAGTCGATGATTGAGTATCATTTCGAATGCTACAGCACAAGGCACGTCAGGCCCTCCGCCTGACGTGCCTTTTTCGCTTTCCATGCAGCACCAACCGCTCACGCAGTTGGCTCGCCATGTTGATCAATCTATCAGCCCGTCCGACAAAACGAATCCGGGCGAGCCGACTGGCGCAAGCTGTCGGTGCATGACAGGTGCAGCACCAACCGCTCACGCAGTTGGCTCGCCGTGTTGATGAATTTTCGTGACGCTACGGTAAAACGCATCCTGGCGAGCCGACTGGCGCAAGCTGTCGGTGCGGTACAAGTGCAGCACCAACCGCTCACGAATCCCAGGCGAAGGTCGAACGTTGCACTACTATAAACTGCAGGGAATGATTCTTTGCGAATCATCGTTCACACAGTTCCCGCAGTTGCTTGAGCGGGTCATTTGGCGGAAGAGGGCGTCCCAGTGGTGAAGCGTTTGCATCTCCCAAGCGTGATCTGGTGCGCGATCGGATTCGCCATGGCAGGCTGTGGCATCGGTTCGTTGGTGGGTCTCCCTTTGGGGCCGTGGCTCTACGCACCACTGCCGGAAAATGCGGGTGCAATGGATAAGTACATTGCCATGTATGGCGGCGTGTACTTTGGTATTAAAGTAGGGTTTGTAGGCGGGGCGGTTATTGGCGTGCTGTACGCTGTCCTGGTCAGGCGATCGCGGCTACGGCGGCAGGTCGCAAACGCCTAAACGAAGCATCACTGACCATGGCGGGCATTTGCCGAACAGATGGGCTACCCGGACGGTTCATTGTTACTGTGGATGAACCGCCCACCGTTTCCAGAGTTAGCCCAGCACAACCCCTAAGACGAGGTGTGGCTATGCCAAGCGTAAGGCGCAAGCGGGGTTAGGTCCGCAGGAGTTGCAGTATGTGCGGATTTCTAGACATTGCGGTGTTGGTCGTGGTCGACTTGCTGCTGCTGTGGTGGTTCGGCCCAGCTCTTCGTCTGTTCCGTCAGTTTGATCATGAGTTGGCTGCCCGGGAACCGCTGCCGGACGCGGAGTGGGTCGCCCGGTTCTTCACCACGGACGATGTGCCACCCGAGATACCGCCGCAAGTACGGCGGGCATTCGCCGAGCACATGGACTACCCGGCCGAGAAACTGTTGCCCGACGACAACTTCACGTTTTTCTGGGCCGAGTTGGACATGGTCTTGTTACTCAAGGAGTTGGAGTCAGGGTTCGGCATCGTGATCTCTAAATCAGATGTGGAACGCACGCCCTGCACCATCCGGGCAGTGTCGCTACTGGTGGGTCGCCGCGTCGAAGATGACATCAAGCCGGGTCGATCTTAGCTGTTGGCGAGCGTCACGATTAATTCCTCCTGTGGATGAACCACCCACCGTTTGCAGAGTAAGCCGAGCACCACCCCGAAGACGAGGTGGGCCGTGAGTGTGACTGCGACGAAGGTGGGGGTGACGGGGATGGAAAAGAACGCCGGGTACGGCGTCAAGAGCATGGCCAATTCAAGCCCCATCGCCAGTACGACCGCCCACCACCAGCTGCGACGTCGGGCGTCACCAACCATGGCAAGATACAAGACACCGAACGAGACGCCGTTCGAGAAGTGATAGGCCCAACCGGTTAAATGCGCGGCGAGCGAGTGGTTCGGTTGGTCGGTGGCTTCACCCAAGATCATGGCGCCGAACTTGGGAAACACCTTGAACAGTTTCAATGGCGGTACCACGGCATCCATGCCCCATTCGTGGGCGAACACGAATGGTAATCGGAAAACGTCGTAGGCACAGGCGGCGGCGAATCCAGCCAGCCCACCCATCACGACGGCACACCACAACTGACCGTCGCCGCGAGTCCGGTCGCGAATGGCGATGGCAAAGATGGCGACCGTCGCTGGAAAGAGGAACAGAACCGTGAATGTCTGCATCGAACAGATGCCGTAAAACTCGGCTAAGAGGCACCAGATGGAAGTTGCCGACAACGTGACGATGAGGAACCGGCCCGGTATTGACCACTGCAGCCACTGACGCCCTGAGAGATTGTTTTTCATGGTGCGATGCTCATGGCCCAAATATTTTGAGTTCTCACTTCAGTAATCGGATCGCCTTGATGCCGTACTGAACCGCACTGCCGACGGTGGCGATGAGCATCAGTCCGAGCAGGCCGAGGTAGACTCCGTCAAGCAGGGCATGGGCCGACCCGAACCAGTCGTGTTGTCGGAATGTTTGGAGCGTGAGTATGGCAATCACCACGACGCATTGCAGCACGGTCTTCAATTTCCCGAACCAGTCGGCGCCGAAAGTTTTGCCCGTGGCTTCGACGATTCCCCTCAGCCCGGTGATCAACAATTCGCGGCCGATGATCACCGTGACGATCCACGGTTCGATATGCGCTCCCGGCACAGGAATCAAGAAGATGAAGGCCCCACCGATCAGCACCTTATCGGTGAGAGGGTCGAGATTGCGACCGATGGCCGTGCCGCAGTGGAACCGGCGTGCCCACCAACCGTCGAGCCAATCGGTGAAGGCCGCGACGGCGAAGATGATCAACCCGATCAACCAGGCTTCGTGGGCGATGCAGATGAACAGCAGCACCCCGAGGGGCAACCGGCTGAGGGAGAGCAAATTGGGGATGTTGTCCATCACGCCGCACCCAGCAATTCCCCGGCGTCCTGGCACAACTGTTTCGCGTGCGCTTCGGTCGGGGCTTCGGCAATCACCCGGACAATCGGTTCGGTATTGCTGGCCCGCACGTGCAGCCACCAATCGGGGCCATCGAGCCGCAGGCCATCGATGGTGTTGGTCTTCGCTTCCGGCCAACGGGCTTGAATCGCGGCGAGGGCCGCGGCGAGCTGGCTCTTCGCCACGGTGAACTTCGTCTTCAACATCGCGTATTGCGGCAGTTCGGCAATCAACAGAGACACTGGTTTGCGCTCCTCGGCCATCAACGACAGGATCAACCCCATGCCGATGAACGGATCACGCACCCAACCGATGCGCGGATCGATCACCCCGCCGTTCCCCTCACCGCCGATGAGCGCGTTCGTGCGTCGCATTTCCGCGACGACGTTCGCCTCGCCGACGGCGCTGCGGTGGAAGGCGCACCCGGCTGCGTGCGCCAAATCTTCGATCACCCGGCTCGTCGACATGTTCACCACCACGGGCCCCTCGGCTTGCTTCAACCGGTACTTCACCGCCAGGGCCAGCGTGAGTTCCTCGCTGATGCAACTGCCGGTTTCGTCGATCAACGCCAGGCGATCGGAGTCGGGATCGAGGACGAAGCCGACGGCGGAGCCGGATTGTTTGACCCACGGGGCGACTTCGACCAAATGCGCGGGGGTCGGCTCCGGTTCGTGGACGAAATCGCCGTTGGCCACGCAGTGGTGCTGGACGACTTCGCACCCGAACTCGGCGAGCAACTTCACCCCGAGTGGCCCGCCGGCACCGCCGTTGCCGTCGAGCAACACCCGGATGCCCCGGCTGGCGATCGTGGCCGCACTGATCTGCTCGAGCACGGCACGGGCATGATCGTCTTGAACGTCCGGCGGAATGCGAACGGTGCCGATGGCGTTCCAACTCGCCCGGGCGGTCTGGCCCGAATTGTAGATCATCCGGACTTCCTGGCCTTGGTCGGCGGGTAACACGGCGCCGTCCGGGCCGAATAATTTTAAGCCGTTCCACTGGGCCGGGTTGTGCGACGCGGTGATCATCATCGCCCCGGCCGCCCGCAAATTCCGCACGGCCAACCCGACCGTGGGCGTCGGCGCAATGCCGATGTCCTCGACGGTGCAGCCGACCGATTGCAGACCGGCGAAGACGGCGTGTTTGAGCATGTCGCCGCTCGGCCGGCTATCGCGGGCCACCAGTACCCGCCCCTGTTTCAGGTGGGTGCCGAGAGCGGCCGCGAACCGGCAGGCCGCTTCTGGCGACAGAGAATCGCCAATGATCCCGCGGATCCCGGAGACGCTGACAATGAGTTCGCTGCTGGCCATGATGCGTCCTAAAAGGAGGATGCCTGTATTGTGCAACGGATCGGCCGGACGGCGATGGAATCATGCCGAATCCATCGCCGTCGAATGCAAGGAGTTTCGAATTGCGCCGGACGGGGCAGCGGAAAAAGTGGGGCAGAATACGGGGCAGTCGGCAATAGGCAGAATTCGTTAATAGTGTACTCTTGCTGGGTTCGCACGGCCAATCCTGCCCCCAAACTTCTTTGGTCTAGGAAAACTAACTGAGTTGAAGGAGTTCGTCGGTCAACAGCCTGTGCGTTCGACCGCACGCAGTATTTCGAGGCGATATCCGACGACTGATGTAAAGCCGATTCGCGGTGGGATATCCCAAGACATTCCTCTAGATTAAAAATGCCTGTCTACGACGAGCCGCCGCTCGCTGTCTTCAAGTGGGAGTTGGATGGGCAGAAACAAAGGTGGTCGGAGCATACATTCCTTTCCCCTTTCCCGAAGCAGTCGTCTCGCAAATCGGGCTGCATCGGATTACTACCTTAGCATCGGGCATACTCTGATCGGGTGCCTAACGTACAAATCTGAGAGAACGTTTTCGGCAGGTCGTTCCTCGTTCCATGAGAAAGGGCGGCTCCAATGGTTTGGCTTGTTCGTCACGGTGAGAGCGAGGCTAACGCGGGGCTCGTGACTGCCGACTTCAGGACGATTGCACTAACGGATCTGGGCAAGCGACAAGCAGCAGCTTTGGCGCTGATGATCGATCTCGTACCCGCGCAAATCGGAACCTCGCCCTATCTGCGTGCTCGGCAGACGGCCGCACCCCTGCTGTCGAAATATCCCCATCTACGCGTGCTCGAACTCCCCGTCCAAGAGTTCACTTATCTCGCCTCCGAACGGTGCGACGGTCTCGACACGGCCAGCCGACTGCCGTTGGTCGAAGAATACTGGCTGCGGATGGATCACAATCACAAAGATAGTGCCGATGCGGAGTCGTTTGCCGAGCTTTGCGATCGCGTCGCGCAGTTTCTCGAGATGGCTCGGGAGTGGTCTGGCCCGGGTCTGGTTTTTACTCACGAGCAATTCATCCGAGCCGTTCTGATCCAAGTTTTTTACGGTTCAATTCCCTCGGCCACCGCCATGCGGCGGTTCTACTCCCTCCGAGACGGATTACCCATTCCGAACGCCAGCATCTGCCGTCTCGAATATCGCGACGGCCGTTGGTGGTTCGGCGGTATTGATAACTCGCATCTCGAGAATTGTCGATGAAGTATCCATAAACTCGGAACCGCAACTGCAACCGATTTGCACGAATCCAATCCGCCGGAAGCGAAGCCATCGCGTGACCCCAAACGCCGGGTTCCTCGCACCATTGGCGCACGCTGTCGATGACTCGACGTTCGAACGCACCCGGTTCATCTCGGATTATTTGTACGAATCACTTTTCTTTGCGATTCGGCGGAGTTGGGATCGCAGGCGGCGGAGCACTCCGATCACGCAGGGATTCGACCTCCCGCCAGAGTCTCTCCCAGGCCGCTTTCTCATCGGCCGGGAGTGCCTTCAGTTTGGCTTCGTCGCGGTATGCGTCCCATTCGGGTCGAGCGAGCCAGATCTCCATGCGGGCATGCACGGCCTCGCGAGTTCCCTTCGGCCATTCCTCAAAGAGCGCAGTTCTCGCCGCCAAGTCTGCGGCCAACCATTCCCGGGCGCGCCGGCGGAGGTCGGGTCGCTCGACGACCCGTCGTCTCCTTTCCCGTCGGCGGCGAGTGCGGCGCATCGTGCCGCCTGATAACGATGACCGAGAAGCGACTGGTTTTTCAACGCCGGGTCCTTTTCAAATGCTTCCTCGAAAAGCATTTGGGCGAGATGAAAGCGATTGAGGGTTCGGCCGCTCATTTGGGCCAGCCGGATCGCCTCGGCGGCGTTTCCAGTCGTCGCACGCCCGGCGGCGACCTCGATCAGTTTTTCAACGTCGACTGTCAATAATGCGGTGACGGCCGCCAACCGTGATTGAATGGATTTTCGGGTCGAGGAATCCGGGTGGAATAATTTTACCGCCTCGGTCAGTTCCCGTACAGAATCGCGCAATCGGTATTGATCTTGGAAAGTGCAACCCAAAAGAGCGTGGCTGATTGCATCCATTCTTTCGAGCAGGGCATGGCCTTCAACGTCGAGTCGTTCGAGTCGGATCGCATCTTGTAAAAATTCGACGGCGCCCTCGAAATCCCTCATCGCACACAGTGTGCTCCCGAATTCGTAATGGGCTTTGGCGAGTTTCGGCCCGTACCGGATAGCATTCAGATGCGCTATGACAGCCTCGCGCAACTCGCCCTTGCGATGCAGGGTGGCTCCCAAGTCGGTGTGCGCACTCGCGTTTTTCGGTTCGAGTCGGATCACCTCGTGCAGCGATGCGATAGCTCCTTCCGAATCTCCCTTTTTGTCTCGACAAACTGCGAGCTGCTTGTGCGCCTCCACGAAATTCTTGTCTATCGACAGTGCCTTCAGATACGATGAAATCGCTCCGTCCAAATCGCCCTCATGACTCAAAGCAAATCCTAGGTTGAGATGGGTAATCGCGCGTTTCGAGTCGAGTCGGATTGCTTCCCGGAGCGATGCAATGGCACCGATCCAAAATTGTTGTTTGCGCAAAGTATACGCCAAGGTTTCGTGTACCGCAGCGAGTTGCCAAGAGTGTGCGTCGACTAGTCCCGGGTCGAGCCGGAAGGCTTCCCGGTAGTATGCGATGGCTTCGTCCAAATCGCCCTTGGCAAATAGCAATGCTCCGATCTGGATGCAGGGAACGCCACTCTTGGGGCGGACGGCATGCGCAGCCCGATACCAACTGAGCGAGTCGACAAATCTTCGCTCTTTGTTGTTCAAGTGCAGCGTAGCCATCGTCATCAGAACGGAGAAACTATCGGGTTTGTCCAGCAGAACACGCGCGAGGTGGGATTCGCGCTCCGCGAGCGAAAGCGCGGATAACTGGCCGATGATTACACCGAAGTGCAACGGCTGATCATCCGCATCCGATCCGGCTGTATGCCACCGCGCGTTGTGCGATGCCAAGCTGCGCTGCTTGAGAACATCGCGCGACCAGATGGCTTTTCGAAACGTTCCGCGATACGCATCGGGATCGCACACCGAAAGCAAATCGACGACTGCGGCGTTCGGTTCCAGGCAGAGCACGGTGTCCAGCGTGGTCAAGAGCCGGTCTCGGATCGTGGATACGGTGATCCTCTCGGCTTCCGCCTCGAGCCGAGTCGCGCCCAGAGTGATCCCGTAGTCGCCGAGAGCCCTGATCCACTACACCGGAAACCCTTTCTCATCCGATAGCTGTTTGTTCCCGGACTGGCCATCGCCGAGCGCAGTCCAGCGGAAGTCGTCAATGCGATCCAGTTCCTCAAGCATGGCCAAGTCTTTTTTGCATCGCTCGCAGCGCGCCAACAAGGCCTCGCTGGCTCCCTCGGGCCATAATTTCTCCACATGCAGAAGTCGGATCGCGGCGCCGTTCGCGTCATTGCGGCCTAAAGCGCTATCGGCTTGAGCGAGTGCGATCTCGATCGCTTGCTCGTTCCGGGCCAATCGCTCTCGCTCGGCCAGGTTGGCCAATTCCGTGTCCGATCTTCGCTTTTCCACTGTGCGGTCGTACCACCAGCCCGCGATCCCTCCGCCCGCGACGAGGATCACCAGTGCGACCGCCAAGGCCGCCTGCACCTTCCGCCGCTTGCGCAACTCGGCCGCCCTGGCTTCGGCTCGGGCCCGATCGTTTTCAGTTCGTCGGAGCCTCTCTTCCACACCGCTCCGGTAAGCCGCCACCGCCTCGGCCGCCGCGCCGGCGTTGGGAATGCGCGCGGTCGCGTCGGGCTCCAGAAATCGCTTGGCCAGCGCGATCAGCGCGGGATCGGCCCCGGAGCGATCGAGGCGGCCGAAAGCTTCGGAAAGGTCTTCCTGCCATGGCACGGAAGGCAAAGCCTTCACCGACGAATGTCGGCCGCCCGGTCAGGATGCGACAGAGGATGCCACCGAGGGCGAACACGTCGGTCGCGGGCCCGATTTTGTCCTTCTCTCCTCGGGCTTGCTCCGGCGCCATGTACGCCCAGGTTCCTTTGACGACCCCCGTGCCGGTTCGATCGAGCGGTGTCCCACTCCCCGGCGAATCCACCGTCGATTCCCCCGCAGCCCAATCGGCCGCCGGGGTCGTGGATCCCAGCGGTGACTCCTGGCTCGTCTCCGCCGCGGTCCGGGCGATGCCCCAGTCCATCACCTGCACTTCGCCGAACGCGCCGATCATCACGTTCTGCGGCTTGAGATCGCGGTGTAGCAGCGGGGGGCGGCGGTCGTGTGCGTAGCCCACCGCTTGGCAAATTTGTTCGAATCGCTGGAGTTGCTGTGCCGGACTTTCGCCCCGTGTTTCCGCATATACAAGCACGTCTTCAAGTGTCCGACCTTCGATCAGCTTCATGGCGAAAAATGGCCGGCCGTCCGACAGTTCGCCGCAGTCGTGCACCGGGACGATGCCGGGGTGGCTCAATCCCGCCATCAACTCCGCCTCGATGCGAAATTGATCGGCCGAGACGCCGCCGCAGCACTTTGATCGCCACGGTCCGCTTCAGTACGCGGTCCTCGCCGCGATAGGCCTCCCCCATCCCGCCCCGTGCGAGGAACGCTTCGAAGCGGTAGCGGTCGGTATCCGGCGGAAGCGGATCCGATCCCGCGCCGGCCGGGGCGTCGTCGCCGAAGGCCGCGTCCGCAAATCGGATCTTTTTGAGCACCTCTTGGAACTCGGACAGGAGTTCGGGACATTCCCGGCAGATAACTTCGGGTGGGACCGGCATTCCGGCCAGCGCGGCAGCTTCGAATTCCAAAAGCCATTCGATCAGCTGGTTCTCCCGATCCACAGGATGCTGATTCGGGGCCAATTGCGCTTCGCGGCTCATCGCAACCCTCGGGTTCAGGATTCGCCGCCGTCCGGACCGAATGCGGCCAGCTTGCCGGCCAAAACAATTTTCGCTTTGGCCCACCTGCGCTTGACGGAATCTTCGTGGAGGCCGAGCAGGTCGGCGATCTCGCCCTGCGAAAGCCCTTGAAAATGGTGCAGCATCACCACTTCTTTGAGGTCGTCCGGCAGTTCGTCGATCGCCGAAAAAAGGTCCTCACTCAGGGCGAACCGATCCGGCTCCGGCCCCGTCACCCCGACATCCCCATCGAGGATCCCCGGCCGGTTCCGCTTCACCGAACCCCGACCCCGGAATTTCCTCACCAAGTCAAGCAGCGTCCGGCGGATCGCCAGGGCGGCAAGACCGAAGAACTCGCGCGCGGTTCCCGGTTTCGCCTCGTCGAGGGCCGTGTGAAGGCGGAGGTAAGCCTCATTGAAGATGCCTTGCGTATCGTCGTACTCGCGGCCGCGCGGGTAGTCCCGCAGCATCCGGCGCGTCAGGATCAGCAAGCGATCCTCGGCGACGCGGACGAGGGCCGCCTTGGCCGCCGCGTCGCCCTTGAGGAAGCGGTCCAGTAGATCTTGGATTTGCACGGTGGTCGAGCCATCCACGGCTTTTCTCCAGGTTGTAGAAATGGCAACCAGAGTAGCACGGATTCGCCTCAATTTCATCGGAACGCGGTTTTGCATGACCACTCCTCACGATACAGTCAACGATTCGTAAGGGCGAGCACTAGCGTCCGCCCCAACTCACCAAGCGACCGGGAAAGGGTTCGGGGGGCGCGGCAATGAATATTTCATCCGACGGGCGATCCTCCTGAACTATCGCCCTCGTTGATCCGGTATTTGAGTATTGCGGCTCGGTTCACATCTATCGGTTTATGCGCCTCACAAGGGAACTTGTCCGCAAGCGGAAGCGAAGGATCGCCCGTTGAGGCCGGCGTCGGATCGAATTTCACAGCGGATTCGCTTTTTTTTTCAAATTCTCGCGCCCGGTCGGACGCGGTCGTGTCGCTTGGATGGGCGCTGGCCAACCGACACCCCGAGAGGATACCGCCATGACCCGCATCGCTATGAAAACATTCGCCGCCGTCCTGTTCGCCGCGACGCTCGGCTCCGCCCCGGTCGCCGCTCAAAAGAACCCTTGGGAACCGGGTTACCTCCCGACGGTGATGCCGTCGGCCAAACCCGAATCGCTGCCGAGGGATTCGGCGACGAAGATCAGCCCCTTCGCTTCCAAATTTGCCAAGGATTGGCCTCACCTGGCTCCCTCGCAGCCGTCCGAGTGGGATCGTCTCGGCCTCGGCCTCAAAGACGGGCGGGTGATGGACACGAAAGCCTTTCCGAACAATCGGGCCCTCGTGAAAAGCTGGGTGGCGGATTTCCCCAATCTCGGCTACGACTTCGAAGTCCTGGAGGCGGCCACCCGCGCCGCGGCGCTATGCCGCAGTGTGGCCGGAAAGGACAGCGTTCCCCCAGGCACCTACAACTGCATCGCCTACACAACGGGTATCAAGAATGTGTGGCTGGACCCGTATCAAACCGTCGCGGGTTGGGACCTGTACTACGGGCGGGAATTCACACGGTCGAAGACGCTCGACGTCAGCCTTGAGGTCGGGCTCTTGAAGGTGGCCGTGTACGCCACTACCACGACCGACGGGAAAGCCAAGTGCAAGCATGCCGCACTCCAACACGACGACGGCACCTGGTCGAGCAAACTCGGGAGCGGCCCCCTCATCCGACACCGCACCGCCGAGGCGGTCTGCGGGTCGAGTTATGGCGAAGTGGTTTTGGTCTACGTCAAGAAGAAATGAACCGAATGCATCAGGAGTGAAGTAGCCATGATCCCAGCCCGCCTGTTCCTGGCCCTCGGGGTCGCTTCCCGCAAGTACGTGACGTATGGCTTCCGCTACTACAAGCCGTCCGTCACTCACGCCATCGAGGTGGCCTGCCTGCTCACCGAGGCGGGGATCGAAGATGGCGACATCCTGATGGCGGCCCTCCTCCACGATTCATTCGACGATAACATGGAGATTCGGGATCAAATCGAATCCGTGTTCGGCTCAGTCGTCTGCAGTCTAGTCGAACAGGTCATGGGGTTCGGCGAGCTTTCGAGGGATGCGGCCTTGATCCTGCTGGCCGACGAAATCTCGACCGTCCGCACATTTGGCCTCAACGAGCCCTGGCACATGGAACGATACGAAAAATCCGACCGCGTCACCCTGGCCGAGGCAACTGTCCGGGGGCTGCCGAAAGTCCACCAGAAACTCGAAGGTCAGTTCCACGCCGCCGTGCGAGAATGTCGGCGACGGCTGCATTTCGATGAACGGATTGACGAGGAAGCCTTCCACCGGTGCCAGGACGATAACCCTAGAAGCTGTCGGGTGCGGCTGGGTTTTGCGAATTGGCTTGAGGAGCGGGGCGACGAGCGGGCCGATGGGTATCGGGCGTTGGTCGCATGTGGGATGCATCCGATCCTGCGCTATCAAGATGACGACTCTAGCCCAGCGCAGTGGGTATTCTTTCTGCCCGCAGATCATTCCCATTCGTCAACGACACTGGATCCTTGGTGGGGTGATTACCAAATATCTTGCGGCGGCGCACTGACGGTCATCCACTGGCACTCGTGCCACGAGGCCGAAGACGACGCCGCCCGAGCTTTTGCTCGGCTTCCTGTCGAGGATCGAAAACGCATTCTTCGATTGCGCCGCCGCCGCCGGATCACCACACGGTCTGGGGCTGAAGACGAGTCGCACGACTTGACTCCAGCTCACTTGTTCGTGGCCCTGGGGTGCGCGGCCCGCAAGTACCGAACAGACGGACGTAGCGACGCCGTGCCTTACGTCACCGACGCCATCGAGGTGGCCCACCTGCTCACCGGGGCAGGCGTCGAAGAGGCGGACATACTCACAGCGTCCCTCCTGCACGACTCGCGAGTGGGTAAAATGGAGACGTGGGTCGAAGTCGAATCCGCGTTCGGCCCAGCCGTCCGCCGGCTGGTCGAACAAGTGGCCCGTGAAACCGGTTGGCCGGACGATGAATTGGGGCAGAATCGAGTCATCTCACCCATTGAAATTTCGACGGGCGTGGCGCTGATCCGAATGGCCAACTTGATCATGACCCTCCGCGATCTCAGCACGCATCATTCGCTCGATCCAATCCGGAAGACTCTGATCCTCGCTGAGACCTTGATCCGGGAGCATCCGAAAGTCGATGGGAAACTCGCAGGCCAGTTATACGCCGCGATGCGCGAATGTCGGCGAAAGCTGTCCGCCGGCGAATCGACTGACGAAGAGGCATTCCAGAACAGCCTGGACCGAAGCCCCGATGACGCTCTGGTGCGGACGGTCTTCGCGGATTGGCTCGATGAGCGGGGCGACCGGCGGGCGGGAGGGTACCGGGCGCTGGTCTTTTGCGGGTTGCGTCCGCACTATTACGAGAAAAGCCACAGCTCATTCTCGGAGCGGTGGCTTTTCTACCCTCCCTTCCACAGTACCTCCCCCAAATCGTCGAGGCTGTCGGATCGGACCTGGTGGGTCGAATATCGGATCACTTGCGGGGGCGATCTGAAAGACATCCTCTGGCCAACATGCCACGGGGCCGAAGACGCGGCCGCCCGAGCTTTTACCCGACTTCCGGCCTCGGAACGCGAGCGCATCTTCGCCGAGGCGAAGTCGGCGACCGACGCGGCAACGCTGCCGTCAACCTCGCAAGGACCATCGACTGGTGAGCAGTCGTCCGATCCGGCTCGATAACCAACGCGAAAATAGAAACAGATTCGGAGCAAATCGAATGAACGATGATCCTTTAGCCGAACGAATCCACAATGCGATTCGAGACGTGCGCTCGGATTCGGCCATCATTGCGCTCCGCGCGAAACAGGAACTCGCGGAGATCGGACTGCCGGCACTCGGAGCGATCATCGCCGCCTCGGACGACGAGCCTTACTCCACGGATTTGGACGAGTTGCTCTTCCATCTCGGTCCCGCGGCGGCACCCGCGATCCCCGGACTCGTGAGGAGATTCCGCTCGCACCGTACGTTGGCCGAAACTGCGCTCGTCGCCATTGGGACGGACGCACTCCCACCCGTGATCGCCTCGTTGCGAACCGCGAGCGATCTCGAACTCGGGGTCGAACGCCACCACGAGATTCTCACGCGATTCCCCGAAGTATTGACGCTGGACTTGCTCATCGCGGCGCTAGCCGAACCGGACGGCAATTTCCGTGTGCGGTTGATCCCGGCGATCGGGCAGTTTCGAACGGCGGCCGAGAAGGCGATCCCGGCGCTCATCGAGCTCCTGCAAGGCACCGACGGCTCTGTCCGAACTGCTGCCGGGACGGCCCTTGCGAAAATTGGCGGCCAGAATGCGGTGTCGGAAATTGCGAAGCTCACAGACTCGGACCGCGAAGAGATCGTGGTCTCGGCCCTCCTGACTCTCGGCGAATGTCGGCGGAATCGTGGGGATGGCGATGACACATTCCGCCGATCCCGATGCGATTTTCTCGGCCTGTTGCAAGGGAAGTTGAACGATCTCTCCCCGCAAATCCGAATCGCAGCCGCGATCGAGCTCCAACGGGCCACGCTAGCCCTCACGGAACAGACGATCGAAGCCGCCCTCGCGGCCTGCGAATCCAGCGGTGAACTGTCCGAAGCCATTTCCCGACTCGAGGGCGTCCATCGCGAACAGGGTTTGAATGAAACGACCCTGTGGAGAGTGCTCGGTCTGGTCAAAGACCGCCAGGTGCCATTCCACATCCGCCGGGCGGCGGCGGTCATCGTGCTGGATTCCCAAGCCGCCTTGCGATTGCGCGATCCCCATGGAACTTTCGAAGCCATCAAGTGTATTTACAAAGGTTTAAAAGATCCGGAAGACCCTCGCCAAGTGAGCTACCTCCGAGCCGCCGGCCGGGCTGGATCGAGGGCGGCTCCACTCGTTTCCACTATTTTACTGCACCTCCAGTCCGCCATTTTACCCCATCTCGAGTGGGAATATTCGGCGCGGTGTCAGGCGGCGATCCGGGCCTTGGGAGAAATCGGCGTCGCCGATGATGCTGTACTCGATCGTTTAGAGAAACACCTGTCTAGCCGTGATCGCTCGACGGAGCACGAACTGGTCATCGCTCTCGGAAGGCTCGGAGCGAGTTCCCCCCGCGCCGTCGAGATGCTCGCCTCGAAGCTCGAAGGGAGTGGTGCCCTTACGTACGCAGTGATCCTTGAGCTTGCCCTACTGGGTGTGAAGGCCGATGCCGCCGTCCCGGCCCTTGCGCGAGAAGCTCGGCAGAAGTGTTTCTTGGATTGCGAAGGCGATGACGACGGAATTTTTTGCCGAACACTCGGGAAAATCGCGACACCGCAAGCGATCCACGAATTGCGACGGCTCTACCGAAACAATCTCTTGAATCACGCGGAACTCCGGGAGGCCGTCAGCGCCCTCACGCGATTGGACGCATTGCCGGACGACGATGACTCCGGCGCGATTCCGTCCGGGACGATCCCGGTCGATTTCGCGCCGAGCAATCCCGACACGACGGCAGAAACCGTTCCGCACGCCGAGGGCGAAACGGCGCAAGGTCTGCCGTAACCGGAGACGGTCAGCTTTGTAGGCACATCGGTGGGTGAGGCTGCGTCTTCGACCTACCTCGGAGCTATAAGGGCCGTTACGGAAGCGTCCCGGCGCGGTATGTCCGCTCAACTTCATCATCGCTAGAGGCTGATATTATCTTTTCACTCGAACGCCTGTTTGAGCATTATGACGATGCTTGCCAGCCAGTGCCATCGCGCCAGCGTTGTCGTCAGACGCTCGTAGTCGCGTTATAGTCGTCGGAAACGCCCCAGCCAAACCGAAGGTGCGTTCGACCACCCAGCGTCTCGTCAGCAGCACGAACCCCTTCTTCTCCTCCGTATGTTTGACCACATGCAGTTTGATCCCGCTGCCGCTCGTCTGCGTCGCCGCGTCCGTGTCGCCTTGATCCACGAAGGCCATCTCCACGGTGCCGCCGGTCACCTCTTGGAGCCGCTTCGCCAATTCCGCCACCTGCGCCCGCTCCCGCTCCTGTTCGTTCGCCGCGTTACCTTCAACGCCAGCAGATTCCCCAAGGTATCCACGGCGATATGCACTTTCGAGCCGTTCTTTTTCTTGGCCCCGTCGTAGCCGGCGTGGGCCCCGCTCTCCGGTGTGGATTGCAGCGTTCGTCCGTCCAAAATCGCCGCCGACGGTTGCTCATCGCGATCGTTCACGAACCGGAGATGATCGGCAGATCGTGGGCGACCTCCTCGAAGACCCCCGCGAGGAACCACCGTTGCGCCTGCTGGTAGACCACGGTCCAAACCGGGAAGCGTGGGGCATCTGCCGCCACTGCAGCCGGTTTTGACCCCTTTAGCAGCAAGCCAATCGAGCCGACTGCACACCGTGGACCCGCGATCACCCCCGTTGTGACATTCGAGGGTCGCCTGGATACCCTTCTGGGCAACAATGACCTGGCTTCGGCCAGAATCATGTGGGGGTGAAAGGCCGCGAGCGAACTCGCCGCCCAACCGGCCGATGTGCTCCACCTCTTGTCCGACGCCATCTCCAAGCCGCCTCCGGATAACCCAGCCCATCTCCGACCTGTCCGAACGCAAAACCAAAACGCGTCAGTTCACCAGACACTTACTATTCACCCATCATCCGCTATGCGTTAGGATGCGATCGACGCGCGCAACCAACTGCCCGATAGTCGATAAACTTTCCGCCGACAAGGCTCCTCCGCTGACCAGCGTGCGAGTGAAGAGCAAGGTGCATTTTACTGAGTGCGTCACAAAGGAGATCTTCAACTCATCGCATTCGGCTTGGGAGCCTCTTTTTCCTCACTTGAGCAGATGTGCGTGCCTCGCAGGTCACGGGCAAGTTGATACTCCCACCGGATCCGTGCTAATTGGCCGGGTGTTCCCGCAGTCCTTTTCCAGTCCTCCCCGGTAGACGACTTCCCCGACTTCGCGCCCCTCCGCCTCCGAGCGAGCGGGCGAGAGGCCGGTGGTGCAACACGGTTGGTTTCTCATTCCCCTTTTCCCGGTTCCCTTTCGAGGATTCGTCCATGACCATGCAACACCTGACCCGCGCGAGCGGGGAACTGTTCCGGCGCGCGCCGGACGAGCGGTTCCCTTCGCTGGACGCGGCGCTGGCCGGGGGTCAGTTCGGACGGGGGCAGATCGGGACGCGGATCGGTACGCATGGGACGACTCCGAAAGGAGTGCCCACAGCGACGTCCACGGGGTGGCGGGCCGACTGTCGGACGGGTAAACGAAAAAGCCTCTACTCTGTTAATTGGCCGGTCGCAGGCGAAATGACGCAGAAACTGTTAAGATATCCCAGAAATTTACAGACCAATCAAATCTCTGCCAATTGGAGTTCCGCAGGATGAAAGACGACTTCGCCATCACGGCCTTGACACCCCAGTCGACGACGCGGCCCTGATGCCGGTGATCGCCCCGATGCTCTGGGAAGGGGACGTTTACATCAACGCGAAGACGGGCCAATACCACGGAGCGAAGTTGGCCATCAAGAAAGAGATCGCCAACCACCAAGGCGAGGGGACGAAATTCCGCTACACGAGCGACTACACCGAAGCGATGGAGAAATGATTTCGGGGTCGAACCTCCCGCCAAACGTTCATCGTCCGCCAGATTTCGAGGAATTCCGCTCACGCTGCGGCCCGTTCGGATCGCAACCGCAACAGCGTGAGGATTTCGGCCAAGTCGACTAAGCCTTCCGCCTCGTCGCGTTCTTCCTCCGACAACGGCGTGCCGGAATCTTGGCGATCCAGCAGTGATTGGAGGCGAGCGTGCACGGCCCGCGGCAATCGGAATCGATCCAGATCGGCAGGCAATTCGAGTGTCAAGTTGGCCGTCATGGTTACTCCGTGATTCGACTTGTTTATCATACTCAGGAGTGCCCGTCACTTCACCGCCTTCGGCGGCGGGGCCAGTTCGGGCGGGTACTTGGCTCGCAACTCGCGGTACTTCTTCAACTCGTCCGGCTTGTTCGTTGCGGTGGACAGTTCGATCAGCCGGTCGAGGGCTTCGGGGAGGCGGGTCGCGGCCTGTGGCGGGATCGACTTCTCCCGTTGCTTCATCCCCTCGTAGCCCTTGAGCAACAGCGGTTCGGC
>JAYSYJ010000076.1:0-6444 GCA_043727675.1 Fimbriiglobus sp.
TGACGCAAGCCCACGCCAAACGTGCTGAAATCGTTGTCGAACCATTGTCGACCGCGTACCGGATTTCGGCTTAGAAACGAAATTGGCCGGAGGTGTATCCGGCCAATTTCCAGTTGCGCTTGAGTCGGATCTCATTACATCCGACGTGCGGAAGTTCGGTCGTAGGCACCGTGCTTCGCCAAGATTGTTTGCGAGTCGTCGACTGTACGAGTGCCACGATCCACCGTCACCAAATAGCGGCCAGCTTTTACTTCATCTTCGTAGTATTTGGCGTCTTCTTCCGGAATTCCCCAACCCACGAGAGCACCGGCCACCGTCGCAATGGCGGCACCGCCGACGGCGTTGATCAGAATCGTTCCAAGAGTCCCGATGGCTAGCACGGGGCCGATCACGGGAATAATGCCCATCAAGACTCCCGCACCGACGGCGGCGCCGGTTGCAGCTCCCGCGACCGCGCCAATAGCGGCGCCTTCGGCGAGATTGGTTTCGCCGGCGCCATCGGTGCGCACCGTTTTGCCCGTCTCGGAATCTTTGGCGACGAGGCCGATATGGTCGTCGCTATAGCCGGACTTACGCAATTCAGCGACTGCGCGGTTGGCGGCATCGCGGGTTGCGAAAATGCCGATGGTGGTGGTGCAAACTTTGTTCTCAGCCATTTCAGGAAGCTCCGGTTGTGGGAAACAGTAACTGATGTCGTGCAACGCACACGAATTCAAAACCATTATTGGCATCTTCTATGCCAACTCCGCGAGTCACGCTTTGCGGGGTGACATCACGAATAGGAGCTCGCCCGGGCCAGTTTTGAATCCGGTCGGTGTTGGTTTGCCTGGGAGTGCATAAATCAGTCGCACCGTATCTCGGTTGCGATCGATCAACCCTTCCACCACATCGCCCGAATCGGGCGCCGCCGTCGCGGTCATGGTGATGTGGCACGGATCCGTACCTGGCTCTATCACATACTTGGCTTTGTAAATGTCGCCGCGGTCTCGATTGGCCACGGTCACTTCCGAATCCGTAAAAGTCACCGTTGTATGTTGGACTCGCTCCGGCGTGAGGGTTTTGCCGTCTCGTTCCCCCGAAGTCAGTTCATAGGTGCCGACCAAATTCATTTTGAAACTCCTAGTGGAACGGTGTCGAAGAGTCAGCGTGGCCGATTGAGCCACCTGCAAGTGTTGGGCAACAATCGAGCCGGATTTGCAATTGCGTGGGGATCGGCATCACAATTGCCTCGATTTGGTACCAGTCCAGCGGGTCGGAAATGGATCTGTTCCATCTCGGCACTACGTCGATCACCTTGCACCGAGGATTATGATGTCTCTAAAATTTTCAATTGCCACCATCGTTTGGATAGCCTGCATCGGAACCGCCATCGCCGATGAAACTCCGTTGAAGTTAGACGGGGTTTACACCATCGTGTCCGGTGAAAAAAATGGGACGGAAATTCCGGCCGACAAACTGATGGGTTCGATCATCAAGTTCGATGGCGAAACAGTCCTCGGCACGGACAAGGACAAAAAAGAATTCTTCGGTTGCACGTTCCAGATCGACAAAACCACGACACCGTACACCATTTCGATGACGAGCACGGCACCGATGAAAGGGGGAAAGGCGGTTGGAATTATCGAAATGAAAGGTGATACGGTCAAACTCTGTTACGCCCTACCGGGCGGCGATGCACCGAAGGAGTTCAAGACAAAAGAGAAACAGCACTGCTTCACTCTCAAACGGGTGCCCAAGACGGAGAAATGAATCGTTCGTCGAGGCGGTCGCTCGATATTGAGCGGCCCGTTGCTCGATTGCGTGTAGAGTAGCGGTTGTGTTTCACCGACTCGACCACGCCCAGTACAAGACTCTCAAATGGACTTCACACCCTTCATTCGCGACATCCCCGACTTCCCCAAGCCGGGCATCCTTTTCAAAGACATCACCCCGCTACTCGCCGATCCGGAAGCGTTTCAAGCTTCCATTGATGCGTTGACGTTGAAGTTTGCGACCGCTCGGATCGACGCGATCGCGGCGGCCGAAGCACGCGGGTTCCTGTTCGCCGCACCATTGGCTCTGGCACTCAAGAAGCCTTTGGTTCCGCTGCGGAAGCCGGGGAAGTTGCCGTACCGAACGTACAGTCTTAAATACGATCTCGAGTATGGCCAAGCGGAGCTGCACATGCACGTCGATGGCATCGCCGAAGGTAATCGCGTTCTGATGGTCGACGACTTGCTGGCGACCGGTGGCACTATGCAAGCCGGTTGCAAACTCGTGGAACGCGCCGGTGGCGTGATCGTCGCTTGCGCCTTCCTTGTCGAACTCGGCTTCCTGAATGGCCGAGACAAACTCGAAGGGTATGATGTGTTCAGCCTCGTCACTTACTGAGCTTTGACAACGGGGGCTTCCAATTTCGGATTGCCACGCAACCAATCGAGCAAGAAGTAAAAGACCGGCGTGAGTGCCAAGCCGAACAGGGTGACGCCGAGCATTCCGGAAAAGACGACGACGCCGATGGCCTTGCGCATTTCCGCCCCGGCTCCTTCCGCGATCACGAGCGGTACGACGCCGAGGATGAACGCCAGGCTAGTCATCAAGATCGGTCGCAACCGCGACCGGGCAGCGTCTTTGGTGGCGTCCAACCGACTGGCCCCCTGTTCGCGGCGTTGCTTGGCGAATTCCACGATGAGAATCGCATTCTTACACGCCAACCCCACGAGGACGATCAAGCCGATCTGAGTGAACACGTTCATGTCGCCACGGGTGAGAATGACCCCGACTGCCCCGCACAACAAGCACATCGGCACGACGAGAATCACCGCGAGCGGTAACAGCAGGCTTTCGTAGAGGAACGCCAAGACGAGGTACGCCATCAGGGTGCTGAGTGCGAAAATCAACAAGGTGGTGTCGCCTCGGAACTCACCGATACCCGAGATTCCAATGCGCTGGTTGGCCGCTTCTTTTTGTTGGTAGGTCATATCGGTCCAAGCGTAGCCCATCCCTTCGGGTAACTCCCGATCGGCGAGCGCTTCCATCTTGTTCGCCGCTTCACCAGAGCTGAGTAGGAACGGAATCACGAAGCCGTTGATGTCGGCGGAGGGGTACATTTGGAAGCGATTCACTTTGCTCGGGCCAGACATCTTGACGCTCTTAATCAGCGCGTCCATCGGGATCATGTCGCCTTTGGGGCCACGCACTTTCAACTGTCCGACATCGCTCGGCTTGGCCCGGAATTCCGGCTCCGCTTGGACATTCACCTGCCAGTTGCGGTTCAATAGCGTGACATCGTTGACGTAAACCGATCCGAGGTACATTTGCAGCGTATCGTTGATCGCTTGAACGCTCACCCCGAGTTGCTGGGCCCGCTCGCGGTCGATCTCGACGAAAAGTTGCGGGGCGTTCGAACTGAACGAACTGAACGCAGCGGGAATGCCTTTCTCTTTCATAGCCGCACCGGCGAGGTTCCCCGTGATCGCCTCCAAACGGTCGAGTCCCAAATTCCCCTTATCTTGGATCTGCATCTTGAAGCCACCGGCACTCCCCAAGCCGAGGATCGGCGGTGCCCCGAACGCGGTGGCATTGCCTTCTTGAATGCTGCCGAGTTTGGCGTTCAGTTCCGCGAGGATTTTGTCGGCCGGATGACCTGGCCGCTCCTCGTACGGTTTGAGCGAGAGGTAAATTCCCCCCGCGTTCGAGAGGTTCGCCTGGGCGAAGATGGAATAGCCCGTCACAGCCGTCACGTGGCCGACGCCCTCGACTCCCCCGGTTCGGGTACCGTCCGGGTTTTCCTTTCCGATGCAGATGTCGGTCACCGCTTTGACCACACGTTCGGTACGCTCGACTGAGGCCCCTTCGGGCAACGCAATATTGACGATCAGGTAGCCTTGATCCTGCTGCGGAATGAAACCGCCTGGCACCATCAAGAATGCCGCGCCCGTGAGGACGAGCAGGCCACCGTAAATGACCACCACGACCAAACCGAGTCGGGCGGCCCAACCGATGGTGTAAGCGTAGCCGCGCGTGGTGCGGTCGAAAACCCAGTTGAAGGCCCGGAAGAACCACCAGCCGAGCAGGGCATGCAGCACCCAGTCGATCGGGTCGCGCTTGGCATGTTCGCCATGGGTCGGCCGCAGGAACAAAGCACACAGCGCCGGTGTCAGCGTGAGGGAATTGATCAAAGAGATCAGCGTGGAGACAGCGATGGTGACGGCGAACTGCTTGAAGAACTGCCCCGTGAGGCCGGGGAGGAACGCCGACGGGATGAACACGGCCGCGAGGACAATCGACACGCCGATGATCGCCCCGGAGACTTCGTCCATCGCTTTCCGAGTGGCGTCGAGAGTGGACAGCCCTTTGGCCAATTCCGATTCCACCGCTTCCACGACCACAATCGCGTCGTCCACGACGATGCCGATGGCCAGCACCATCCCGAAGAGCGTGAGGTTATTGATGCTGAAGCCGAGGCCGGCCATGATGGTGAAGGTGCCGATCAGCGAGACGGGCACGGCGATCATCGGGATGATGGCCGCACGCCAACTCTGCAAGAAAATGAGCACCACGAGGAAGACGAGTCCGAACGCTTCGAAGAGCGTCTTCACCACTTCCTGCACCGACGATTTCACGAACGTCGTCGGGTTGAAGACGATGGCGTACTTGATGCCCGGTGGAAACTTCTTTTCGAGTTCCACCATCTTCGCCTTCACCGCGTCGGCGGTGTCGAGGGCGTTGGCCCCCGGCAGTTGGAAGATCGGCAATCCGATGGACGCTTTGCCATCGAGTGCCGAAGAACTCTCGTACGATCGGGCGCCGAGTTCGACGCGACCGACATCTTTCAACCGGACGAGTTCCTCGTTGGCTCCGACTTTCAGCACGATGTTCTCGAACGATTTTTCGTCCTTCAACCGGCCCTGCGTATTGATGGTGTATTGGAAGCTTTGCCCGGCCGGGGCCGGCGGTTGGCCAATGGTGCCCGCCGCGACCTGTTGGTTCTGGGCCCGGATTTGGCCGATCACTTCCGTCGGCGTCAATTGTCGGTCGGCCATCTTGTTCGGGTCGAGCCAAATTCGCATCGAATATTCGCGTTGACCGAACGAGAACACATCGCCGACACCGTTGATCCGCGCGAGTTCGTCCTTGATGTTCAAGGTGGCATAATTGCTGACTTCGAGTTGATCCTTCAACGGTTTGCCATCGGGGCCATTTTCGGCGTAGATGCTCACCACTAACAGAATCGCCGACGACTGCTTCTTGGTCACCACGCCGATTCGGCGGACATCTTCGGGGAGTTTCGGAGTGGCCACGGCCACGCGGTTTTGCACGAGCACTTGAGCCGTGTCGGGGCTGGTGCCGTGCTTGAACGTGACGATCAACCGCATGGCCCCGTCGTTGGTGCACTGCGATTCCATGTACAGCATGTTCTCGACGCCGTTGATCTCGAGTTCGAGCGGCGCCGCCACCGTTTCCGAGACGACCTTGGCATTGGCCCCCGGATAGATCGCCGTCACCACCACCTGCGGAGGCACGACGTCGGGGTATTGTGCAATCGGCATACTCGTGAGCGAGAGTGTCCCGAGCAGGACCAAGACGAACGAAATGACGAACGCGGCAATCGGGCGGTCGATGAAGAAACGCGGGATCATGATCGAGTGTCTCGGTTGGAAATGGTGCTCGAATTACTTGACGAGGCTGGTCGGGAGCGATTCCAAAACCGGCTTCACCTTGACGCCCGGTCGAACCCGGAGCAGACCATTGACGATCACCCGGTCTTCGGGGGTGACCCCCTTGGTGATGATTTGCAGACCATCCCGGAGTTCCCCGAGTTCCACTTCACGGATCATGGCTTCGTCCGCCGCGTTGAGCACGTAGACAAATTTCTTGGCCTGTTGACTGAACACGGCCACTTCCGGGATCAAAATACCTTCGAGGATCGGCCCGGCATCCATGCGGACGCGCACCGTGTCTCCCGGTGTGATGAATCCATCGGGATTCAAAAACGTGCCACGCAGCGGCCGGCTGGCACTGGCCCGACTCACTTCGGGATCGATAAAGTTGATGGTGCCTTCGCGTGCGAATCCTGTGTCGTTCTTGAGCTTGATCCAACACTTCAAAGGCACAACGGTCGGATTCGGAACCGTTTTGTCGATGTAAATCATCTTGCGATAAAACAACGACGTCTGCTCATCGACATCCCAAAGTGCATAGATCGGGGCGACGGATGTGATGCGGGCCAACCGCGCGGTCATCGGCGAGATCACATTCCCTTCGGTCTTTTCGGTACGACCGATGCGGCCACGAATCGGGGCCTTGATTTTGGTTTTATCCAAGTTGAACTGCGCCTTCGCCAGATCGGCCTTAGCCACGCCCAAGTTGCCGGTACTCGTTCCGACCGCCGCCTTGGCCTTGTCCACTTCCGTTTTGCTGGCCGACTCGCCCGTACTCAGCAATCGTTTGTAATCGTTCTCG
>JAYSYJ010000077.1:0-51761 GCA_043727675.1 Fimbriiglobus sp.
CGGCTTGATCGCGGCCGCCGGTATTTTTATCGGCATGCAGATCACCGGCGTTTACGAAGTCCGGATCAACCTCGGAGAGTGGGTCTACATCCCGCCGCATTACCACTTCCAAATCGAGTTGCTGTTCGACCGCCTGTCGATCCCGTTCTGCATCCTGTCGTTCGTCCTCTGCGGCACGATCGCCGCATTCGCCCAACGCTACCTGCACCGCGAACACGGCTACCAGCGTTTCTTCATGCTCTACTCGATCTTCACCCTCGGCATGATCACCGCCGGGGTTGCGGGCACCGTCGAAACGCTCTTCACCGGTTGGGAACTCGTCGGTGTCTCGTCGGTGCTGCTCATCGGCTTCTACAACGACCGTCCGGCTCCCGTACGCAACGGTTTCCGAGTCTGGGTCATCTACCGCATCTCCGATGCGGCCTTGTTGCTCGCGGCCATTCTGACGCACCGCCTAACGGGCGAAGGCGACTTCCACAAGCTCGTCGGCGACGGTGTCTGGCCGAACGAAGTGTCGAATTTGAGTTCGTTGAATGCGACCATCATCGGCGGGTTGCTTCTGTTCGCGGCCGCTGGTAAATCGGCTTTATTCCCGTTCAGTGGTTGGCTACCACGAGCGATGGAAGGGCCGACGCCGTCGAGCGCCGTCTTCTACGGGGCGCTCTCCGTTCACCTCGGAGCGTACTTGCTGCTGCGGGTCAGCCCACTGTTCGCCCGCTCCGACGAGTTGGCCGCCGCCGCGGTCATTTTGGGGCTGTCCACGGCTTTGTACGGCTACTTGGTCGGCCGTGTGCAGACGGACATCAAGTCGGTGCTGTCGTTTGCGTCGCTGACCCAAGTGGGCATCATCGTCGCGGAAATCGGCCTCGGATTCCGTTACCTCGCCCTCGTCCACCTGCTCGGCCACGCCTGCTTACGGACGCTCCAGTTCCTCCGGGCGCCGAGCTTGTTGCTCGACTACAAGCTCGTCGAAAATGCCATCGGTGGGAAGTTGCCGCGGGTAGCGGGTGGGCCGGCCACACGCTGGCAACTCGGCCTCTACCGCTTCGGGTTGGAACGCGGGTACCTCGATTCGATTCTCAACGACTACTTGGCTCGGCCGTTCCTGAAACTGTTCCGCGGACTGACCACGTTGGAAACGAGGTGGATCGGTTGGTTGAATGGCACGGGGGCGTCGACGGAACCGGTCGAAGTGGTTCGGATTGCGGAAGTGCCGCCGGTGCACGCGGAACTGGTGGAGGCCCAATCATGAATCTGCTGTTACTACCGTGGCTCGAAATCGCCGTGGCGATCCCATTCGTGCTCGCTCTGCCCGTGGCGTGCATCCGCGATAAACTCTTGGCGCTGCGCATTTGCACCGCCGGCTGCGCGTTCGCCTTCGGCGCTTCGTTCTTGGCTTGGCTCGGACAGTACACGGGTAGTAGTTCCGGCTCGGGGCCAATTCTGCACGTCGATGAACTGAGCGGCCCGCTGCTGCCGGTGATCGCCCTGCTGCACCTGCTGATGGCCATGACCACTTCGAAGTGGAAAGCCGAATCGTTCGGGGCCACCCGCTACCTGCTCTCGCTGGCGCTGCGCTTGGCCGCGTTTTCGTGCTGCGAACCGTGGCTCCTAGTCGGCCTCAGCGTGGCGTGCGGCGTGCCGTCGTTCTTCGACTTGCGGCATGCGAAAAAACCGACCACCGTCTACCTCCTTCACATGGTGCCATTCGCCGCGCTGCTCGTCGGCGGTTGGGCCCTCGTGACGAACGGCGACACCGAGATCGGCGCCATTTTGCTGATCCTCGCCGTGCTGATCCGCTCCGGGGTCTTTCCGGCCCACGTTTGGATTCTCGACCTCATCGAAAACGGCTCGTTCAGCTCGGCCGTGCTCATGGTCACGCCGATGCTCGGCGTCTACATCGCCGTGCGGCTCGCAGTACCGGTCGCCCCGCCGTGGTTGCTCACCGCCGTGACTTTGATTTCTTTAACGACCGCCGTTTATTCCAGCGGCATGGCCATCGTCCAAACGGACACCCGTCGTTTCTTCGGCCACCTGTTCGTGAGCTTCTCGTCGCTGGTGCTCGTCGGTTTGGAAGTTCACACTCGTCTGAGTGTCACCGGGGCACTGGCCCTCTGGTTTTCCATCATGGTTTCCGCGGGCGGACTGACCGTGGTCTTGCGGGCCGTCGAAGCCCGGCATGGTCGGTTGTCCCTGAAGACGTTCCACGGCTTGTACGACCGCTCGCCGATGCTGGCCATCGGCTTTCTGATGACCGGACTGGCCTGCGTCGGCTTCCCCGGCACCCTGGGCTTCGTTTCTGCAGAATTGCTGATCGATGGGACTCTCGAATCCAACCTGTGGATCGGCATCGTTATCATCGTGGTGTCGGGGTTGAACGGGATCGCCGTGATGCGAGCTTACTGGGCACTCTTCACCGGTTGTCGCCAAGTGGGCATATCTGAACTACCCGTGACTTGGGCCGAACGGCTGGCGATCTTGGTACTCGCCGTGGTCATCTTCGGGGGCGGCTTGTTCCCGCAACCGGGTATGAACTCGCGTTACGGAGCGAGTCAAGTGGTGGTGGGCACGCAGTCGCCGGAGCATTGACGTTACACGGCGGCGCCGGTCGCCACGGCATTCGTGACGTGCTGCACGGCGGCGGCGACGGCGCCTTGTAACTTCGTCCCCTTGGCTCGCAGGATGCGGCAATCGGCGAACGATGGCCCGAGCGCGCGCTTCGCTGTGAGATCGACCACCCGTTGAAACAAGTCGTCGTCGGCGGCGAACAATTTGCTGTGAATGAAGACCGTCGTCGGGTTGAACAAGTTGACCACGGCTGCGACCGCGATGGAGAGGTACTTCGCCGTTTCGTGGAGTTCCCCCGCGAGAGGCCCACGCCCGGATTGCACGAGGGCCAAGGCTTCGTCGATGCCGACGGTGCGATTCAATTTTCGGCCGACGCGATGGGCGAACGCGGCATCATTGCAGACCGTTTCCAGGCATCCCGTGTTGCCGCAACCGCACGACCGGCCGCCATCGGCGACCACGGTGATGTGCCCGATTTCGCCCGCCAAGCCACTGTGTCCACTCAAGACCCGACCACCGCTCATCACACCCAATCCGACCCCCGCACCGACATCCAAGATCGCGAAATCGTCCAAACCCACGGCCAAGCCGTAGTCCCGTTCCGCGAGGCATAAAGCGTGTGTCTCGTGAACCAAGACTCCCGGTAGTCCGAGCTGTTCCTCCAAGTCGGAGGCCGGTCGCTGCCCGTTGGTGATCGACAAGTTCGGCGACAGAACCCCGCGCCCCTGCCGGTCGTCGATCAACCCCGGCAAACTGACACCGAGGCCGAGCGTGGTGATGGTGTCTCGGCGCATCAGCGTTTCGCACTGCATCGCCAAGGCGTCGATCAATTTGGGGTACGTCGTCGGCGTGGGGAAACTCTCCCCCTCCGGGTGCAGCAGCCCATCGAGGCCAGCACTGACGACTTCACACCGCACCGCATCGATGACGATCCCGAGCACTTGCACCGACGCGGTGGCCAGCCGGAGTTGCAAGGCGGGGCGACCGCGCGATGGTTCCAACGCGGCCGACTCCTCGATCAACCCGGCTTGCAACAGCGACGCGACTGCCTTCGAAACGGTGGGGGCACTCAAACCCGATAAGCGTGCGACATCCGCGCGCGACAACGGCCCGCGCGCCTGAATGACCCGCAGCACCTCGCGCTCGTTCCATTTGCCCACCGACTGCGGGCGGAGTGCGGTGATTCGACGCATCGTCATTCAACACCCTTCGACCCGGCCGTGGGCAATTCCATTTTGAGCGGTACCCAGGTTTTGCACCCGGCGTAGTCGGGTTCCTCGGGGATCTCGATCACGTCTGCGGCACGCGAGACAGTCACTCGCAAAACATAAAGCCCGGGTGTGCGGTAGGCGAAGCGCTGGCGGACGGTGGCTTCGCTCCAAATGTGTTCGGCATCGAGCGTCAGCAATTCGTCCAGATTTTGCAGATACTCCACGTTCGTCACGTCGACATAGTGGGAGATCCGCACGAACCCGACCGGCGCCCGATTCGCTTCGGCCGTTTCCAAGATCGCGTGCTCCCCGAGCTTGATGCCGGCTTGTTGCTGTTCGTGGAAGTGAGTCGGGTAGAGCCAGAACCGCGCATGCTCGGGTCGGAAGGTGCCGCCCTCTTCGTGAATGCCTCCTTTGCGCAGTATCAATCGTTGCCGACCGCACGCCAACGCTTCGCAGATCGCGGCCCATTCTTTGAAGGCGATGTTCAACACGTGGATTCCTCTCGTTGGGGCCGGCCGAGCAAATCGTTCACCGCTTCGCGCGGCGATTGCCCCTCGTACAGTACGCGGTAGACACCTTGCAGAATCGGCGATTCGAGGCCGGCGCGCATCAGTCGTTCGTAGACGCTCTTCGCCGTGAAGACTCCCTCGGCCACTTGGGGGCCTGCGAGGAGCTCTTGCAGCTTTTCACCTTGGGCCAGACGCTCACCGACGCGGCGATTGCGACCGTGCGGACTGAAGCAGGTCGTCATCAAATCGCCGATGCCCGCGAGCCCGAAGAACGTCGACGGGTCGGCTCCGTGCGTCACACCGAAGCGCTGCATCTCGACGAGGCCGCGGGTGAGCAGTGCCGCCTTGGCGTTGTCGCCGAATTTCAAACCGTCGCAGATTCCAGCCGCGATGGCCAGGACATTCTTGAGCGCCCCGGCCAATTCGACACCGATCAAATCCGAGTTCGTGTAGACCCGCAAGCGGTCGGTGCCGAAGTGGTGCTGCACCCACGCGGCGAGTGCGGCATCTTCGCAAGCGGCGACCAGGGAAGTCGGCCCGCCGCGGGCGACTTCCTCGGCGTGGCTCGGCCCGCTGAGCACCACCACGCGGCCCATGCCGAGTTCCTGGCGGATGATCTCACTCGGACGACGAAACGTTTCGATCTCGATTCCCTTCGTGAGGCTCACCACGGGCACTGGATGCGCGGCCACACCATGGAACAGCTTCAGCGTGGAACGCAGGAAGGCCGTCGGGATGGCGGTGATCCAAGCATCGGCACCGCGGGTCGCGTCTTCCACAGACGACGTGATTTGCACCGAATCAGGAATACGAACACCGGGGAGTTGCTGGGTGTTCTCGCGCAGGCGGTTTAACCGTTCGGCAACGTCGCTGCGGTAGCTCCAGAGCCGGATTTGATGCTCGGGGTGTTGGGCTAACACCACGGCGAGGGCGGTGCCCCAACCTCCGGAGCCGAGAATCGCGAGTATCGGCATAATGGCCCTCAAACGCACTACAGTCGGAAGATCCTACCGCTTTGCCGGAGAAAAGAACCCACTTCGACCAGTCTCGGTGGAGTTCGGATTTCGAGTTTGCCGAAGAAAGAGGTGCGTCATTCGGCTTCCATCGAAGACCGACCAGGAGGGTTCCCCATGCGTCCGCACCAGCTCAAAGTGTTCCGTGCCCACGACGACGATTCCCGTACCGATTTCTTCGATTCCGAGCCGCTCGAACCGACCGTGCGAGTTCGGCTCGGCGATCTGCTGCCCTTGGTCGCCATGGCCCAGAAGTTGAACTTCATCTGGCTCAAAGACTTCTTGGACGACGAAGTCTGCGTCACCGAAGATCTCCACCAAGTGCTGCAATCGTTCCGGAGTTGTCGGCCGACGGCTTCGTGATTCAATCGTCGCTGTCTTGATCCCGATTTCGGATCGCGGGTCGCACAATGGGGGGCACCACTTCCCCCCCTTCCCGTTTCCAAGCCGAGTAATTATCCCACGTCTTTTCGCCCAACGGGAACGGTCGGAACGGTACGCCCGCCACGGTCAAGTAGCCCCGTGCCGGTCGGTCGTTGCCCGACTCCTCTCGTTCCAATTGCAGCTCGCGGCGCGATACGATGATTGTTATTTCACCCTTGTCGATTAAGAACGCCGTGTCGCCGAGTAGTTTGCCGGTGAGTGCCGGTTGTGTGTCGAAGAACACCGCTTGCGGATCGACTTTCGGGTCGGAAAATTTGATTTCGCGGAGCAGATCGTTGAACCAGCGGATCTGGGATCGGTTCGGTCGATCGGCGAATTCCCGGCGCAGTTGGAGGTAGCCCAGAGCTTGGCGGAAGCCTTGCACTGTCCACATGACACCGAGAATGGCGAAAATCGGCGAGATGACTCCCGGCATCATCTTTTGCCAAATCAGCACGACTCGGGCAATGTTCCAAAGCCCAAAACAGGTCAAAACAACCGCAGCTAAAAGCACCCCTTCGGCCGAGGGGAAAAGCCGGTTGAGGATGCCGCTACCGAACTCCAAACACGCGAGTGTGAGATAGATGATCCCGAACCAATCGTATTTGGTCTTCTCGGGCAAAAGGAACCACCAGATGGCGAGCATGATGGCGCCGAAAATCAGCGCTCCGGTGCTTCCCTTACGGACGCGCTCGCAGACTTCGCGGTAAGCGGCTACCCGACGGAGCGTATGGCGGACTTCGTTTGGGTTGATCGGTTCGTCGTCGTCGTACATAGTTAACGAATCTCGGGAGGAACGTCGTTTCGTTACTGTAGGTTCGTACCGACTCGCAGTCGAGGGTAGGACGTGGAACCGGCTACTTCTTGTAGGCCTTCACTTCCCGCACACGCTTTCGCAACGATTCCAACTCTTGGGTGTAGCGCGGATCGGTGATGCTGCCGAAGTCTTTTTCGAATCGGGATTCACTCAGACCTTCCCGAAGTCCTTTGATGTCCGGCACATAGTCGACCACCGCGAACTCTTTGGCGATGGTGTCGAGCAACGTTGTTTTCTGGATCCGCCCGGCGAATTCGATCCCGGCCAAATCGGTGCCCAGGTCGGCGAAACTGAAGCCACTGGTTCCCTTCATGTCGGCGAGTTCCTTGGTGACGCCCGCCAGTTCCGCCAACCCGGCCCCGACGATCTCGGTGAGGGCGACGCTGACGGCGAAGTGCTGGCAGAGGTCGCGGCGCTGGTGCATCGTCGGCGTGCCGAGCTTGGCGAGTCGCTCTTGGCGTTCCTCGGCACTCTCGACCGCCGCACAGAGCTTCTTCGTCAGGGGGTTGTTGCTCAGAATCGTGGAGTTGTCGAGCCCGATGCCCAGACCGATGAGGAACGCGGGGATTCGGACGGCTTCTTCAAGCTTGTTCGCTGCCGCAGCCGCCGTGCGGATGTACGCTTCGGTCAGTGCATCTTGGATGGGGCGCTCGTTGACGGGGAGACCGTCCACTTCGGCCGCTTTCTTCGAGATCGCTTGAACCACCGCCCGAACGCCCTCTTCTTTTGCGGATCGGTTCCCCGTTGCTGGCTCGGCCGGTTTCGGATCGACTGGCACGGCCGCTTCGAGTACGTCACCGCCGGTGGTTCCGAGATCCGGACGGGGTAGCACGGCGACCTTTTCACCGAGCTTCAGAATCTCGAGGGTGTCGGCATACGCCTTGGCTTGGCCGTCGACTTGTTTGAGTTCGTCGTGCAGCTTAGCTTGGGTGCGGTAGAGCACCAAAAGTCGATCTCGAGCGGCCGGACAAATTTCGTCCCAAGTGCCGCTCCGACCGGCACGCCGTTCCTCGGCCCAGATGTGTATCACGAGTAAGTTCAACGGATCGAACGCCAGCTGGAAGTTGGTACGGTTCGCACGACCGTCGTTGAGCTTGAGGCGCATGACCGAGTTCGGGTCGGCTGTGCGCACCGCCCCGAGATACAGCCCCAAGTGATGCAGCAACATCTCGGTGCGTTCCCCTTCGGTTTTCGGAACCCCTTCACGCATCAACAGATGCGATGTCCACGGGCTACGCATGGTGCCAAAGAGGGCATCGGATTTCAGTGACCGCGTCATGGCCCCGAGCATCAGAATGCCGGGTTTGGCAGGCACGACCAGTTCGAAGCTCTCGTGCCGCGAAACGAGATCCAACGCTTTGGGGTCGGACTTCCATTCCCCGGTCTCGGCGACGGTCAGCGCGACGCCGCACTGCTTTTCCAGAACTTCGCCAGCTGATCCGAGCCGTGCCCGTAGCACTTTCTCCCAACTCGGTTGCGACCGGGGTTCGGCATCGTCCACCAGCAAATGCACGGTCAACGGGTAGGGTTTGATCGCGGTCGGGGTAATCGGCACATCAGTCGGTTTGGGGAGTTCACCGACGAGCTGCAACCCTTGGAACGCCGTCAGTTGGTTCTTGTTCGGGAAGAAGATGTACGCCGTATACGGATCGAGCTGAAACGTTTCGGGTTTGCCAGTGAGTGTCACAGTCAACGCCGGATTGCGTCCGACGGGCACGGCCTTGTTTTCCCCGGCGGACAGTTTGACAGCCAACGGGGGATTTTCGCCCTGCGTCATGCTGAACGAAACGGCCTGATCGGTGTTATTGGTGATGGTCACCACGGCGGCGCTGGCTGGCGACGCTGCAAGAACCAAGAGGATAACGGTCGAGAATCGAAGCATGGAACACCTCAGTCCGCAAGTGAGCGAGCCGGTCGCCGTGGAACAGCTTAGTTCAAAATAGGAACGACACCCGGAGATGTCATTCCGGGCAATCGGGCCAGTCTGCAGTGACTACGGGAAAGTGTTACAGAGGCCGGCGAAATGCCGGGTGATCCTCTTGCAGATTCGTGGCGGTGGCGGTATGTCGCAGCCTGACCAAGGCGGATGGAGTCGGCTTGCGGAAACTGGGCGTGGGGGGAACTCGCCTGGGATTTTCGTCGCCAGCCGGTTTCGAGGGGCGTTATGTCGAATGTGAACGATCTGATCCTGCGCGGAATCGCCCGGGATGAATCTTTGACGCGTGGCTTGGGTGACGAAGAGGCACGCATGTTGATCGACTGGCTCGTGGGTTGGGCCGAACTCCTCACCGAGACCGCGCGAACGACGGCGGATGCGGAGCGGTTAGCCGCCCGGCTATGTCGACGGGGCCGAGCTATCAGCCGGTTTGTGCAATTGTGGCTGGAGCCGCGATCGCGGGGTTCGGCCGCACAATTGGCCGCCAGCGAGCGATTCACCTGGCCTTTACCGTCGGGGCAACGCACCGACCCGGCCGATGTGATGGAGCACATCTTGAACTGGGAACGCCAGTGTCAGCCGGCGTGAACTCGGCAAAACGTCGGCCAGATTCTACTTTTCCAACGATTTATCGCCGGGCGACGTTGTAGAATTCATGGAGTTGCGGCTTCGCGTTCGAGATCCTCTCCGGAGATGTGCCATGGTTCGCCCTGTGGTTTGGTTACTGGCTCTGTTGGCGTTCACTTCGGCAACGGTCAACGGCCAAGAGCCAAAAAAGCCAGACGTGCCCCCGAAAGAAACTGAGAAATTCGTCACGAAGGAAGTGGCCTTCGACACGGCGGATGGCGTGGAATTGCAAGGGACGCTCTACCCTTCCGTCAAAGGAGGCACCAGCCCGGTGGTGATCCTGCTGCACAGTTTCGGGAAAGACCCGAATCTTGGGGAGTGGAAGGGTTTGGCGATCACCTTGGCCAAAAAAGGCTTCACGGTGCTCCGGTTCGATTACCGCGGCCATGGGAAGAGTACCGTCATCGGCAATCCGAAAGCATTTTGGTACGACTACAAGGTGAACGCCAAATACATGCCGACATTGGCCAACAAATCGCCGCTTCCGAAAAAACTGGATATCAAAGATGTCACTGCCAAACCGGGTTATTTCCCGGTGGTGGTGAACGACATCATGGCAGCGCGGGTGGCTCTCGACAAAATGAACGATGCGGGCGATGTCAACACGAGCAGCGTATACTTGATCGGCTCCACGGATGCCGCGACCGCCGGGTTGATGTACATGGCTGTGGAATGGTCCCGTCCGCAAGTGATCGAACAAGCTCGCAATTGGTCTGATATTGGCCCGCTGAAACTCCCGAACAACATCGATTCCGCCGGGAAAGACATTGCCGGGGCGATTTGGCTCTCGGCGGAGCGCCATCCTTCGATCCCCGCCGAAACTGTCAAGAACTGGGTGTCGCTCGACAGCGCCATCGAACTGCGCGATAAAAACCCGATGCTCTTTCTCTACGGGGGTAAAGACACGGCTAAAACCGGTGCGAGTTCGGCGAAATTCTTCGTGAATGAAGTTCTGGTGGCCAAGCCCCCGAAAGGGACAAAAATCTCGCCGTTGACGTTCACCGAATACTCGGAAGTGAAAGATTCAAAACTCGTCGGAGTCAATTTGCTCAGCGACAGCGGAACCGAAGCCACGATTTTGAAATATCTGGAAACCATCGAGAAAGATCGCAAAAACGTGGTGCGCACCCCGAACCGCAACTGGACGAAACCACCTTACATTTTGGGAGAGCTCTACGGGGCTTACAAAAACTAACCTTGGCACGATCCGGAGTGCTATCGAGCGCTCCGGATGTTCAATCGCGCAAGTCGGACTCGGTGAAGAGAGTGAATCCAAGATTCTGCAAGTGCCCAGCCGCGGCCTCAAAACCGGCAACGTGGATGGCCACGGCGGTGCTGCCCATGGGGCCGACGCCGATGAGCAACGGGTACATGTAGTGGATGTCGTACTCGCCCGACAAGAACGCTTTGGTGATCGTCAAGAGCGGTTGATCGTTGTCGGGGAGTTTCACCACCATCAAGTCCGATTCGGTGAACGGCAGTTTCGCGGCCGTCAAAATCTCGAATGCGCGTTCGTAATCGCTCGGCACCAAGCGGATGATGGCACAATCGGCCGTTTCCACCACCGTGAGGGAGACCACCCGGACATCGGTCATCTCGAAGCGGCGAACGAGGTCGAGCAGCGCCCCCATTCGGTTTGCCAAGAAGACGTTGAACTGCCGCACACTCGGCCAATCGCGGCCGCGAATCGTGGCGAATCCCACTCCCGCGGCGCCTTCTTCGTTATCGACGTCGAAACTCATTTGCGATCCTCTCCAGTCGTGTGCGTCAGTCTATCAACGTCATCGGACGATTGCCAATTCGCTCAGCGGGCGACTTTCTTCAATTCCAAGACGCCGGCTTTGTATTCCCAAACGGGATTCTTCTGGATCGTACTCGGGGTTCTCAGCGGGAGGTTGAATCCGAACGAGCGTGCGGGCTGCGTTTCGGTTTCCATCATCAAAATGCGATTCGCACCAGCATCGAGCGTGACAGACTTCCGAGGGTCTTTGCATTCGATTGTGGCCAGCAATTTGCCATCGGCCAGTTGATAAGCTGTTGCGATTCCCGCTGTGGAACGGTGGACGAGGAGCGACTCGTTACCGACCGACCACGTCATGGCCTCCGCTGGGTCACGATTGGACGGAATCGTCCATTCGGTGATGCGTTTCCCAGTGGCGGAGTCGAATAGCTGCACACGATCCTGAACCGAGTCCGGTGACGCAGCAACCGGGGTGACGATAACAATTCGTTTTCCATCGGCCGTGAAGCGAGTTCGCTCCGTGGTATCTGGGGCCGATCGAACCGAGGATTCGATGGTGAATTTCCGGCCAAACGCGTCATCTTCTAGTGAATAGAGTTCCCATTTTGCACCGTTGAAATTGGCCAGCATGGTGCGCTCAGGACTCATAGCGAACCGATCCGAACTGGATGCATCCCAAACCGTTGGCGTTGCTAAGATTCGGCGGATGTACAATCCACTGGGAATCGCCCACAAATCAACAGTACCCTCGTTCGAGATCGTCAGCATTCGCTCGTCCGAAAGGAAGGCACAACTGGCGAGGCGTGGCGTGGTGCCTTCGCCACTTTCGGAATAAGGATCCCACTTCAAAACCGGCTCGTCCGGTGCCCGACTGGCATAAAGTTCGATCCCAATTTCGCCGGGTGTGGTTCGGTACAACGCGAGCCAACGCCCACTGGGCGAATGGGTGGCGTTGATCACGGCGGAATTCCGCTCACTAGCAACGGTTACGACGCCGCCCTGAATGCGATCGTGCAAATGGAACAGCGTGGCTTTCGAGACGGTTTCTCGGAAGAGCAGCCAATTTTGCGAGGTGCCCCAACCACTGACCATTTTCGAGCCGCGGCCAAACTTGGGCACGACCATCTCTTGATCGGGCAAAATCACTTCGCGGTCGTAGCCCAGGGCAGGCTCCGTCGACTTCGTTTCCAGTTGGTTCCTATCACTCGGTTGCAATGGGGCCTGAGTGGGGGCTGTGTAAGGCGACGACTTCGTGGCGACAGTAGAGTCTTTGCTGAATCCGTAAATGATGAGCACCAAAATGCTCGCGACGATTCCGATCAGGAGCACCCCGACGATCGGCTCGGGTGAACGGAACGGGATCGGCGTGTCCCAATTCGGTAGTGTTTCGTCATCCTGCGGCTCGCGTGAACTCTCATCCATTGCGGTCGGCGATTCCCCGGGAACGATGAGCGCGGCGTTGCAAGCGCGGCACCGTGTCCGTTTGCCGACCATCGACGCTGCGACACCGAAGACGTGATCGCACTCCGGGCATTGGAGATCAATTGGCAACGCGAGACTCCGCGAGTCAGAGTTCAACGTCCGGCAGCGCTCCGGTCGTCGGACGTTTCAACATCTCGTTCAGTACCGTCTGAGCGAGGATCAAGTACGACTTCGAGATCGGATGATCGGGGAACTTCCGCACGATCGGTTCGCCGCCGTCACCGCATTGACTCACTTGGGCGTCGATGGGGATCTCCCCGAGGAAGGGTACGCCGATTTCAGCGGCGAGTTTAGCCCCGCCCCCTTGTCCGAGCGGGTGCATCCGCGTGCCATCGGGAAGGGCGAGGTAGCTCATATTCTCGACAATCCCGAGAATCGGCACCCGGACTTCTTCGAACATTTTGACCCCTTTGCGGGCGTCGATCAACGAGACTTCCGCCGGCTGCGTCACCACGATGGCCCCGGTGAGCGGAGCCGATTGGGACAGTGTGAGCTGGGCATCGCCGGTGCCCGGTGGCAGATCGACGATGAGGAAATCGAGCTCGCCCCACGGCGGTTGGAACAGGAGGGCACCGACGGCTTGGGCTACCTTCGGCCCGCGCCAGATCACCGCTTGATCGGCACTGACGACGAAGCCCATGCTCATGAGTTTGATGCCGAATTTCTCGACGGGGAAGGGTGTCTTGGTTTGATCGACCATCCCCAAACCGAACATCAGCGGCACGCTCGGCCCGTAAATATCGGCGTCCATCAGTCCGACCCGTTGGCCGTACATGTGCAACGCCAGCGCCAAGTTCGCGGCGACCGTCGATTTGCCGACGCCACCTTTCCCACTGGCAATGGCGATGAGGTGTTTGACACCTGGCAACGGGGTTTTTTGTGGGGCGGCGGCTGGCGGGGGCATGGTGCGATCTCAGTGGTTAAGCTTGGGCCGGGGGCAGCACGGTGCCCAGACTGCGGAGTGCGTCGAGCGTGTAAATCCCCGTGCTGTGTCCATCGTTCCACTCGACTTGATAAGCATAGGCACCGACGGCTTGCATGCGAACCGGAGTCGGTGGCCCAGCAGTCACTTCCCGATCCGACAGCACCCGAAATGGGTTCGCCGGCTTCTTCCGATCGTCTTCGCACGTCGCACACGGGCACTGATGGCGCAGTATCCGCCACGTCGTGTGGGTACGAACACCGTCGGCCCAGTCGATGAGTAGTCCATCTCCGTCGCGTTTGAGGGAAAGGGGACGGTGGATATTTGGAGTCGTAACCATGACGAAATTATAGTGAGTCGGTGTCAGCAATCTTTCTTGAGTCTCTCCGCGACTCCGCTGTTCAAAATTGTGACTTCAGAAACGTTGGTCACAGTAGCTCTAAGCTCTCGACCAATTGATCGAGCACCGCTTCGTCGGTCTTGGGGTTGAAGAAGACCGCTTTCCAAGCGGGGATTTCCATTCCCAATGGGCGGTAGCCGAAGTTGGTGGTGAAACTCAGGCGGGCATCGATGGCGGGATCGAGGGAATAATTTCGCTTGCCGAAGAGGCGTTTCACTTCGCCGAAGTAGCGTTGGATTTCTTCCGGGCTGAGTTCCCCATTTTCGAGCTTCTCAAAGATTTGCCCGGCGTGCCGTCCTTTGGGCAACACCCACCAACAGACGCTCGGTCCGCAGGTTTCGGCGTTGAGCACTTTGCAGTATTCGAGTTTCGCAAGCCGCTGTTTCAAGCCGTGGGCCAGCTCGAGCGAACGGGCCGTGAGCATCTGGAATCCCGTCAGGCCGATGCCATTGAGCGAAGCCATCACGGCGTAGGGGCCCAGCGCGGGCCGGGAACATTCGAGGGTGACCAGCGCGGGATCGCGGCGCATGTCGGCGTCCGAGAAATAGGGCGTATCGGCGACATCGCGGGCCAAATATTTGAGATCGGCCCGGCGGCTCATCAAGAACGCACTGCTCGGATAATGCCCGCGCCCCATTTTGTGGAAATCGAGCGTGACACTGTCCGCGACCCTCAGCCCGAAGGCGTGCGTTTGCGCACGACGCACCACGGCGAGCAAGTCCTGGGTGAATTCCAGCGGGTTCTTTTCGAGGTCGTAATCGCTCAGAAAGCAGAGCGCCCAACCGACGGCGGCATCGACGTGCAACTGCGGAGTGGTCACGCCATACTGCGCTGCTTTCTCGTCGATGATCCGCCGAATACCGGCGACGTCGTCGATCCCCGAACCGTCGGTGGTGCCAAAGGTTGCCACGACGAACAACACTTTCGTCCCGGCGGTGTAGAGTTCATCGAGCTTCAACGCCAACAGATCGAGACGCATGGCCAGTGTGCGGTCCGTCGGAATCGAATGCAGATTTTGGGTACCCATCCCGAGCCAGCCCGCGAGCGTCTGGTTGGAATAGTGGCTGCCTTCGGAAACGATGCCGGCGATCGCTTCGCCTGTCAGGCCGCGTTGCATCGCGCCGGGGAGCACTTTCTCCAAACCGAGCTTGGCACCGTACAGGTTCGAGATCGTCCCGCCGATGGTGAAGACGCCCCACGGCTCGTCGGTGTGGTAGAAGATCAAGTTCGCCAGCGCGGTGACGGCCTTCACTTCGAGTTCGTTGGAACGCTGGCTGTAACTGTCGGTGCAGAGATTCGGATTCTTGAGCAAGCACGCCATCGTGCCAATCAGCGACGCGTAGTTAGCGGGGCCACGCACGTTTTCCAAATGCAATGGCGATGACCAGCCATCGGTGCCCCAGAAGTACGGGAAGACCGCGTCGCGGGCATCTTTCAGGTTGCCCGGGAGGACGTGGATTTCCGGATTCGCTTGGGCCGTGTCGTAGTTCTGCGAATAGTAGTTCCCCGGTGGCAGCGACTCTTGGGCGCGCAAGGCATCGAGGAACTCTTGAAAGATACCGGTGATCGCCTTCGGATCGCACTCGAAAAAGGTGCGGACAAAGGCGGCATAGCGGACGCGATCCATAGAAATTTAGCTCAAGATTTTATCGGCCAAACCGCACGACCGTGAAGTTCATACGCTGCTCCGGAGTGCATTCAAACGGGTTTCAACCTCGGCGGCCGATACCCAGCCATGAGGATCGGCCACGATCGCGTCAAGCTCGGCATCGGTTAGGCCAGTTTCGGGGATGGACATGCCGGGTATCGCCGGAACATAGCGGCCTAATACGCGACCATCGGGGCCACGCAATTGTTGGGGCACTGAAAGGGCCTCCAAGCGATTCGCGAGTGCAGGATCCGTGATCGTCATGACCGTTCTCCCGGTTAAAGTTTTACGTTTCTAACATCTTATCACTCTTTCTTCAGCGAGTGAAACACCAACCCGGTAGGGATCTTCGGGTAAAAGTACGTCGACTTCTGCGGCATCTTCTCCCGGCTGCCAGCGATGCTTTCCACATGCTCCATGCCGCACGGCGGTACTAAACAGGCCACTTGGCACGTCTTCTTGTGTTCTGCCTCGGTCACTTCGCGGAGCAGGTGGACATACTGACAACTCGGTGTCACGCCGTACTGGCCGACCAGGAGTTTGTCGATCACCAACTTGTGCAAGATGCTCACCGCCAGCGAACGCCAATCGGCCGTCTGCTCCGGGGCGAGTTGATCCATGATTTCCGAGCCGATCAACTTCACCGCGATCCAGTGGCCATCCGCGACGGTGCCGAAACCGAGGACACTCTGCGACTCTTCAAGCTGCACATGTTCCCAACAGGCCGCGGCGTTATCGAACTCACCGACCACCGAGAATTGCTCCGCAAGGAGTGCTTTCAATTCTCCGGATGTGATTGCCGGCAACCCGCTCAGCAATCGGTGCGTCGGCTGGATGATGAGGCCGGGATCGCTCATGCTGACCAGCATCATCAAGCAAAAATTCTGTGGGGCTTCATCGTCCGCGACGTTTCCCGCCGCTTGTTCTTCTTCCAAATATTTTAAGCCGGTTTCATAGCGGTGATGACCATCGGCGATGAACACCGGTTTCGGCCCGAGCAGACCGATCACTTGCGACACGAGCGCGGTATCGGTCACGACCCAGAGCCGGTTGATCACACCGAGGTGATCGAGAGCGACCGTCGGCGGAGCATTGCGGATGATCCCTTCAAATTTCGTGAAGACGTCGTTCGCGTCGTCCGGATACAGTCCGAAAATCGGCGAGATGTTGAACGCCGTGGCTTGGTAGAGTTTCAAACGGTCGGCTTTGGGGCCGGAGAATGTTTGTTCGTGCGGGAAAATATTCCCGGTGCCAAACGGTTCGAGCCGGACGCGGGCCAAGAAACCCCGACGGGTGAACATCTGCCCTTCGACTTCGAATGATTGTTCGACGACGTACAAACTGCGGGCCGTGTCTTGGCGGAGCACGTTGGCCCCGATCCATTCCTTAATCGCGCGGGCCGCACGAACGTATTTGTTGTGAATGTCGTCGTCGCCGGGCTGATCCTGCGTCAATTCCACCCGCACAGCGTTGAACGGGCTGGACTCGTAGAGATGCTGTTGAAGAGCCGAGTCGATAACATCGTAAGGGGGGCAAATCACGTCGGAGAGGGCGCCCACTTGGCCAAGGTCGTACCGGAAGCCGCGAAACGCACGAATGTCTGCCATGGAACCCACCGGAGAGAAAGAAGACTCAATGGATCAGCTTACGACCGTCCGCTTTCCTGGCTAACCGGGTCTCGCCACGATTCTCGGAGTTTAGCTTTGGCGTCCCACCGATTCTTGGTTCGCGGCGTCCACGCCTGTTCTTGGTTCGCGGCGTCCTCACCGGTTCCCAAATCTAAATGTACCCACACTCCGGCGAGACGCCGGAGATACCCGGGATTCTCAATGCTCCAAGAATCGTTCCTGCACATCCCGATGCTTGCCTATTGCTCTCCGTGTCCATCTCACCTAAACTTGTGTTGTCCCATTTCCCCTCTGAGGTACTGTCGATGATTCGTAATCTCTTGCTGGCCGCAATTGGGGCGTTCGCGCTCACACTGGCCCCGGTCGTCGCTGAAGACAAGAAGGAAGAAACCACGAAGCTCGAAGGCTCGTTGGTATGTTCGAAGTGCAAACTCAAAGAAACCGAGAAGTGCGGCAACGTCCTGATCGTGAAAGACGCCAAAGACGAGAAGAAAGAGATCAAGTACTATCTCATCGACAAAGGCGCCAAAGCGGAATATCACGCCGAAATCTGCCAAGGGCCGAAAGACGCCACTGTGACGGGCAAAGTCGAAGAGAAAGACAAGAAAATGACGATCACCGATCCGAAAGTCGAGTTCAAGAAGTAACCGAGTCGGACAACGTGAAATGAAAACGCCGCCCGGTTGGGCGGCGTTTTTCGTTGGATCAGCACCGGGTTGCGTTAGAGTTTGCCGGCTTCTTTGTACATCACTCGCTTGCGAAGAACCGGGTCGTACTTCTTGAGCGAGATGCGTTCTTTGCTGTTGTTGCGGTTCTTCTGCGTGTAGTAGCAGTGGCTGCTCTCGGAGCTTTGCAGCTTGATGATGCCGCGAGCCTCTTTCCCCTTCGCCATGATCGTCCCCAAAACTGTTAGCTTGAAAATCGAAAAGTTATCTTAGTGGCTGGCTTGGCTTTTGCCGAGATAGCTTTTTTCCGAGATTACAGAAACTGCAGTAGCAACCGAGGCATCACTGAGTTAGGCTCTGCGAAAATGACAGACACCCTGGAGTCGGTATGGTGACGGGAGCGGTTGTGTTACTGGGTCTTTTGCCGGCCACCATTGCCTGTTTTTACTACGCTTTCGGCAGTATTCTGGGTCGTTTTCCACGTCGGATGAGTTTGCGCACCCCCACGCTCCACATCGCCATTTTGATCCCGGCCCACGACGAAGAGTCGGCGTTACCCAAGGCGTTGGCATCAATCGCCGCCTCGGATTATCCTCCGGAATTGATTTCCGTTCGGGTCGTGGCCGATCACTGCACCGATGCCACCGAAGCGTTGGCTCGGCAATTCGGCGCGGATTGCACGGTTCGTCAAGATTCCTTGAACCGGGGCAAAGGCTACGCCCTGGCCGAAGGTTTTGCGGAACTGTTACCGAGCCGACCCGATGCGGTGTTGATCCTCGATGCCGATTGCCGCATCTCGCCCGGCTTTTTGAAACGACTGGACGCCGAATGTGCCGCAGGGGCAGTCGCCGTCCAAGCTGCGGTGGTTTCGACCTGCTCGCCGGGTAATCCAGTCAGTATTGTCGCGGCGATCGGGGCAGCCTTCGATAACCGCATGGCGGCGGCCGGCGATCGACTTGGCCGGTTTGTCCCACTTCGTGGCACGGGCATGCTCTTCACGCGGGATATTCTGGAACGCTTCCCGTGGACGCAATTCGGCCTCGCGGAAGATGCCGAGTACGGCTCGACACTCCGTCGCCAAGGCGTCCCGATCCGGTTTGTTGCGGGGGAAACCGTGACCTGCGAAGCGCCGCCGCACCCGAAGGCCTTCCTCGGGCAACGTCGTCGTTGGAGTGCCTCGTTACGGGTGCCACAAGCACCCTGGCCGATTCGCTGGTTAGTCAGCAAACCGCTGATTCTCACCCATTTGCTGCTCACGGCCCTCGCAGTTTTGGTGTTCGCCCCAGAAAGCTTGTTGGCAATTTGGTTATTGATTGTGATGGGGCTGACGGCGGCAATCTACGCTGACGCCATGCTGACAGTTGGTGTGCGCTGGCCCGGTTTCCGTAGTTTCTGGTTGATCGGTCGGATGGCGGTGTTGTCGTTGGCAAGCCTCTGGGCGCGGGAGGCGCCATGGCAACGCACCACTCGCTGAAGCAAGTTCAGCGTACCCCATCGTGGAAGCAGGCTCTGTTGGGTCGATTGGTGCAGCACCGATTACCCGCCGACGAATCAGGAATCGAACTCACGTTCGACGACGGCCCGAATCCGAATGTCACACCGGCGGTATTGGAACGACTGGCCCGGCACGACGTACGGGCTACGTTTTTCGTGCTCGGTCGGAATGTCCTCCGTCACCGCTCGATCCTGCGGCAAATCCTTGCGGCCGGGCACCGGATCGCCAATCACAGCTTGACGCATCCGCGCTTCGGCCACGTCGATTACCGAACCATCTGCAAAGAAATTCGCAGTTGCCAGCACGCCGTCGAGGACGCCATCGGCGTGACACCGACGCTGTTCCGTCCGCCTTTCGGTCGCATCACGCCGGGCGTGCTGCTCGCTGCGAAATCGACTGGCTTGAAGATCGTGAATTGGTCACTCGACAGTGGCGATTGGCGCTGCCGAGACGAGCAAGATGCAGAACAGTGCGCCGAGTTGACTGCCGCACTGGTGCAGCCACGCGACATTCTCTTGTTCCACGACAATCACAATTGGATCATGACGATCTTGGATCAGTTACTGCCGAGATTGGCTGCGCGGTGCTTAATACCGAACGATACTCGTCCGTCGCTACGCCATGTTCAGTGAATGCACCTTGCGGAAATGCTCGGCCACCTTTTCCATCGGCACGTGCCAACCGCAATCGTCGCAGGCGGGTACAGTCGGATAGCACTTCGGGCAGTAGAGTGGCCCACCCTTCAAGAACTGCTCAACTCGTTTGCGATCCGACTCCGCCACGTTTTCCGCCGTCAGTGGCATCTTCACCGCCGACTTGCATTTTTCGCAGGGCCGCTCGTTGTTCGATTCGATCAGCGGTTGGTAGTGATTGTGCACGCCGCGCGGCACGACACCCGTGCCAATGCAAAGCGGACAGGTCATGCCGAACTGAGCCAAGATTGCCTTGCGGATGAAGTCGCTCTTGTTCGGCAAGTTGTTCAGAAACTCGGCGAGGTCGTCTTCGACTTTGAAGGCGACGATCTTGGATTTAGGCGATTTACGCGCCATATGCGAACTCGTGCGGACTGGTGAAACCTACTGACATTCTATCGGTAGGGTCAACCGCCGGCCTTATTCTTCAGTATTGGCCAACACAACAATCGCGAACACGGGCCATCTGCTCTGCAAGCGAAAACAGCCGGTAAACCCGTGTGGGACTATAATTGTGTCGGTGCCAACCTGGATTCGCTCGCATTAAGGATTTATGGAGACGCTGCTGTTCGCCGAATCGGGATCTTCGTTTGCGTTGCCGCTCTGGCTGGGGTTGGCACTCGTTCCGTTGCTCATTCTCATCAACGGCTATTTCGTGGCGGCCGAGTTCGCCATCGTGTCGCTCCGCAAATCGCGCGTTCAAGAAATGGTGAATCAGGGCCGGCATCGAGCGACCGCTTTGCTCGAAGCCATCAACGAGATGGATCGCAGCGTTGCGGCCGCTCAACTCGGAATCACGCTCGCCAGTTTGGCCCTCGGATTCGTCAGCGAACCCGCCATCGCCCGTCTGATTCACCCCCTCTTCGAGAACGCTCCCGAAATGTTCCAAGGGCCGTTCGTCCACGTGCTATCGGTCGCACTCACATTGTCGCTCATCACATATTTGCACGTTGTCTTCGGCGAACAGATGCCCAAGATCGCCGCGCTGCAATCGTCTGAACGCGTCGGCCTTTGGATCGCCGTGCCGTTGAATGGATTTGCCCGCATCTCGAAGCCGGTGATCCGCCTGATGAACGGATCGAGCCGACTCTTTTTACGGCTGATCGGTTTCAAGCATGCCCCCGATGAAGGCGAAGTCTACTCTGTCAACGAACTGCGGTTGCTCATTGAAGACACGGAAGAAGCGGGGTTGATCGAGCCAGAAGCGGCGGACTATTTGCGAAATGTATTCGCACTGTCGAACAAGACCGTGCGCGACATCATGGTGCCACGGGAAAAAGTGGCCATGCTCGAACTCAGCACACCATCCGACAAAGTGTTGGAAGCCGTTCGCGAAGGTGCCCACACACGAATGCCCGTGTTCAAGACCGACGCCAACAACGTCGTCGGCGTGGTCAACACCAAAGATCTCTTCTTCTTGTTTAGCCTGCAAAACGTGGTGATTCTTGAGGACGCACTGTATCCGGCCCAATTTCTCGATCCCTCGGATCCGGTATCTGCCGCCCTCCGTTTGTTCCGCAAGAGCCATCGCCCGATGGCCATCGTCCGCGATGAAACCGGCACCGTGCTCGGCATTTTGACGCTCGAAGATGTGCTCGAAGAAATCGTCGGCGACATCGAAGACGAACACGACGACTTGACCATGAAAGCCCGCTACGGCCGCCGCATGAAACGCTCCGGAATGGTGCCGATCAAACCACCCGCCAAGCCAGGGTGAATGAGATGGTTAAGTCACAAAAATTGATCAACACGGCGAGCCAACTGCGTGAGCGGTTGGTGCTGTATTTACCAACTACGAGCGGTTCACACAGTCGGCTTGCTTCGTTTTGCACTTGTACCGCACCGACGGCTCACGCCAGTCGGCTCGCCGGGGTTCGTTTTACCTTTATCGAAAATTCGATTCTCAATCGCCCCGGAGCTTCAGGCCCATGAGGGTGAGCTTCTCTTTCACTTCGTTCAGCGAGGTGATGCCGAAGTTTTTGGCTTCCAAGAGTTCGTCGGTGGTGCGTTGGCAGAGTTCGCCGAGGGTGGCGATGTTGAGGCGGTTCATGCACTTGCGGGCACGCACCGACAAATTCAACTCCGAGACCGGTTTGCCGAGCATCGCCTGCTCTTCCGGCGACAGGTTCGATTGCGGCCGGTAGCGGAACTCGTACTGCTGGCCCTGATCGAGCGATTGCCCGATCCGCAGCGACTTCGCATTCATGATGATTTTGATTTCATCGAGCGACGTTTCACCGAAGTTTTTGCTTGCCAGAAGCTGCGGTTCGTTCACGCGGGTGAGGTCGCCGAGCGTACGAATGTTCATGCGCTTCAAACAGTTGCGGCTGCGAACCGACAACTCGAAATCGGTGATCGGCGTCTCCATCACTTGCTTGAACTGGACGCTGACTTGCTCTTCGTCCGGGCTGTAGTACATGGTCATCGCGGCTTCGGCATCTTTACAGAACAGGCGGGCCCGGTCATCGAGCGGGTCGGCTTTGTGCAAGCGACGGAAGCACTCGGCGGCCTTGTCGAAGCGCTCGTTGTCTTCGTACAACACGCCGAGATTGTAAAGCACCCCCTTGCCGATGGGCGGGTGTTTCAAGCAGCGTTCGTAACAGGAAATGGCTTCGTCGTCGTTGCCGGCGAGGTCGTTGAGGAACGCCAACCGGAACAGGGTGGCCGAGTGGGACGGATCGAGTTCGACGGCCCGTTCGTACGCCTTCACGGCGCGGACGGTGTCGCCTTCGGCTTCGGCGACGCTGCCATCTTGGTAATGGTATTCCGGATTGTGCGCCGCCATGTCCTTGACCTTGGCGAGGATCTGTTTCGCCTGGGCAATTTCGCCTTGGGCGCGCAGGACGCCGGCGCGTTGGAACTGCACCGACTGCGCCGCGTAGCCGGACTTCTCGGCTTTATCGAAGGCTTTGAGGGCTTCGTCGAGTTCGCCGCGGTGGACGTGCGTGCGACCGAGGAAGAACGACGCCAGCGGGCCTTCGGACTGCTTCAGATGTTCAACTGCCAACGCCATGTGGCCCAGATAATGGTGGACGACACCGAGTTTGAGGTGGAGTTTTTTTTGTTGGGGCGCCGGTGCCGCTGCGAGCCGCTTTTGCAGGATATCGTTGATGTCTTTGAGTGCGCGAATTTGGTTGGCCCCTTGGCTCAAACCTTCGCGCAACTTCGACACCATACTGCCTTCAAATTCTTCCCGTTCAACTAGCAATGCCTTCAGATCGACCAATGGTTCGGTCATGGAATCGTCCCCAAATAGAAACCGTCTCGGCGTCCGGGAAGAAATCCCAAACAACCGAACCAGCCCTTGCCGCGTGTCGGTGGAGCACGCGAAGGCCAGTTAAAAAGGTGTGGCACCGATGAGACATTGTAGAGAAATGGAGTTGCATTCGACAAGTGTTTCACGGCGGGGTCGGGTGCCGGTGACTCGGACAAGAACCGGATCAAAAGGACAGAATCGTCGGCGGAATGGTCTGCATTCGGATCGTGCTAGCTACAATTCCATAAGTACACTCGTTCGGAATCCGCCGAGGTCGACCGTATGGATTTTGCACTGCCACCCGTCGGGGAAGGGTTGATCGAGGTCGAACTCGTCCAGTGGCTGGTGAAGCCGGGAGATCGGGTGAAGCGCGGCCAACCGATGTTGGAAGTGCTCTCCGATAAGGCGACGATGGAAGTGCCGGCCGCATTCGCCGGGCAAATCACCAGCACTCTCGCCGAGGCCGGGAGCAAAATCAAAGTCGGTGAGGTGGTGATGACTTACACCGGCGAAACCGAAGCCGCCACGGTTCCGCAACCACCCATTGCCAGCGGCGCCAAGCCCGTGATGATGCGTGGCGAACTTTCTGGGCTGTTTCGCAATGCTCCGGCCGCGAACGGAACTCCTACGGCGGCGGTCTTGCCCGCGGCGGCTCCGTCCGTGCGGCATTTGGCTCGCAAACTCGGCGTCGATCTGGCCCGGACTTCCGGCACCGGCCCCGGCGGTCGGGTTCTACTTGAAGATTTGGCCCAGCATTTGCGCCCGGCCACACCGGAACCGACGAAAACACCCGCGGTCGATTACGGTACTCCGGGCACCCGGACGAAATTGCTCGGCTTGCGCCGCAAAATTGCCGAGCACATGGTCGAAGCCAAGCGGACGATTCCGCATTACGCCTACATCGACGAATGCGATCTCACCGATCTGGTGCGGTTGCGCAGCCAACTCAAGGAAACATTCGCGCGCGTCGGCGTCAAACTCACGTACTTGCCATTCGTGGTGAAGGCAGTGGCCCGGGCACTCAAACAGATCCCCGTGGTGAATGCCACCTTTGACGAGACCACCCAAGAATTGTCGTTGCACGACACCTACCACATCGGCATTGCGGTGGCGGCCCCCAACGGCCTGATCGTGCCCGTGGTGAAAGATGCGGACAAAAAGGACGTGGCCGCCATCGCGATGGACATCGAGCGTCTCAGCCGCGAAGCTCGGGCCGGTAAATCGAAGCTCGAAGACTTGAAGGGTGGCAGCTTTACGGTCACCAATATCGGCAATATCGGCGGGCTGATCTCGACGCCGATCATCAATTCTCCCGAGGTTGGCATTCTCGGGCTGGGCAAGATTGTCAAGCGGCCCGTGTACGATGCCCACGGCCAGATTCGCCCCGCCGATTTGCTCTACCTTTCCTGCTCGTTCGACCACCGGGTTCTCGATGGTGCCATCGGGGCTGCCTTCGGAAATGCGGTGATCGCTCAACTGCAAAACCCGGCGACGTTGCTGCTCCCCGAACGCTTCGCCGGGGGCTGAATTTTGTACTAAGGTTGCTCCGTTCCAATCCGGAGTGATCGAGTGCGCGATTCTTCCCAACGCTTGGCGATCATCGCCACCGTGCTCAGCGTTCTCATTGCGGGTTGGTGGTCGGGCCGCGTCGCGGTGCGAGATAATCACCACGAAGATTTGTGGATCTACATGTCCGGGGCGGCGCTCGGGTGGCGTGGAGAATCTCCGTACGACACCCCGAAAATGCACGCTCGCGTGGCGGAGCAATACGACGATGAAGATTTGATCAAAAACAACGGGTTCTTCCTCGCACCTCAAGCCATTTTACTGTTCGCACCGTTCGCGCCGTTGCCGTGGGTCGTCGCCAAATTGCTCTGGTGCGCCTTCACCATCGGTCTGGGTGCCGCCGTCGCTTGGAAACTGAAAGCGTTCGTGCCGGGGGCATTCCCACCTTGGTTCACCGCGGCCGCCGTCGTGCTCGTCCTTTGCAATCCGCTGACGCAGTTCCTGTTGATCGTCGGCCAGACGACGCTCTGGGTCGTCGCCTGCGCCGTGTTGGGTCAAGCCGCACACAACGCCGGCTGGCGACGCTTGGGGGCGTTGCTCTGGGCCGTCGCGTTCATCAAACCGCACTTGGCGATCCCACTGCTCCCACTCGCTTGGTTCCTCAGCGGCTGGCGCCGGCCCGTCGAAGTGTTGGCCTGGGTCGCCGGGTTGAATCTCCTGGCGGGATTGGTCGTCACCGGTTCACCACTTTTCGCACTAGACTATTTGAACTACTTGCAGCAAGGCCATCAATCGGTGGAATTCAACCGCGTCGGCGTGAATCAGCAGATCAGCTCCTGGAACCGGCTTGTGGTGGCCAACGGCGGGCCGATCTGGGAATTGGGAATGGTCGGCACATTGGCAGGCTACGCTGTCTGGTTCGCGTTGGTAGCGTTGCGCAATGGTCGACGCTACGCCAGCCCGAGTTGGGCCTTGGCCGCGTGCGCCGTGGGAGCGCCGCTTTGCTGTCAATTGCTCCCCTATGAACTCGTGCTGCTGTTGCTGGTGATGCCGTATCTGGGAGAACTGCTGGCATCCGCAAACCCGCGAGACCGATTGGCCGCGCTCTTGGTCGCGGCTTTCGGAACCTTCGCCATCATGCCGGGCGGCGAAGGGAGTACCGCCGAAACGCTCGCCCACACGTTCGGCTTCACCACTGGCATTCGAGATGTGTTGCTTTCGCACCGCAGTTTCGGCGTGGCCTGCTTGGCGGGAACCATCTTGTTCCACGGTTCGCCGCGCCATGCCCTCAAGCCATCCGCGTCGTCGGGGCCGCATCCCATTCCGCTTCCCCCGGGCTGTTCATCAGCGGGGCACCCTCCAACGGGGTTCCTTCCAACGGAGTCGTGTCCAACTCCTTGATTTCGTTTTCGTCTGTGACGAATACGACTCCCGGACGGTAACGCTTCGCCGCTTTGGTTTTCATCGCCGTGAAGGTGGCGATGATCACGACATTCCCCTTCTGGATCAAGTGGGCACCGGCACCGTTGACGCAGATGACGCCACTCCCGCGCTCGCCGGATAACGCGTAGGTGACCAGCCGCGTTCCGTTGGTGACATCCCAAACGTGGATCTGTTCGTTCTGCAAAATATCGGCGGCATCGAGCAAGTCTTGGTCGATGGTCAAGCTGCCTTCGTAGTGCAGATTCGCGTCCGTCACGGTGGCCCGGTGAATCTTCGACTTCAAAATCGTACGTCGCATGGCAGTCTCGCTGAGTCCCATTTACCACATTCTACGCTCTGCCCTGAAGGAAGGCTATTTCGAGTTGGACCGTTCGCATTTCGCGGGACGGCGAGCCGGGTTCCGACGGTTCTTGGGTAGAACCAGCGTCCTCGCCGGTTTGTTCGTTTTCACCGGCGTCCTCGCCGGTTAACCCTCAAAATGATCGGGGCAATCGATAGTCGGATTTGTGTTGCTATGTTCTAAACCGGCGAGACGCGGTTCTACCCAGGATTCGGCGAGGACGCCGAACAAGAATTCGGCGAGGACGCCTTCGATTCTTGGCCTTGGTTGCTGGAACTCATTTCGCTCTTCGAACGTGGGGCTTCACGGCCCGCTCGAAATCGGCAACTGTTCCCCGAATACAATCCGGTGGCCGTCCGGTGTGACGATCCCAAATTCACGAAATCCCCAAGGTTTGTCCGCGAGTTTGTGCCAAATCTCCACGCCGTTCTTGACGTACTCTTCGTAAAGCCCAGATGCGTCTCGGACGTGCAGGTACGCGAACCACGAATGATCCTGCGTCTTCGACATCGGAACCGCATCGGGACAATCGCCCAGGCGCAGTTGACACACGCCGCGACTCAAAAAGGCCCACCCGTCGACGCTGAAGTCTTCGGTGAAACCGAGCTTGTCCAAATAAAACGCCTTCGAAGCGGCAAGATCTTGAACGGCCAGCACAAATGTGGACGCCATAATTTCAGGCATTATTTCGACTCCTCGGCCAGCAGGGCCAGAGCATCCGCTTGCTCGTTCACGAATCGCTTGGTTAAGCCCGGAATCCACGAGTCATCGACTTTTTGGAAGCGAACCAGTTTACCGTCGGCCGTCATTCGACCACGCTCCGCGTACACCGCTTTGATGATGGCTTCGTCCGTCACCTCGGTGATTTTCCCGGCGGCCAGCAACGGTTTGAGGGCGACCGTGACCACGTCGGTTGCCGGGCCGTGATGAACCGCCGTCGACCAGACCACGTCGCGCAGCGTTGCCGAGCGCTTGCCGACGTCGAGCTTCACCTCGTCGAGCAGTTTCGCGCATTGCGGGTCGTAGTGAGTCGTGCGGATATACTCGTGCTCGTTGGCGTGCAACGCTTTGGAGTCCGCCGCAGCGAGGGCCTTCCACTTTGCGGTGAACTCTTTCGAGCCACCCTTCAAATCCTTGAATTCATCGGGGTAGTACTTCGCCACAAACGCATCCGCCCGGCCGATCTTCGACGCCAGTTGGTACGTGCCGTAAGACACACCGCCGGGGTCGCCGACGCCGGTCGAAACCGTCCCCGGCCCACGGCCACCGGACTCGTACTTCGCGGAGAGCTGGCCCAGCTCCAGGTCGGCAGCGGCCAGGGAGCCGGACAAGAGCAACATGGCCAAAGCAGCAGATCGGAACATCGGCGCGACTCCATAAAAAGTGTCCAGACGGGGTTGGCAACAAACAACGCCGCTCGGGTGGCCGAGCGGCGTGGCGAACGAATAGCATAAACGAAAACTCAGACGGCCGAACCGGCTTTATCGAGTCGCACCACCACCGAACGTCCGCGGAAGCGGACGCCCTGGAGCGACGAGATCACGTGTTCGGCGAGTTCGCCGGGCACTTCGACCAGCGAGAAGCGATCCGCCACGTCGATGTTGCCGATGTCCTTCGACGACAAGCCGAGTTCATTTTCCAAAGTCGTCATCAGATCCCGTCGGCCGACGCCGGTTTCCCGGCCGGCCCCGATGAAGACCTTGGTCATGTCGGACATGTTGTTACTCGGGCCGTTGTTGTTGCCACCTTGACGCGGGCGACCGGGGCCGCCGCGGTTGTCCATCGGCCGGTTGCGACCGAACGGCGGACGCGATGGGCCGCTGTTGTTGTAGCTGCTCGGGGCCGGCCGATTTTGCGGCATGTGCGGCGATGGGATGTCCGGGCCATCATCGGTCGGATGCGTCAATTTCACCAGCAGTGCGGCCGTGGCGAGGGCGACTTCGTTCGGCTTGAAGTCCTTCAGCAACGGTTCGAGCAACGCTTGGGCTTTCTCGATACCCCCGGCGGTGAGCGCTTCGCGGATCTCTTCGCGGGTGCGCTCGAGCCGGCGGTTCAACAAATCCGCTTTAGTTGGCACGGCCGGCGTGTTGAAACGGCGCCCGGTGAGGCGTTCGATCGATTGCAGCAAGAACCGTTCGCGCGGTTCGGCCAACGTGATGGCGACCCCTTCGCGGCCGGCGCGGCCGGTTCGGCCGATGCGGTGCACGTAGGTCTCGGCCGCTTCGGGCACGTTGAAGTTGATCACGTGCGACAAGTGGTCGATGTCCAAGCCCCGGGCGGCGACGTCGGTGGCGACGAGCACGCGGACGCTTCCTTCGCGGAACTTGCGCATCACGCGGTCCCGTTGGTCTTGCGTCAACCCGCCGTGGATCGACTCCGGGCGGTAGCCGCGACCGTTGAGCGTGTCGGCGACGCCGTCGGCATCGGCGCGGGTGCGACAGAAGACGAGCGCCGCGGTCGGGGCTTCGAAATCGAGCACGCGGGCGAGGGCCGCCGCTTTGTAATCGCGCTGCACGAGGTAGACCAACTCGCGCACCTTCGGGGCTTCCCCGGCGGCGAGTTTGGCCTTCTGCACTTCCACCCGCACCGGTTTGTTCTGGTGCTTGGCGGCCATCTGGGCGATCCGCGGCGGCATCGTCGCCGAGAAGAGGGCCGTCTGGCGCTCCTTCGGCGTTTCCGTGAGAATCGCATCGAGGTCTTCAGCGAAGCCCATGTCGAGCATTTCGTCGGCTTCGTCGAGCACGACCATCTGGATGTTGCCGAAGTTCACCGTGCCACGCCGGATGTGATCCAGCGCCCGGCCGGGGGTGGCGACGACGACATCGGCCTTGGCCCGGATGGCCCGCGTCTGTTCGGCGAAGCCGGAGCCACCGTACACGGCGACGACTTTGATCTTCAGCGGGGCGCCGTACTCGGCGATGGCGTTGGCCACCTGGATGGCGAGTTCGCGCGTCGGCACCAACACGAGCGCACCGGGGCGTTCGCGGTTCGGGTTTTCGTTCAATTTGTGCAGCATCGGCAGGGCGAAGGCCGCGGTTTTGCCGGTGCCGGTGGCGGCGAGGCCGATCAAGTCCTTCCCTTCCAGCAGCACGGGAATGCTCTCGCGCTGAATGGGGGTCGGTTCGGTGTAACCTTTGGCGGCGAGGGCGGCGACCAAGCGGGCGTCGAGGCCGAGGTCGGCAAACATTTTCGGAGCGGTCGCCTGCGGCGCGGTCGGGGGCGTGTTCGAGTCAGACAAGAAACGTACCTTCCTCCCGGACGTAAAATCCGGGAACGATTGAGGAGAATAGCAGGCCGGGGTTGTGTGCCGCAGAAGTGCGGGTGAAGACCCCGATGCGTTGTCAGAATTAGAAGTATAGGGAACCGGTCAAGCTTTGGAGCGAGAATTGTGAAATTGGGCGATGGGGAATGAAACGGGCACCCGGCGGAAGCCGGGTGCCGAAGGGGGATTGCAGTGGGGCTACTTGTCGGACGGTACTATCGGAAAGGTGGGGTTTAGATGCTCAGGTATGGGCGTTCTTTTATCGCGGAAAGCAATCCTAGCATTACGAACATCGTGGTAAGATTTCTTTAGTTCAACGATTTGTCCAGCGGGAACTAATGCACCTGGACGCTCGCAAATTTGTATGGATACGCAGTATGTTTGTTTGTTCTCCTCAATGGTTTCGAGCGAGACTATATCACCGGCACGGACATCGGCGGCAAGGTAAGAATTCGCAGCTCGCACTTGCTTATGGACTTTGCCTGCGGCAAGGAAGTCGTGGAGCGGGAAAAGTTGGGGTGCGGCTTTCTCAATCGAGATGAGAATGGAATGTTTGGTGACAGCCAAAACAATACCTTCTGCAGAGCCGGTCTCACTCACATCGAAGGATGTCTTTCGCTCAACAGGTTTCTCATCGACTGCGCGAATAGTTCCGAAAATCAACAAAACAAGTAGTGCAGGATGTAGCATGCTTTTCATTTTGAGCCCGGGGTGAACAAAAGCAAACTCTGGATAGAGTTTGCTTTTGTAGTGTGCTAAGTCTCACGGCTTTGCGATGCGAAGTCTTGTTTGGGATGGATTCAGCATAGCTTCCCAGCCAGTGCTGATCGTGGGTAGGTCAGCATTGTAAAACAGACCGTCTGAGATGATGACTTCCCAGAATCGGTTGGGAACTCCACTTGGTGGAGCGTAGAGGATGGTGGGTGAAACCTTTGCCTCTGCTTTTAGTCGGAATACCCCTGTACAGCGCCACAGATCCCGCTCAGCGCTCGTAGCGGTGCCGTTTACTTTGGTGTTGAAAACGCCACCAGAAAACACAACGTCACCCGTTACAGCGAGATTGCCGAAGTTCACACCCTGCCCGAGCGTTATCGCGCCACCGGAAACGAGCATGTTACCAATGACATAAACAGTTTGCCCCGTTGTGAGTCCTGTGACATTTTCAGTGAAGAAGCCACCACCCTGGACGGCCAAGCCCTGTTCAACGGTGAGTGTAACGCCGTTCTTGACCGAGATGATCCCGCCCTCGATAGCAAGTGAAGCACCGACCGGAAGGTTTGGGAACGCACTCCCTTTGACCTGGACAGATTTATCAAAGAAAGCGGTTCCCGATTCTACCATCATGCCAAACTTTTGGTCTGAAGTGCATATGAATGTGCCACCTCTTACAAGAGTAGGAGGCTTGGCTGCTGCTGGTTGTGGGTTGATTTTGACGAACTCACCTTGCTGGTTGCCACTGTTGTCGATGGGAAGTACTATGCTGCCTACCAAGACCTCCATCGTCGCCAGATTTGCAAATCCGATTGTTCCACCCCCGTACTTCAGCGTCGTTCCGGTTTCGATGTTGAGTGTGCTGCCTGTGGTGGTACCCCCGTAGATGTACCCCGACGTCAAGTTTTTGAGATGCACGATGCCGGTGTTGGACGTGTTGTTGAGCGTGCCGCCAGTGAACGCGAAGATGTTCGTCACGTTAAGGTCGTAGCCGGTGGCGCTGCTCCCCATTTGGGCAATGGAACCACCAGTCCCCAATTCTAGAATGCCGACGTTAGTCTCGTCTTGCACTGTCACCGTGCCCGTGTAGCCGTTGACTAAGTGAATGCCGTAAAGCGTCATCGCAGTTGGGATCACGCAGCTGTTCGTCTGTGTTGCGGTACCGAAGTAGAGGTCGTCACCACCCTGCGGCGGCTGGTACTGCTGGGTACCGTACCAGTTGTTCGGGTTGTTAAAACCACCGGGTTGAGTTCCGAGCCAATGGAGCGTGGCCGGCGTCAGGCGATCTTCCAGCATTTCACACCCCAGCCGCGTTTTAAGTCGCGCAGAGCAGGGGGGGGGCGGCGCAGGATTTCGTGCGTTTCCGAAACAGGGACTGGAACATGAAACTCCCGGGTGAGGAGGAAGTGTAGCATTGGCTCGGCGAAAAAGTGCTCGTCGCCGAACCAGCCAGGGCATTTGACACGTTCGCACACAGTTTGTCAATACTAAAGTGGTTTGAGTGACATTTTCGTTTCGCGAGTCACATCCTGAGATCTAGCTCGTACCAAGTTCGCCGGCAATTCCCAAACTGCCAATTCAGCACTTTCTCATAATGTGCTGGTACAGTGTTTGTGGGACAATTTGCGGTACCTCCGCCCCGCCTCCGGAAGCTCGGTTCCCATGCAACTGATCGATTCGCTCGCCGACCGTGGACTCTTCTCGGAATCCGAACGGGTGCGTGCCACCGAAGCCGTGGCCGCCACCCCCGGTAAGCCCGCTCACGTCACGCTCATCGAAAAGGGCTTCATCAAAGAAGAAGCTCTGTTCCCGATCCTCGCCGACGAATACGGGTTGGAATTCATCGATCTCACGATTGCCACCGTCGAACCGGCGGCGCTCGTGGGCATCCCGCAGAAGTTGATTCACCGCAAAAACCTCATGCCGTTGGCCCGGAACAACGGCACGCTCGTCGTGGCCACCGGCGACCCGTTGGATTCGTACGCCCTCGACGAACTCGGCACGATGACCGGGCTGCACATCCACCCGGTGCTCGCCAGTCCCCGGGAAATCGCCCGGCTCATCAAGACTCACTTCGGCGTCGGTGGCGATACCGTTTCAGCCCTCGTTCAAGAATCGAAGTCGGCCAAGGAAGACGTCGAACTGCTCGAAGACATCGAAGCGGACGACTCGGAGTTGGCGAAGCAGGCCCAAGACGCGTCGGTCGTCAAACTGGTGAACACGATCTTGATCGAAGCCGCCAACGAGCGGGCGTCGGACATCCACATCGAACACGAAGAGCAGACCCTACGCATCCGCTACCGGATTGACGGCTTGCTCCAAGAGCAGCGGCTGCCCCCGGAGATCAACCGTTTTCAGTCGGCCATCGTCAGCCGGTTGAAGATCATGGCCCGGTTGAACATCGCCGAGAAGCGACTGCCGCAAGACGGCCGGATCAAGATGAAGGTGCAGGGCCGCGAGATCGACGTCCGCGTGTCGATCATCCCGATGACCCACGGCGAAGGCATCGTCATGCGGTTGCTCGACAAGGGCCGGATGGTGTTCAGTTTGAAGAGCGTCGGCTTCCTGCCGGACACCGCCACGAAATTCAAGGCGCTCATCGACCGGCCCCACGGCATCGTCCTCGTCACTGGGCCAACCGGGTCGGGGAAATCGACGACGCTCTACTCGGCGCTCAACGAAATCAAAGACGAAACCACGAAGATCATCACCGTCGAAGACCCGGTCGAATATCAGCAAGATGGCATTAGCCAGATTCAGGTGCACGCCAAGATCGGCCTCACCTTCGCCGGGGCACTCCGGAGCATTTTGCGGCACGACCCGGACGTCGTGCTCGTCGGTGAAATCCGCGACTTGGAAACGGCCCAGATGGCGATTCAAGCCTCGTTGACGGGCCACATGGTGTTCAGCACCCTGCACACCAACGACGCCCCGAGTGCGTTCACGCGGATGATCGACATGGGCGTCGAGCCTTTCCTCGTGAGCAGCACCGTGGAAGGCGTCATGGCCCAGCGACTGGTGCGGACGATCTGCCCCGAGTGCAAGTCGGTCTTCAAACCGATCCCCGAAGAATTGCCGATCGACTTCCCCAAAGTCCACCCGCAAACCGGCGAACCCTGGGAGCTGCTTTACAAGGGCAACGGCTGCCGGAACTGCCGGCAGTCGGGCTACCGCGGCCGGATGGGGCTATACGAATTGATGATCAACAGCGACACCCTCCGCGACCTTGTCGTCCAACGGGTGAACTCTTCGGTGATCCGTATGGAAGCCCTGAAAGCCGGCATGCGGACCCTCCGCCAAGACGGCTGGTTGAAAGTGCTCAGCGGCAACACGACCATGGACGAAGTCGGCCGTACGACAGCGGGAGACCTCAGCTGAGTTCTTGAGTTTTCACCGCGGAGAACGAAGAAAACGCAGAGATCCGAACAATCAAGATTGGGGAGCAGGCCTGTTTGCTTCTCATGTCATTGCTCCCTCCGCGTTCTCTTCTTTCTCTGCGGTGAAAAGTTTTTCTCTCTCGACCTTGGATTCAATCATGCCGGATTTTACATACACCGCGCTCGCCGGAACCGGAGCGAAGAGCGCCGGCACCATCACGGCCACGAGCGAGCGCGAAGCGGCGTCGATGCTGGATGCCCGTGGGCTATTCCCGCTGAACATCACCGCGGCCAATGCCGACGGTGGCACCGGCTACACGATCACGTTCGGCAGTGGCGTCAGCAAACGCCAACTCTCGACCACCTATTCCCAACTCGCGGATCTGCTGGCGTCCGGGGTGCCGCTGCTGCGTTCCATCGAACTGCTGGAACGCCAGACCACGAATAAACGGCTCTCGGTGGTTCTGCGCGATGTGCGGATGCGCGTTGCTGACGGGACGGGGCTGGCCCAAGCGATGGCGCAACACCCGCGTGTGTTCGATGAACTCGTGGTCAGTATGGTGCGTGCCGGGCAGGAAGGCGGATTCCTCGAAGACGTGCTCAAACGCACCGCCATCTTCGTGGAACACCAAGAAGACATGAAAGGCAAAGTCATCGGGGCGCTCGCCTACCCGGCCTTTCTGATGATCGCCGGCATGGGCGTCCTCGCCATATTGATCATCTTCTTCGTGCCGAAGTTCGAGCCGGTCTTTTCGAAGCTCAAAGAACAAGACGAGTTGCCAGTCGTCACGAAATATTTGCTCTTGGTCAGCGATTTTGTGAAGGGTTATGGAATCTTCTTGGCGATTGGGGCCGTAATCTTGTTCTTCATTCACCGCTCGTGGGCGAGAACCCCGGCCGGCCGGCGTCGCATGGACATCATCCGTTTGCGTCTGCCGGTGTTCGGGAAGATTTACTTGAACTTGGCGCTATCGCGGTTCGCCCGGATTTTGGGAACCATGCTGCACAACGGGATTCCCCTGCTGAAGGCTCTCAATATCTCCAAGGATTCCACCGGTAACAAAGTGTTGACGGAAGCCATCGAACAATCGGCCGAGAACATCACGGCCGGGGCGACGCTCGCCGACCCGCTGCGGCGGAACGCCTATTTTCCGAGCGATGTCGTCGAAATGATCGCCATCGCCGAAGAATCGAACAACTTGGAAAAGGTGCTCATCGATATCGCCGACGGGCTGGAACGACGAACCTCACGCAACCTCGAATTGATGGTGAAACTGCTCGAACCGGTCATGCTATTGGTGATGGCCGTGCTGGTGCTGCTGGTCGTCGCCGGCTTGCTGTTGCCCGTGTTCAAGATGGGCAAGACCGTCGGCAAGTGATGATGTTCCTGACACGTGCCAGAATGTCACGTGGCCGAGCATGGCATTCTTGGGAGGGTGACCTACAAAAACCCACCCAGAATGCTACAAAGTCGATCCTGCCCGAAGCCCCGCCGTTTCTCTCATAATTTCTGAATCTTACGCAGCTATAGTGGGTAATAGGTGCGTCACCTTGTTTCGCTCGGAGAAAAGTCATGCTTGTTTCAGCACACCGCTCGTTGGCTCGTCGGCCCCGGGAAGCCTTCACCTTGCTCGAAGTCCTCGTGGTCGTCGCCATCATTGTGATTCTGGCCGGCGTCGCGGGTGTTTCGATGTTCCAGTTCATCGAAAATGCCAAAGCGGACACCGCCCGCACGCAAATGTCGATCTTTGAAGAGAACATCCAAAACTACATGACCAGCCACGAAGGCCAGCCGCCGAACGACTTGACCACCCTCGTGGCTCCGACGGAAGGGAAACCGCTCATCCAAGGTGGTATTGCCGCATTGACCGATCCGTGGGGCAAGCCGTACCTTTACGATCCGAGCCACACCGATGCTTACGGTTCGCCCGATCCGGTGGTCTCGACGACTAATCCGCAAGACAATAATCGAGTTCTGTACAGTACCCGCCGCAAAACCGCACCCTGATTTGCAGCCGCTTTCGATGTTCCCTCAAACTCAGGACAACCCGGAATGAAGTCGCAGCGCCAGATCACGACACGCCGTGCGGGTTACACGCTCATCGAGCTGCTCGTGGTGATTGCGGTCATCGTGATGATCGGCGCCGTCGTTCTGCCGACACTTTCGGGCACCGAAGGCAACACCAAGGTGAAAGCGGCCGCCGACGACGCCACCGGGGACATTTCCAAAGCTCGGTCGCATGCCATAGAAGAGGGTCGGAACTACCAATTGTCCGTCTCCAAAGATGGCACCAAACTCCGGGTGGCGCCTGATGATCCGGCAGCGTTGGAAGCCGCGGGCGACGACCAACCGAAACCGTTCGTCTCGGAGCAGCAATTTGCCGACTCGGTGACCTTGGTGCCGAGCAGCTCCGTTTCGGAACCGGCGACGGCCGACAGCAACGGTTGGATTCGCCTGGCGACATTTCTGCAAGATGGCACCTGCCGCGAAGATTTGGTCGACTTCGAGATTCGCCAACCGGGCGTGACGTCGCTGAAGATTCAAATCCGTGGGTTGACTGGTCACACCACCGTGAATCCCGCCTCCGCCACGAAGTGAGGCGACCGCCGATGCTCGCCAACACACAGAGTTCTCGACCGTGCCGTCGTGGGATGACCCTGCTCGAAGTCATCGTTGCGATGGCCATCTTTCTGATAGCCTTGGCGAGTATCGCCCAGCTCATCGAATTCGGCACGAACAACTCCATCGAAGCGGCGCGGACGACCACGGCCACGCGGCTTTGCCAAGCGAAAATGGCCGAGGTCGAAGCGGGCATCATCTCGGCGACCGAAGGGGGCCAAGGGACGTTCGACGAAGAGCCGCTCTGGAAATGGTCTGTGGAAGTCGGGGCCGAAGTCGCCGCGAATACTTACCCGATCACCGTGAAGGCTTGGATCGACCAAGGGCGGCGTGTGGAAGTCGCGCTGACGCAAATCGTGTACGACCCGCAATACATGGGCAATGCGGCCAGTGCCGTCGCACCGACCACTACCACGACGACCGGAGGGAAATGACCATGCGTCGTTCCCGTCTGCGTGTTCGCTCCGGGTATACCCTGCTCGAAGTGTTGATCGCCAGTGCCATCGGAGTCCTGTTGCTGGCCGCACTCTATTTCGCTTTCGACCTCACGTTGCGTTCGTCGGATGCGGGCCGCACTCTCGTCGCTGAAAGCGACTTGAACCGCGCCGTTATCAACCGGATGACCCTCGATCTGTCCTCACCCCTCGGGGTTCTGCCACCAATGTCCGGTGGCACTTCCAGTGGCACGAGTAGCACTGCCGAAGTTACGGACACCCCGACCCCTTCGACGACAACGACAACGACGGAAGGGTCCGCCAGCACGGCGAGTAATCCTCTGCTTTCATTCCAAGCCGGGCTGATCGGTACGAGTGAACAGATGATTCTGTTCGTGTCGAAGTTGCCCCAGTGGCTCTCGGATCGCGAATCGGATCCCAATGCCGTGATCCCGTCCGATGTCCGTCGCATCAGTTATTATTTGCACAGCAGCGGAAAAGGGTTGTGTCGGCAAGATCGTCAGTGGATCACGGCCGACCGGGTCGGGAATAGCACCGAACTTGACCGCGACACCGAAGATACCGACATCATCGCCCCGGAAGTGGTGGCGTTGGAATTCGGGTACGCTTCCGGCAGCGGGTACGTTAGCGAATGGGACGGCACCCAAGCGGCGCTCGATGGAACGTCCACGACCGGCCCACCCCGGGCGATCAAGGTCACGCTGACTTTCGAATTCAAAGATCGCGACGGTGCGACGGCCCAAAAGAAAATCGTCCACGTCTTCCCGGTTCGCGCCGCGGTCGGCCTGATTCCACCGGACGCCACCACCGGAACGGGGATGTAACCATGCGTCTGGCAATCCGAAAGCGAAGCCGGGAACGCGAGGGCTACGTGCTCTTCGCGGTACTCATTGTGGTGGTGGTGCTCTCGTTGGCAGCGTACCGCTATTCCGAATCGATGTCGACCGAATTGCAAGTGGCGGTGCGGACGTCGGAAACCACCGAGAGCAAAGGCCACGCGAATTCCGGGTTGTACTACGCCATCGGGATGCTCTCCGATCCGGATATGGTCGGGACGATCGCCGGCAACCCCTACGACAACAGCGACCTCTTCGCCGGAATCGCCGTGGGCGACAGTTCTGGACGCCGTGGCGGTGGTCGCTTCGCCCTGATCAACCTCGCGGATGCGGGAGGAACCGGGGCGGATCGCTACCCGCTGCGGTACGGAGTCATGGATGAATCGGCGAAGCTCAACATCAACGCGCTCATCTTGCAAGATCCGAGTGGCGAGGCGCTCTACGCCGCCCTGATGCGGCTCCCGAATATGACCGAAGAAATCGCCGCGGCCATGGTCGATTGGGTCGATGCCGACACCACCCCGAGGCCCAACGGCGCCGAGGGCGACATTTACCAAGGATTGACACCGCCGTACGCTTGCAAGAATGGCCCGATCAGCAGTTTGGAAGAACTGCTGCTGGTGCGCGGGGTGACACCGCAATTGCTCTTCGGCAACGACCGCAATCGCAATGGCATCCTCGACCCCGGCGAAGACGACGGCACCGAACTGAACCGGGGCTGGTGCGAGTACCTCACCTGCTACGGCCGGGAGGTGAACGTCGATTCCACCGGGGCACCCCGTGTCGATTTGAACACGCCCGACTTGGCGACACTGTCGGGGTTGCTCACGCCGCTGCTCGGGCAGGATATGTCCGATTACATCGTCTACACACGGGCCACGAACAAAGCCGTGGCCATCGGACAAACCACAACGGCGACGGCGACGGGGACGAGTTCAGATGGTTCAGTATATACGGTCACAACGGAATTCTCTTCAACACCTAACCAAGTGGTGGCCCCCGCATCCTCCCTCCGAAATCTCGTGCAGAAGTTGGTCGACGCCAAGACTCAGGGCGTGCGGAAACTCAGTTCGACGATGACCCTGTACAACACGCAAATTCCGCTCGATCCACCCCCGCGGCCACCCGGTGCACCGGCCCCACCGACGCAAGTCGTGACATGCCCGCTCAATGATCCCAGTCAACTCAAACAGTTGCTGCCGCTGCTGCTCGACAAAACCTCGGCGAGCACCGGCTACGAACTGAGCCCCCGCATCAACGTGAATACCGCCCCACGGGAGGTGATGTTGGCACTCCCGGGCTTGGTGGAATCGGAAGTGGATAACCTCATTTCCACACGGGCCAGCCTGACCCCGACCGAGCCGGCCACCCTCTCGGGTGCTTGGATCGTCACGCAGGCCAACCTTTCGGCGGATAAGTTCAAGAACATCGAAAAATACATCAGCGGACGGACCTACACCTACCGAATTCATTCGGTGGGCTACTTCGGCAAAGCCGGGGGTGCGGTGGCCCGTGTCGAAGCCGTGGTGGATGTCGCCTTGGGCAAACCGCGCATCCTGTATTACCGCGACCTCACCGACCTCGGTCGGGGGTTCCCGGACGCCAACTTACCACGCTGAGCACCCGGAGGAGCATCGTGTCACGCTTTTTGGCCATCGACGCCGACGCTGGAGGATTATTCGTTGCCACCGGTATGGTACGCAGTGGCGGGGTGCAACTCGAACAAGCGCTCGCGGTACTCGATGAAGTTCCAACACACCTCTCGGTTGCGAATGCTACGGCACTCGGGAGCCGGTTGAAACTATTGCTCAAAGAAGCGAAAATCGCACCCGCACCGGTGCTGCTTTGCTTCGGCCGCGATCGCGTCATCATCAAAGACGTCAAATTTCCGCCGGTCGCACCGAATGAAGAGGCGGCCATCGTGCGCTTCCAAGCGCAGAAAGATCTCGCCGACTCCGCCGACGATGTGGTGATGGATTATTTCACCATTCCGAACGCCCCCGGCGAAATTCAGCACCGGGCGACGGTGGTGTTCCTCCGCAAAGAGTTGTACGCGGCGGCGCAGGAATTCTGTACCGCCGCCGGTCTGAAATTAGCCGCCGTGACGGCCCGCCCTTTTGCCAGTATCGCGGCTGCCCGGCGGGCCATCGCCACCGGGGCCACGTTGCCACCCGACGACCCGTCTGCACCGATAGCGGTTCTCAGTCTCTGGGGGGCCGGCGGGGAATTCGCGGTGGGGCAGGGGAATCAGACGCTCTTTTCGCGGACGGTCTCGTCAGCGGCGCTCGGCAGCGATGCCCTGTTTCTGGGCGAGGTGAAACGGAGTTTGGCTTCATTCAATAGCCAATCGCCGGGCAAGCCGGTTCAGGTGCTCTACCTCGCCGAAGGAAACGCAACCGAAGCGAGCTGGATCGACCGGTTGCAAACGAGCCTCGGCCTGCCCGTTCACCCGCTCGACCCACTGGCCGGGTCGAAAGGGGTCGAGGGCGTCCCGATGGAGTTGCACGGGCGATTCCTCGGCCCGGTCGGGATGTTGGCGACGAAGACCACCGGCGAGAAGTTGGGCATCAACTTCCAAGCTCCACGGGCGCCGCGTTCGGCCCCGAACAAGACCAAGCGTCGGCTGGTCGCATTCGGGGCCCTCGCCGCAGTGCTGCTGGCCTGCACAGCGGGATTTCTCTATCTCCAGTTGAAGAAGGCGGAACGGGACGGCGTCCAACTGGCGCAGGACAAAACCGATCTCGAAGAGAAGGCCAAGGGTCAAATTCTGGAGACCAAACGTGCCGAAGCGGCCTTTCAATTCGTGAGTCGGCAAGTGCCATGGCTCGATATTTACTACGATCTGAATTCTCAATTTCCGACTCTCGACCGTCTGCGGCTTTTGGAGTTCGAAGGAAAGATCGTCGCGTTGACGCCGTTGAAAGCGGGCGCGGTGGTGCCGAAGCCGCCCGTGGTCGCCACAGGTTCGACGTCGCGATCTCGAATCAAACCGGGTGAAAAGCCGATTGGTAAAATCACACTGACGATGCTGGGCGAAGACACCGCCCTCCCCGAAAAGCTGAAGGACACACTCAACAAAGAGCCGGCCGGTTACGCCAACGCCCAGTATACCGGCGGGGCGCTCGTCGGCGGGAGTGGCTCGAAAGTGTCGCAGTTCACGATCAACGCCGATTTGTACCCGCGCCGGCCCGATGAATTCAAACGAAAATTGGCGGCGCCCCCGACCCCGAAACCGACGATCGTCGCACCCAAAGAGGAAGAACCTGTGTTCGACCCGTTCAGTGGAGGTGGCCAGTGAATCGGACACCTCGAGAACGCTTGCTATTGTGGATTGCCGGCATCGGCGCCTTCGCCGTGGTCGTTTACGTTTTCGTCGCGATGTTGGTGCTGCCACTGTTGAACCAGCGCAAAGCCAACGTCGAGCTGGCCGGTGAAAACGACGTGATGAAAAGCGAATACGACAGCGCTCAGAAACGCAACCGCGCCGTAATGGCCGAGATTCTACCGCGGAGTCTGCCGGCCGATCTCGAACTCAGCAAACGCGAGTACGAATCGGCTCTCGGTCGGTTGCTGCGCGAGTCCAAAGTCCCGGCGGGCTTCACCGTGCTCGACAAAGGCCCCGATAACAAAGGGATTCCCGAACTGGTGAAGGGGCGGCCGGCGTACACGAAGATCGCTTACACGATCACCATGACCAAAGTCGATATCGCCACAGTGATGCTCTTCCTCAAAAAATATTACGACCTCAATCTGTTGCACCAGATCACCACGTTCACGCTGAAGCGGGACGAATCGACCTCCATCGCGACCGATCCGAAACCCGGAAAAGATCGCACCGACTTGAAAGTCACGCTGATCACGGAAGCTCTGATTCTCGACGGGGCCCCCAACCGAAAAACGCTGCTCACCGCACCCGTTTCGGCGGGTTCCCTCCTCGGTGGAATCGGACTGTTCGCGCTCGAAAATACCTCGCCGGAACTCGGCCGGGGGATCGCCCCGTACATGCTCGGACAAATCCTGGCGACGCCGGGCCGCGAGTACGCTTATGTCACGGCGCGCGATGTGTTGCACGGGCCGCTGCCACCGTTGCCCGAACCGAAAGCGCGCGAACCCGAGCCAGACATCAGCACGTTCATCCGGCTCGTCACGCTCGTGAAATCGTCGGACGGCACCGCCCACGTCGAAATCTTCGACCAGTGGAATAACTACGATTTCGAGATCAACATCAAGCAAAAAGGGGAGAAGCTCGTCGTCGAAGCGATGCGCTACCTCAAAACGAAGAAGAGCGACTTCTACCCGGACGGCCGGATGAAAGATCGCACGTTCCCCAAAGAAGGCAACCTACTCGCCTTCTCGGACGAGAAATCGAGCACCAAGCATCTGTACAAAATCTACGGGATCGACGGCTCCGCACTGATCTTGGGCGAAACGGACGCGAAATCGGCCACGAAGACGGAAAAGTTTTACCGCTGGGAAGTCGGTGTCGCGCTCAAAGCGATCAAGGAGTTGAAAGCCGCCGACGCGAAAGAAGCGATCCAGCGGGCGTCGGGTAGCCTGCTCGAGGCAACCGTCCCCGCCACGGTGCCCATTGTTCCCATGTCCGTGTCGGTGGAGTTGGCTCCGAACCCGACACCGGCTGGGAATGAAGGCAAATGAGCATGCCTAAGGCTTCTTAGTAAAGATAATCCCACGTTGCGTGATTGTCGCCACGGCACCTGCATTCACGGTGAACTCGAAGAGTTCATCGTCGAAGTAGCCGGCTGTGGCCCGGAACTGTTCGGCTTCCCAGTGCTCCAAAGGCACGCGGAACGAACTCCATTCCCAAACGAGCTTGGCACCGTCCCGTTTGACTCGGCCAGTGCCATAAGCGGGGTGCTCATAATCTCCGACATGCGTATCGAGTGACGCCAACACCAAGACTTCCGACTTCCGATCGCGGTTCCGTTTCTCCTTCGCTTTCTTTTTCTCGGTCTCCTCCGCTTTGTCCACGCCTTGGTAGTACGCCGTCCAATCCTTCGGATCGAGTCCGAGAATCGAGTCGATCAACTGGTTGGTTAGTGCGATGTTCAATTTCGATTCGTGCAAATTGTTGAACAGGGCGATGCCGAGCTTCTCTTCGGGTAGCAAGGTGATTTGAACGCGGAAGCCGTCGATGATGCCGCCGTGGGCGATCACCAATTTGCCGCGATGGTCGTAGACCACCCACCCCATGGCGTAGCTGATCTGGTGCGAATCGGGGTACACCGAAGCGACCACGCCCTCTTTTCGCATCGGCGTGTGCGGCTGCTTCGTTTCGCGCAAACTCCGGGCGGCGACGATCTGTTTACCGTCGTGTTTTCCGTCGTTCAAATGGAACTGCACCCACGTCCCGAGATCGCGGATCGACGCGGACATCGAACCGGCCGCCCCCGCCTCTTTCGAGTCGTACTCCGCCATCGGCACGATCTTCCCGGCGCGGGATTCGTGCCCCTTGGCCCGATCGGGATTCTTCCGAGCTTCCGCGGTGGTAAACGTCACCGATTTCATCCCCAGCGGATCGGTGATCTTCTCGCGGACAAGTTCCGCGTAACCCTTCCCGGTGCGATTTTCGACGGCTTTGCCCGCGGCGGTGAACGGGAGGCTCGAATATTGAAAGCCACCCCGGAACGGAGCGGTGAGCGGCAGTTTCGCCCTGCGGCGCAACACTTCGTCGGCATCCCACGGAGCGCGATACCAGAGAAGATCGTGGCCACCCAGACCACTGCGGTGCGTGACCAAATCTCGCATGGTCATGAGCTTGTCGGCATCGACGTCCGATATCCGGAACGTCGGCAGATGTTTGCGAACGGAGTCGTCCCATCCAATATCGCCAGAATCGACCAGGGATGCCATAAGAGTGCTGGTGAACCCTTTAGTACACGAGGCCAGCGGAAAGAGCGTGTCCGGCGTCACAGGGGCTTCTGTGCCAAGGCTGTTGACCCCGTAGCCAGCCAAATGAATCACTTTCCCGTCCCGGACGATGACCGCAGCTAGCCCGGGGGCTTTCCAGGCCTGGCGAGTGGTTTCAATTTGCTTGCGGATCTCAGCTTCGTTCCAACGGGGCGGCTCAGCTAAAACGACGGTCGATCCGAGCAGCACGGTGATCGTAATCAATCGAAAGTGCATGGCATGTCCCACGAAATAAAAAAACGCGGCCGACCTGGGAAGATCGGCCGCGTGGAAGTGTCTGAAGTTCAATTAGAGACAGGAACCGCCGCTGAAACCGGGTTTGCCGCCACCGCCACCGAATCCACCGCCCTGGCCGCCGAAGCCACCGCCGAAACCGCCACCTTGGCCACCGAAGCCGCCACCCTGGCCGCCGAAACCGCCACCTTGACCACCGAAACCACCACCTTGACCGCCGAATCCGCCACCCTGGCCGCCGAATCCGCCACCCTGGCCGCCGAAACCACCGCCTTGACCACCGAAGCCGCCACCCTGACCACCGCGTCCACCGCCGAATCCACCACCCATACCACCAAAGCCACCTTGGCCACCACCAAAGCCACCCTGACCACCACCGAATCCACCACCCTGACCGCCCCCGAATCCACCACCTTGTTGACCGCCTTGACCGCCACCTTGACCAGCGAAGCCGTTGGAAGGGGAAACTGTCGGAACAAATTGAATGCCGATGCTACGGAAGCCACCCATGCCGCCGAATCCACCACCTTGACCACCCCCGAATCCGCCACCCTGTTGACCGCCACCCTGTTGACCGCCACCTTGTTGGCCGCCGCCGAACCCACCTTGCTGACCGCCGCCGAACCCGCCTTGCTGACCGCCGCCGAACCCGCCTTGTTGACCGCCGCCGAACCCGCCTTGCTGACCGCCGCCGAACCCGCCTTGTTGACCGCCGCCGAATCCACCTTGTTGACCGCCACCGAATCCACCTTGCTGGCCACCTTGTTGACCCTGCTGACCACCTTGTTGACCCTGTTGGCCACCGCCGAAGCCGCCTTGGCCTTGCTGACCGCCACCGTACTGCGAAAAGAACAAATCGTTGGGTCGCAACGGACTCAATCCTGCGGGTCGTTGAAAGCCGCTGGGCCGGAAACGCCCTTGGAAGCCGGGGGCTTGAGCGTTGGCTTTTTCGAGGAACATCGGCACTACAGAAGTGACCCCGAGGACGCACACGGCGGCACCGAGGTAATGAGTCAGTTTGCGGAACATGGAGAACCTCGAAGTAGGGGGCAACTCAGCGTTTGTTTCCGAAAGAACCTTGTTCTTACCAATCGTACCGTACTAAAGAAAATACTTTCGAATGAAATATATTGTGAACGATTCTCAAGGAGTCGTCAACCGGCAACGGAAACGATCTTGCCGAGTCTGCCTCACTTGCGCCACCCGCAAGGAAGAACCCGCATCGCCGGAGTCCGTATACAGCCAAAACGATGAAGTCGGGCTTTCGTTTGCCTCGCGGGCCAGAAAAAGTTGATTGCGCCCGGTTTTAGGTTGTTTCTGCTCTTGACCCCAGATTTCGTCACGTTATTACCGCCCCACTTCTGCACAGAACTTCGTGCGGTTCGGGTTCGGGGAACCTGGGTCGTACCGCTCGACGGGTCGACTCGGTCGTGAGGTTGGGGAGCCACACGGTCGGGAAGAACAAGCCCGTTCGAGTTTTAAAGGGGGATGCGGCTTATGCGCACCAGATTGCTTGGGGGATTGGCGGCACTGGCAGCGGTCTTTTCGACTGCGACACCGGGCCGTGCACAATCGGGGCTGTATTCCGGGGGGCTGTCGGATTCTGCCGGGTTGCCGGGGTCCGCATCCGAAAATGTACCGTTGCCGCTGGGAAATCCCGGATCGCACGGAGTCTTCACGTTCGCGGATGCCGGCTACTATTCGCAAACCTGGACCATGAAAGATCAGACGATCGCCTACCGCGGCCTTGTCGACACCACCGGGGCGGTCACCGGGTTGCCGGGCACCTACATCGGCTCCGGCCGAGTGGCACTGACCACCGCCGACTTCGGCCGACGGAGCTTCATGCCCGCGATGAACCTCGGAGTCGGTTACAAAACCGAAGACGGCACGAGCATCACGGCCCGATTCATGGCGTTGAGTCCGACGGATTACAACTCCGCGGCGACACTCGCCGCACCGTTCGCCCGTTCGCGGCCCGACCTCGCCGACACCTACTTGACGGCCGGGGTGTTCAACTTCGGGCCGCAGTATGCCGGCCCGGCTCGGAAAACCGCATATGAAGGTTCCACGATCTTCAAGCCGTTCATCGATGCCAACGGGAACTTCCAGCTCCGGCAGCAACTCGGCGATGGCTTGTTCTACGGCATTTGGAACGGGGCCAGTACGATGGTAATCACGTACCGTACCAACTACCAAGAAGCCGAAGTCGGTGCCCGCGTGCCGATGTTCCAGACGGAGCAATCCCGTATTTACGCCTTGGCCGGGGGTCGATTCCACTGGTTCTATGAAAAGTTCTCGTGGCGCACGACCAGTTTCGACGTCGACGGTGGCACCACCGCCCGCGATCAAGCGGTCTACACCAACACGCTGTCGCAGCGGTTGTACGGCCCTTACCTCGGTGTCGGCCACGATGTCTACTTGGGCAGCCGCTTCGCGGTGAGCACCGATCTGACCGGGGCTGTGCTCTTGGGCGTGATCAAAGAACGGGCCAAGTACAAGCTCTCGGACAGAAGCACCTCGGCCAAGCGCTCGGTGAACGAACTCCGCTTGGTGCCTTCGGCAGGTGCGAACGTCAACCTCTGGTGGTATCCGATCCAAGGTGTCCAAGTTCGCCTGGGCTACAGTGCGAACACCTTCTTCAACACGAAGAACATGGAAGATCCGGTCGGCTTCAACATGGGGGCCATCGATCCCGGCTACGGTAACCAAGCGTTCCGCATGATCCACGGTGTGAACTTCGGCGTCGGCTTGTTCTTCTAAGCTTCCGCCACTTAGCAATCTGCGATTCCCCTGGGGTTGCCTTCATCGAACCGGCCGAATTGCCCGTTCGATGAAGGCGCCTAATTGATCAGTGGACGCCACCCGACCAAAGCTGAACAACTCTTTCCAAGCCAACGTCAAAAGTTCACTTCATCAGATCCAACGCATCCGCACTTATCTTGATCCAACGTTCGAATTTAACCTTCAGGTTGTCTTCGTCGGAACGACTCACCCTTATCTAACGAACTTCGGGCATCAGGATGTAGTCCTGGAAGTTGCCGAAGTCCCGTTCGCCGACCGGGCCGCGCGTCACCGCGTTCACGAGGTACTTGCCGCCGACGAAGTGGCCTTTCCACGACTGGCCGATGCCTCCGAAGACTTCCTCGCGGTCGCCGCGCGACCGCATCTTGTTCACGCCGACCTTGAATGCGCGCAACTCGCCGACGATGCTCGCCGCAGTGGCCGGGTCGTCGCAGGCGACCGATGCCACGAGGCTACCGTTGGAGACGTTCATCTCCGCGACCAGTTCGTCCAGCCGATCCACGACGACGATGGTATCGACGGGGCCGAACGGCTCCTCATGGTAGAGCCGGCTGTTGCGCGGGACGTTCAAGATCGCGGCCGGGGCGAAGTACGCGGAGGTGTCCTGACCGGGCAGGAACCGCGCCGGATCGAGCTGGCCTTGGTACACCGGCAACCCGCCGAGGCCGACCGCCTCGCCGACAAATCCCGAGAGCAGCTCGGCCTTAGCGGCGTTGATCAGCGGGCCGATCTCCAGTACCGGCGGTTCGCCATCCGCCGACTCGGCCAAGAGCGGGTGCCCGACGCGGATCGACCCCAGCACACCGAGGTAGGCTTCGAGGAATTTGGGCAACAGCGTCCGCTGAACCACCCAGCGCACGTAGGCGGTGCAGCGCTGTTTGCCGTAGTCAAATCCCTTCCGCATCTGCGCGGCCAACCCTGACCAGTCCGAGAAGTTCCACACCCCGTAGGCGTTGACTCCTTCCATTTCTAGCATGTAGCGTTTGGTCCGACTCGACAGCCGGGCGGCGATCTCGCGGCCGTTGCTTTTGCCACCCACGAACGCCAGGCAATCGATCTCGTCGGCCAGCACCAGTGCCTCGCTGAGCTGGCTCCCGGAGCCGCTGACCAGGGAGACGGGCAGGCCGCAGCGACGCGCGATGGCACAAGCGGCGGTGAGGCAGAAAAGACCGCCATCGGAAGGCGTTTTGGAGATGGCCGCATTGCCGCAAAGCACTTGGACCAACACCGAGTGCATCAGCACCGACATCGGGTAGTTCCACGACGCGATGTTCGACACCAGCCCCAGTGGCTCACGCCCGTGCATCAGCTCCGGCAGCTGCTCGATGTACCACTCGACCCCCTCCAAGCAGCGGTCTACATCAACCAGTGCGAGTTGGTACGGCTTACCGATCTCCCAGACCAGCAAGAGTGCGAGCAGATCACGCTCCTTGCGTAGCTCGGCCACACAATCAGTGACACGCTTCTGCCGTACTGGGAGTGGCACCTTGGCCCACTCTCGGCCCTCCGCGGCGGCGAACCGCACCGCATTCGCCGCGCCGTGCAAATCCAGCATCGGATACGACCCGAGCGAGCTGCCATCGACCGGCGAGAGGAACGGTTTGCCACGGCCGGGGAGTCCCCACGCTCCGCTCGCGAGGTTCAGCACATGCCCGTCGGCGAACGCCTCGGGCGCTACTTTGTGGATGCGATTGGTGAGTTCGGGCCAGGCAGCATCTGCGATGGGAAAGAGGGGCATGCGGTGGTCTCGGAGTGAAGATGTCGACAAGACATGCTTAGCCGCGACCAAACACCCGGGGCAACCGGCCCCGCCTCCGATTGGGTTACCCGGGATGAACAAACGAGTCTATCAAGGTGAGCGGCGAGCCGACTGGCGTGAGCCGTCGGTGCAGTACAAATACCGCACCAACCGCTCACGCAGTTGGCTCGCCACGATGACAAATCTGCGTAACTGTGCGGTTAAACGAATGCCGGCGAGCCGACCGGCGCAAGCCGTCGGTGCAGTACAGGTACCGTACCAACCGCTCACGCAGTTGGCTCGCCACGATGACAAATCTGCGTAACTGTGCGGTTAAACGAATGCCGGCGAGCCGATTTGATCTACTCGCTTTCTCGCGTAGAATTGCCTCATGTCCGAATCGTCGCTTGTGGTTAAACCACGTATCACCTGGGCTGCGTTGAGCGGAGCGGTGCTGCTGTCGCAGTGCGATGTGGATACGTACCGAGCCAGCGGCCCTGGTGGCCAGAAGCGAAACAAAACGAGCTCGGCGGTGAGGTTGCGGCACGCTCCGACCGGCATCATTGTGATCGCCGAAGAGAGTCGTAGCCAGCACGCGAACAAAGCGAAGGCCCTCGTTCGGTTGCAGCACGCACTTTACCTGCACTACCGCGATCCATTACCGGCGGAAGCGTTGACAGCAGATGCGTTGGCCCAACATCCGGAGTTTGCCCCGGCACGCGATAGCGCAGGCCGGTTGCACTTGGGGGTGAAGGATGTACGATTTTGGCCCGCCGTCGGGATCGTGCTCGATGTGCTGCAAGCAACGGCGGGACAAGTGAGCACCGCCGCCGAGTTGCTGGGAACGAGTACGGCGAACCTCATCGATTTTCTGCAAACCGATCCGAAGCTCTGGCAAGAAGTCAACCGCCTCCGCACCGAGTTCGGGCGGAAGGGGTTGAAGATCGGGGTGTGAACGTATTACTTCAACCGCTTCGCGGCTTCGCTCAGTTCTAAGCAGGCCCCTTCGAGATCGCGGTTGCCGGTGTGGCGGGCTTTCGCCAACCCCGCTTCGGCAAACTTGAGTGCATCGTCGCCACGCTTGGCACTGAGCATGGTTTCGGTCGCACCGATGTAGAACTTGGCCTCGTCCGGGTTACGCGCAATCAGCTCTTGGAACTCCTTCACCGCCGCGTCGGCTTGGCCCGACTTCGCCAGCAGCCGGGCCTTTTGGAGGCCGAATTCGTTGGCCCGCTTCGCACTGTTGTGCGCCGCATCGTACTCGGCCCCGGCCACAGCGTGCTGCAGTGCGATGGCCGTTTCCCCCTCCGCATTCGCCGCTGCGATCAAACAAGCGAACAGAGTGTAACGGTCGGGCTTGGCGGCATCGGCCGGCTTGGCGATGCCCGCTTTGGCGAAGGCCACCGCGAGTTCCCGGGCATCGAGCTTCAACGACGCTCGGATGGCGTCGTCGATTTCGGCACCCGAAAGCGTGTCGGCTTTCAACCAGGCGAGGTCGGCGGCGCTCATCGCCCCGAAGTCTTTTTTCGGCGGTGCCGACGCCGCCAGCAATTCCGGTGGTGGCGTACCCGGCCCCTGGCGCTCGGCTCCGAGTTTGTGCCGCAAACGGTTGAAATCGTACACCTCCATCGGCGTCGATTCGTCACCGCGCGACCGCCGCGGTGCGGAACCGGCGACGCAATCTTCGAGGAACTTCAGCACGCCGAGTAAGCGTTTCCGGAGCAGTTTGCTGCCGCCGGCGTCGAGAGCGGAGGCGCCGCCGAACACTTTCATCGGGCGGTGAATCCAGACGTTCTCGAAGTAGTTCTCGGCGTAGAGTTTGAGCTTTTGTTCGGCTTCGGTGAATTCGGACATGCGGATCGGGTATGCAAATGCCTCTTGCACGATCTCGCCGAATTGCGGTGGGCCACTCCCTTCCACAGGGGCTTCGATGGCCATGTTCAGGCGGTCGCGCATCTCCACGGCGAGCGTCTGGGCCGAGTCTTTGTTACCCGACCAGAGCCGGATCAACCCGCCGTTGATGGTGAGGTTCCCCATCACTTTGGCCATGGTGGTTCCGGTGTCGAGCAGCGATGGCAGCGGCTCCACGACCATGCAACCGAAGTTTTGGCCGCTTTCGTCCGACTGTTCCCCCATGACGCGGCCTTCGGCGTGCCACGCTTGCAATAGTTGCAGCACGGCGTTCGGGTCGCGGATTTGGATGTAGTAGCGGTACTCCTTGTAGTCCGATTCCGCTTCCATCCCTTGGGCGCACTTGAGCACTTCGGCGAGCGCAGCCGTCTCCTCGGCGTGGGCGTCGTCGAATTCGAGATCCAAACTCTTCGTGATCGCGTCGAGAGCCGGCCCTTGATCGCCGAGCCACGACCGAACCAAGCCGAGGTTGAACCACGCCGCCGGGTCGTTGGGCACCTTCGCCGTGAGATCTTCGTAGGCTTTCTTCACTTCCGATAGCCGTCCGGTCTCCGGGAGTTGAGCGGGCTGTGCGGTGGATCGAAAGGCGTACTTTTTGGTTGCACAGTTCGGCAACCGCGATTGCGAGCCGAACAAGCCGTCGTATTGGGCCACGGCTTCTTCATCGCCGGGGCTGAAGTGGATGGCCCGCGCCAGCGCCGCCGCCGAAGCGACCGGGCGATTCAGAATCAGTTCATTCCGGGCGATCATCTCGTGGACTTGCGCCAGTTGATCGTGCGCTTCCGGTGGGTAGGCTTCCGCGGCTTTGCGGTACAGCAACAGTGCCCCGATGACTTCGCATTCGCTCTGGCGGAACAGACCCTTGAGCAGATAGCCCATGGCGAAGTTCGGATCGATGGCGAACGCCTTTTCCAGAATCTCTTCTGCTTTTTCCAGCTTCCCCTCGCGGAACAAAATGTGGGCGTAGTAGCCCCACGGTTGCGGGGCGGTGCCGTGCTCCTTGACCAACATCTCCATCATTTTCAGGGCATTTTCGAGCTGGCCTTGCTGGTACATTTCCAGACCGGTTTCGATCTTGTCCCAATAGGTGGCGCAGCACCACTTGAATTTCTTGCCGCTGCCGCAAGGGCAGTTGTCGTACGGGTTGGGCGCGGCCATGGTCGGTCTCGGCGGATACGGGGGCGCGAACGCCACCCGGCGGTATGCAATAAGTTACTGACAAGATAGGGATACAGCGTGGGCTGAAAACGGTTCCGGCAGAATGACGACCCTGACGGAATCTGCAGGCGCCCTTTCCGTTTCGGGGGCGTCCGCTATATTCCTAGTTCACACGAATCGGCACCGTCGGTTCGCTGTCCGTCCGGTTCGACCGGACGCGTGTTGGAATCGGGGCACCAAGTGAAGCGGTTCGCCCGCCTTCCCCCTTGCATTCCACAACCGTGTTAGGAGGCCAGCATGGCACATCGGAACAAGACCAACAAGAGCGTCAAGAAGCGAATCCGCGTGACGGGCACCGGCAAGCTGAAGTATTCCAAGTGCGGCAAACGCCACTTGAATGC
>JAYSYJ010000078.1:0-19378 GCA_043727675.1 Fimbriiglobus sp.
TCCCCAAATTCAACATGTCCACCGGGTAGCCCGTCTTCTCCGCCACCACCCCCAACAACACCGACGATATTCCCGGCACGGCAGACTTCGGCATCACGAGCACGCGCGGCGGTGGCGCGACGACCACCACCGGGGTGATAGTTGCGGCAACGGTCAACGGCGGCACCGGAGCCGGGGTTCGATCCGGAATCCGGACAGGGGGCGGCAGAATCTCGGAGACGACTGGCCCCGTGCCGAAGTAGAGCGATTGCTGCTGGGTCACCAACTGGTGCAAGGTACGTTGGGCACTCTCTTGGGAATCGAGGAACTGCTTGTGCAACTGCGCCGTCTGCTCTTGGAGTTTCTGGAGTGCCGCCAGCGTTTGATGGGTGATTTTCAGTGCCTGACTCAACTCGGCCGCGTGCGGATCGTTCATCGGGCGTGTTCCTGCGGTCGATGGCGTGAGGGGAGCCAAAACTCGGGCGGGCCGCTTCGGACGCGGGTTGACGATGTTCGCCCCACCGATTGGCACCGTCATGATCGGTTTCGTCGGCAGCGGTGCCGGACGGCAGCGACTCCCCGCTTCCCAGGCGATTAAGTTAACGCTGTGACCGCGCGCGGCCAGTCGGGCCAGCGTCGTGGCCAAATCGAGCGAGCCCGCCCGCCGCGGCGATTCCAACGAAATCGCTTCGACGTCGTCGTTCGGCGCCGCGTCACCGACGATGGCTTGCGTCAACTTGGTGAGCGTCGAACCGGGGCCGACTTCCAGGAAGGTTCGCACACCGTCGCGCAGCATCGCCCCGATCAAGCCGACGAACTCCACCGGCTTCGCCAATTGATTTCCGAGCAGACCCCGACAGAATCCGGCATCGTTCGGATATTCCGCGGCCGTGCTGTTCGCGTAGACCGGCGCACCGGGCCGGAACTCCACCGTTTCGAGTTCCGCCAGGAATGGTCGGGACGCCTCCGCGACCAGCTCGCTGTGGAAGGCGGCGGCCACCGACAGCTTCACGGCTCGAATGTTCTGCGCTGCGAACAGCGCCGCGATCCGGTCGATGTCGGCGCTGCGTCCGGACAGCACCGTTTGCTGGGGGCTGTTCTTGTTCGCCACCACCACGCCCGGAATCAGTTGCGCTTCGATTTTGCTCAGCGGAGCGATCACCGCGAGCATGGCGCCGGGGTCACCGTGGCGCTGGGCGGCCATCAATTCGCCGCGTCGCTGCGACAGTCGAAAAAAGTCGGCGGGGCGAATCCGCCGTGCGGCCACGAGCGCCGGCAGTTCCCCGTAGCTGTGGCCGGCGAACGAGTCCGCGCGCAGCCCGAAACGTTCGCTCAAAATGCGGTAAGCCCCGTAACTTACGGCCCCGAGTGCGGGCTGGGCGATGTCCGTCGCCTTCAAGGCTTCGTCTTGGTAGGCCTTCGCATCGGGGGCGAACGAGGTCGGCGGATAGAGGAAGTCGCTCAACCGGGGCCCGTGCTGCACGGCGTTGGCACCGGCCAGCGTCTCGAGCATTTCCGGAAACGTGCAGGCGAGTTCGCGGAGCATGCCGACGCTCTGCGACCCTTGGCCGGGGAAGAGCACCGCGAGTTTGCCAACAGCCGGGCCGCTGCCGAAGAATGCCCCCTCGGCCGTCTGCCATTTCCGCGTGGAGTCCTGATTCGTCAGCCGGGTTCGCACCCGAGCCACCAGTTGATTCAAGTCGGTGTTGGTGCGGTGGGCCACGAGCACCAGCCGCAGCGTCGCCGAGGCATCGAAACTGTGCCGCGACGCTTCCGCCGCACGGGCAAAAGCAACCCAGGTCGGCGCATCACCCAACGGTGACAGAACCGCGAGCAGCTCGTCGACCGTCCGCCCCGATGCTGCGAAGATCTCGACTTGGCCGTCCCAATCCGGCTCGGCTTTTGTCGGTCGGTACTCTTCCAGCACGGCGTGGAAGTTGGAGCCGCCGAAGCCGAATGCCGACAGTCCCGCCCGGCGCGGATGCTCCGCTCGCGGCAGCCACGGTCGCATTTGCGTGTTCACATAAAACGGGCTATCCGGAGCGTTCAACGGATCGACCGGGTGGATCACTTTGATCGTCGGCGGCAGCACCTTGTTGAACAGCGACAGCGCCACTTTGATCAGCGAGGCGGCACCCGCCGCGGCTTTCGTGTGACCGATCTGCGACTTCACCGAACCGAGAGCACACCATGGCCCGTCGAGCGCATGGCCCGAGCGGCGGAACACATCGGTGAGCGCCGACGCTTCGGCCGCATCGCCCACTTTGGTGCCGGTGCCGTGCGCTTCGACCAATTCAACGGTGCCCGGACTGACCCCGGCGCGCTCGTAGGCGTCGTTCAAGCAGCGTGTCTGCCCCTCGGCCGAGGGTGCATAAATCGCGTTGCCTTTGCCATCGCTACTGGTGCCGATGCCCTTCAGGACGGCGTAGATGGTATCCCCGGCGGCCTCGGCATCGGCGAGGCGCTTGAGCACGACCATGCCCAACCCTTCGCCGAGCGCGGTCCCGTCACCGTTGGCATCGAATGGCCGCGACTCGCCCGATTTGGACAGGGCCGGAGTCTTGCTGAAACACATGAACATGAAGATATCGTTGAACGTGTCGGCCCCCCCGGTGACCACGACATCGGCTTTGCCCGTCGCCAGTTCCATCGCGGCGAGGTGCAGCGCGCTCAACGAGCTGGCGCAGGCCGCATCGACGACGCAGTTCGTGCCGTGCAAATCGAGCCGGTTGGCGATCCGCCCCGCGACCACGTTGCCGAGCAGACCGGGGAAGCTGTTCTCTTGCCAGGGCACATAACTTTCGCCGATGCGATCGACCACATCTTGGGCCACGTCGTCGGCGACACCGGAATCTTTGAGCGCTTGCCGCCACTGCGGGTGGCCGAGCCGGGCACCGAGCGGAATCACCAGTTCGAGAGTGCCTGTGACACCGAGGATCACCGAAGTCTTGCTTCTGGAAACCGATTTTCGATTGCCGTTGTCCGAGCTGTCGAACACGATCCCCGCATCGGTCAGCGCTTGCTTGGCCGCGACGAGCCCCAACAGTTGCGAGGTATCGGTCGCTTCGAGATCGCGCGGGGCGATGCCGAATTCGAGCGGGTTGAAGTCGATCGGCGTGAGGAAGCCCCCGCGCCGGGCGTAGGTGCGATCGGGTGATTTCGGGTCGGCGTCGAAGTAGTCGGCGGGGTTCCAGTGCGTCGGCGGCACCTCGCCGATGCAATCGACGCCGTGCTTGATGTTCGCCCAGTACGCACCCGCTCCGCCGGCCTTGGGAAACAGGCAGCCGATGCCGACAATGGCCAGGGGCACCATTTCGGATTTCGGATTACGAATTTCGGATTTCAAACTCATTCCAATCGTCCCGCCAGTTCTTCATTCGTCATCGGATGCAGTGGAAACCATTCGTCGGGTAGCTCGATGCCCTGTTGTCGCAGCGCGATCCGCCTCGTGTGGACACATGCCCCCACGAGTAGATTCCGGGCCACATTCACCACCGTCCGGTTGGCCGGCGCTTCCAGGTGGCTGCCTTTGGCCCACTCGTTGAAGGCGCCCATCGCCGGCCCGCACCAGACTTGGTAATCGAGCTGCCGGCTCGGTTCCCCGGCGTTGGCCCAGCGCGACGACAACCCCAAGTACCAGCGGAACACGAGGGCCATTTTATGTTTCGCGTTGACCTCGGCTTTGGTCACTTGCACCGGATCGCGCTTCAGAAAGAATTCGCGTGTTTCGGCCCAGACCTCGTCGAAGCGCCGCTGCAAGATCGTCTTCTCAATTGAGACGCGCTCGGCCTCCGGTATCGCTTCCCAACCGGAGTTCGCCCGGTAGGCGTCGAAAAGTTTTTGCCCGCGCATGGCGAACATGGTGCCCCGTTTGAGCACCTGCACTTTCACACCCATCTCGAACATGTCGGCGGCCGGAGCCATGGCCACATCGGCTTGACCCGCCGCCGCGAGCATCGCCCGCACGGCCTCAGAGCTTCCCGATTCGACGCAGGCCTGGTTGATCGACCCCGTCACAACATAGGACGCCCCCAGGGCGAATGCGCCGGCCACGCTCGCTGGGGTCGCGATTCCCCCCGCCAGGCCGACACGCACCGATTTGGCAAAGCGGAATTGATGCTGCAACCGGTCGCGGAGGGCCGTCATCGTCGGCAGCAGCGTAATGGCTGGGCGATTGTCGGTGTGGCCCCCGCTGTCCGCCTCCGCGGTGAGATCGTCGCACATCGGTACGAATCGGGCGTATTCGGCCTGCTCCGAGCTGATGTGCCGTGCGGCCAACAGTTCTTGGATGATTCGATCCGGAGCCGGGGATAGAAATTTGGTCGCCACTTCGACCCGCGACACTTTGGCGATGATCCGATTGGGGGTTTCAATCGTTCCGTCAGCATGCCGGCGCAGACCCGCCAGACGATACCGCACCACGGCCGGAGTCAGATCCAAATAAGCCGAGGCCTCAACGAGACGGATGCCGCGCTGGAGGAACAGTTCGGCCAAGGCCATTTCGTGGGCGGGTTCGTTCGGACTGTGGATCAAATTGACGCAGAAGGGGCGATCGCCGAGGTTCGCCTGCAAACGGTCGAGAGCCAGCGTCACCCGTTGAAACGAGAGTCCGGCCGCACCGAAACTCCCGAGCATCCCCGCCCGGCTCATCGCTTCGACAATCTCCACCGAACCGATGCCGTTGGCCATGGCCCCGGTCATGTACGGGAACTTCAAACCGTGATCGGCCAAAAACGCGCCGCTGCCGATTTGCGACGGCCGCAACGGTGGCAAATACGCCAGCAGCGGGAAGGTTTCCGGTTCATGGGATTGGCCACCCAGCCCGGCCCGGCCACCGCGGGCCACGCTGTAGCCGCTCGGGCCGTGCAGGACGGCGACGGGGAAACTCAGGTCACCGAAAATCGCCGAGGCTTCCGCCGGGACACGGATCGGAGCAGAGCCATCGGATCGCCACCAGCCGAGGGGAGTGTGAAGAGAAGTCATAGTTACATTTTAGAATAATGCGCCGCGCAGCGGCGAACAGACGCGGAAAATGAGAATTGAATGCTCGGAGTAAACTGGCAAATCTTTCTAGTGGTCGATTGCAGTCCTGAAAGGCAACGCCGTGACGGATTTTACCCGGTTTCTTTCGCCTTGATTTTCCTCAGGTTCTGCTTTTCTTCGGCCGTCAGGACGCGCAGTTTCGGATCGCCCAGCGCTCCCGGCGTGATTCCATGACCGCGCCGCTGCAACGTCACTTCGGTTTCTGGCTCAACAGGAACGCCAGCAGATGGTAATAATCCGCCTCGGGGATGATCGCGTCGACGTTCGCCGGCATCGCACTCAGGTTCGACTTCACGACCTGCTCCACGTCCTTGACGGCAATGCGGGACTCTTTACCGAGGTTGTCGATCAGTACGTAAACGGCCCCGTCTTCACGCACGAGACCGGACAGACTGCGACCATCGAGCAGTTGCAGCGTCGTCGCTTTGAACGCGGCATCGACATTGCGGCTCGGGTCGAGAGTATCTTCGAGCAAGCGCTCAACACCGCGGATCCCGATGCCATCGAGCTGCGGCCCGACTTTCGCTCCTTCGTTATTCACTTGATGGCAGGCGGCGCAATTCTTGGCGAAGATCTCTTTGCCTTTGGCCGAGTCGGATTTGAAAGTCTTGAAGCCCTCGCTCCGCTTCTTGATGAGATCGTCGATGCGTTTCTCCGGGGCAGGCAAACCCTTCGTGAGTTCCGCGATGCGGGCATCGACGCCGGGCACTTTGGTCGCCTTCAGCCGATCCACGACCACTTTTTCCTGGAGCAACCGCACCGGCGCTTCGCCCTTTTTGATGGCCAGCAGTAGCAGATCGGCGCCGAACTTGTCGACGGCTAAACCGTTGGCGATGACGAGGGCCAACGAGTAATTCGCCGTCTTGAGTACGGTCGCCGCGACGCCGCAATCTTTCTCCGTGGGGTTCTCGAGAAGTCGTTGGGCCAGTCGTGTGCGGCTCGCTTCGTTCAACGTGGGTTCTACCAGCCACGTCCCCGCGAGTGGTCGGAAGCGATCCAGATCGAGGATCGCCAGCGCTTCGATGGAGAGAGAGCGTTCGACTGCGGGAAGCCGAACATTTTGCGCTCGATCCGATATGAGGGTCACCGACTGGCGACTGTGGGGATCGGTGGTCAAAAGGCCGAGCTTTTTCCATTCCAACAACAGGACAAACCCCGACTGACGCAGTTCGAGATCCGGGCTGGCCACGAGGTCGATGATCGCGGCCTCGGTCGTGCGGAGTGTGAAGCGCTCTCTACCCAGCTTCTTCGTTGCATCGGAGATTTTCGTCACCGCATACCCACGCAGCACGGCTCCGAGCAACTCGGCCCCTTCGAGCTTCTTGACCTTCTCGGTTCGCGGGTCGTCTTTGGGCCGATAGGCTAGAAAATCCTCCCAATACTCGAACGTGCCGAATCGACCGTGGAGTTCCGCCGCTTGCATGCGGGCTTTCTTGCTGAGCTTGCCACTGGTCAGGTAAAAGTTGAGGTTGAATTCGAGCGGCCGGCTAAGCCCCGCAGCCACATCGAGCATCGTGGCGATGTCTTCCGGCTTCTCCGTGAGCTTGGGAGATTGAACCCCGCCCGGTAATTCGAGGGCGTTCCGCAGGGCGATCCGGGCCGCGTGCCGCAGATGGTTGTCGTCCGCCGGAATCTTCGGGATCAACGCCAACAGCGGCTTCACGAAGTCCGCGTGCGGGTGCGCCGCCATCACATCCACCACCACCCGCTGCACGCGCGGCTTGCCTTCCGCCACCTCCAGTGCATGCAATGCCTCCGCTCCTCCATCGTTGCCAAGCTTCGGCAGCGCCGCCAGCTGCTGCAGAAACGTCACGTCCGCAACGTCCTCCGCCTCCGCCGGCTTCTCCGTGCGTTTGGTTCCCGTCCAGACGATGCGCCAAACGCGGCCACGCGATTTATCACGGCCGGGGTGCTTCAGATCGACCTCGTAATGCCCGACGATCTTGTTGTAAAAGTCGGAGACGTACAGCGCGCCGTCCGGGCCGAACTTGAGATCGACGGGGCGGAACCAGGCGTCGTCGGTACTCAGGAAGTCGGGCATTTCGATCCCGACCGGCGTGCTCCCGTGCCACTCGATGCGGTCGCAGTTGATGCGGTTGGTCACGCAGTTGCCGAGGAACATCACGCCGTCCCACTCTTTGGGGAACAGCGGCCCGGCACCCCAAGCCAACCCGCACAAGCCGGTACTGCCATGCTGGTGATTGACAACGTGCGGGGCATAGCCCAGACCGTCGTGCGGCTTACCGAAGCTGTCGTAGTACCCACCCCGAATGAGCTGCGTGATCGGCTTGCTATGGCAGCAGGCCGTGTAGAGATTCCCCCACGGATCGACAGCGATACCGAAGGGATTCACCTGCCCGTGCGTGAAGATTTCTATGCGGCTCCCATCGGCTCGGAAGCGGAACGTGTTGCCGCTGTTCATCGTGATTTCGTGGCCGTCCCGGCCCTTCACTTGACTGTCGTTGGCGAAGCCGTGGGTGGCGTAGATCCAACCGTCTGCCATCGCCGTGAACGAGTTGGTCATGCCGTGCGTGTCTTTGAATCCGAAGCCGGAGAATAGCTTCTCGCGCCGGTCGGCCTTGCCGTCGCCGTCGGTGTCAGTGAGTTTCCAAATGCTCCCCGCTTCGGATACGATCACCGATTTCCCATCCGGCAGCGGCAGCACGCCGATGGGGATGTTCAACTTCTCGTCGAAGATTTTGACGCTCTTGGCTTTCCCGGTTTCGTCGAAGTCGGACAGCACGTAGAGCCGGTCGGTACCCTTCCCCGATTCGGCGGCAAAGGGGTAATGGTGCGAGGTGGTCACCCAGAGTCGGCCCTTGGCATCGAAGGCCATCTGCATCGGTTTCTCGATGTCCGGTTCAGACGCCACGAGCTGCATCTCGAAGCCTTTCGGCAACCGAAACGACTTCTGCTCCTCGGCCGGCGTCTTGGCATCCGACTTGGCCACCAAGTCCTGCGCCGACACGGGGACGAGGAACAGACACGACACGAAAAGTGCAAGTGCGCAGCGCATGGCGGAAGACTCTGAGAAAGGAGCGTGGAATCGAGAGGGGGGTGACGACCGAACCCCCTCATTCGTGACACTACAACTGGGGTGCTTTCGGTTTGATCGGCTTGTCGAAGGTATTGCAGCCCGTCACTTTCACCTTGCGGGCGTACACTTTGTCGAAGCACGTCGCGTACAGGATGTCGAACTTGGCACCGCCGAAGCAGATGTTCGCACACTTGCCGTTGGGCGTCGAGATGATGCCGTTCACCCGGCCCGCTTGATCGCAGAATTGCACGCCGATGTTCGTGGCCACGTAGAGCCGGCCGTCGGTGTCGCACTTCAAACCGTCGGCCCAGGCGTTGTCGTCCGAGTCCGGGGTATGGAGGTGAAAGTACTTCTGCTTGTGCAGAAGTTTGCCATCGGGCTGAATTTGATAACTCCAGACCCAGTGGGTGCGGCTCTCGGCGACGAACAACAGAGTTTGATCCGGAGACACCGTGATTCCATTGGGGAACTTGATGCCGGTGTCGACGACCGACTTCTTGCCGTCTTTAGAGACGTGCATCACTTGATCCGGTGTGCCCGGCGCGGTGATGTAGAAGCTGCCGTCGTGCAGCGCGACCAAGTCGTTCCCTTTGATCCCCTCGCAGACGACCGTCGATTTGCCGCTGCCGTCGTACTTCACGAGTGCCCCGAGTCCGCTGCCGGCGCCGTAGAGTCCACCATCTGGACCGAAGGCAAAGCCGGAGGCCTTGCGATTGTCGGCGTTCACTTCGACCGGCTTGCCGTCGGAGCCGATCTTGTACGTTTTGGAGGTGGGGATGTCGGTGAAGAAGACTTCACCCTTGTCGTTGGCAATGGGCCCCTCGGTGAATTTGTACCCTTCGCCGACGAGCGTCCACCCTTCGCCCGGCTTCAACACCGCTTGCAACTGCGGCGAGCCACGCCCGGCCACAATCGGCTGGCCGTGATCCTTCCATAACCATTTCATCGCTTCCGGGAAGATCTCGGTGGCGTGCTGACCGTTGTGGCCCCCTTTGCCCCAATTGAACGTCTGTTCGTAGCCGGCGAACTTCAGACTCCGCTGCATCTCTTGGTTGGCCATCCACCAATCGCCCCCGTAAATGTCGAGGTCGCCTTCGCCGTCTTCGAGGAACACCCGCAGGGGCTTCGGCTCGTACTTGCGGATGAGTGTCGGGTAGTTGTTCCCGCCACGCAGGCCGACGTAGGTGCCGATAGCGCTGAAGACGCGGCGGAACGAATCGGGCCGTTCCCACGCAGCCGTGAAGGCGCAGATCGCCCCGCTGCTGGCACCGCCGATGGCGCGGTCGTCCGGGTTCTTGCTGAGTTTGATATCCCGGCCATCGGTGCTCTTCATTTTCTCCACGGCGGGCAGAAGTTCCTCGATCAGGAAGCGGGCGTACGAATCGCCGAGGCCATCGTATTCCAAGCTGCGGTTGAAGCGAGGAAGGGCATCTTTGTTCGCGGCTTTCACTTCGCCGGGGGTCACGAACACGCCGATGGTGATCGGCATCTCCTTATTAGCGATGAGCTTATCGAAGACGGCCGGAGCGTTGTACTGCACGCCATCCTGGCAGACCCACAAGCACGCCGGTGTTTTGCCGTCGTACTGCTTCGGCACATAAACGGTGACCGACCGTGACGTGCCGGGGAAGATTTTGCTCTCGGCGAAGACGAATTTCTGCAAGTCGCCCTTGGGCGGTGCCTCTTGGGCCAAGACTGGCAGTGTCGTCAAAGCGACCAGAAACAGGGAGGCGAGACGGATCATCGGGGAGAAGCTCCGAAGAGGTTGGGGGAGTGAACAATCAAGAGGGACGCGGATGACGCAGAACAAGCAGGATGAAGAGGATCGGAGACAGACAGTCCTCCGATTCTTCACTTCGGCAGTGGCACTTGCTCCTTACCCATCAGGTAGGCCACGAGGTCGCGGACATCGTCGGGTTTCATTGCGTCGAACAGCCCTTCGGGCATCACCGAGTTCTGCGTCGGTTTGCGCTTGTCGATGTCTGACACCGGGATGACCAGCTCCTCGTTCACGGTTCGCACGGTGATCGCTTGCGGCGATTCTTTCTTGACAATGCCCGTGACGACCCGGCCGTCGAGCAGTTGGAACTCGTGCATCTTGTATTCGTTGGCCACGACCGCGCTCGGATCGATGACGTTCTCCAAAATGTAATCGAGGTTGCTCCGTTGGGCACCGGTCAACTCCGGCCCGACGGCTTGGCCTTCGCCGTACATCTTGTGGCACGTCGCGCAATTCTTGGCAAAGATCGACCGACCGTTTCCGGCATTCCCAGACTTCACCGCGTCGGGGGTCAGCAGTTCCTTGTACTTCGAAATTTGCACGGTGCGAGTCGCGCTGGCCGGCTTCACCTCGCCCCAGACCGTGCCGAGTTTGCCGAGCACCGATTGATCCTTCAGCGCCGTGATCTGCCGGGCGGTGAACGCGGTGATGTCGGCCTTCGGGACGTCTCCCTTTTCGACGGCGTTCAATAGTGCCATGGCGTAGGTCGCACGGGAGGCGAGGGTTTGCACGGCGTCGGCCTTTTCCTCGGCCGTCAGCTTCGGATAGACGTTCAATATGGCAGCGGGAATCCGCTCATCGGAGTAATTCGCCAAGCCACGGATTGCGATTGGGCGATAGCTCGGCTCGGCGAAGAGTGCCAACAACGACGGCACCAGTCCGGCGGTTTTCCGATTGATCAGCAGCGAAATCGCCCGGAACCGTTCTGCGGGTTCTGCCTTCGGATCGGCCAGTCGGACGCGTAACACATCGATCTGCGTTTCGTCGCCGAATTTCACGGCCAGTTCTTCGGCGATCGCCCGCACCGCCGGGGTGCGCTTCGAGAAGTCGATTTTGTTCCATTCGAACGGCATTCTAGCCGCAGGTTGTTCCTCCACGGCATCGCGTACACCCAGGAAGGCCGCGAGTTCCCATTTCGCATCGGCCATCGGAGTTTTGCAAAACAGGTGGATCAGTTGATCGCGGACTCCGACGATGTCTTCCGACCGCGACACGGTGCGTCGCACAAACTTGCGCACCACTTCGTCATCTTGCAAATCCTTCGCCGTTTGAAACCGTGCCATCATCTCGCCACGGGCCAGTGGTTCGACGGCGAACCAGTCCATCAGCGACAGATTCGCATCGGTCGTGGGCGTCACGAGTTTGCGGACGAGTTCACGCTTGCGGTTGTCGGGCAGCTTTTGAAAGATCGATGCCAGCCGGAGGCGAGCTCCGATGTCTGTGGTCGTTTCAAGCCACTTTTCTAACTCGGCGATGGCCTGCAAATTTCCAGCCTCCACACCGAACTTCATGAGCCAAAATCCGGAGTGGTCATTCTTCGCCAGTTCCTGGTAACTCTCCTTCGTGATGGCTCCGACGGCCTCGAGTGCCCAAGCCCGACGCTCGTAGTTGCGACCGAGAGGCTTATCTTCATTCCACATGAAACCGAGGATCTCTTTCACCACGTTTTCGCCGGTACCCGCCCGCTCTTGCAAGATCCGCCGGGCTTGGCGACCGAGCCATTCGTTTTGCGAATAGAGTGCCACCACGAGTTCCTTGGTTGTCATCTTCGCCACGTCGCCCGTCCACCCCTTGGTATTCCCGTAAACCGTGCGGTAAATCCGGCCATTGCTCGCGTCGACCACCTCGTAGTTGTGGCACTCGCCGGTGTCGCTCCAATCGCTCGTGTAGAGGCCGCCGTCGGGGCCGACCTTCACACAGATGCCGCGGAACCACGGGTCGTTGGCGAATTGGAAATCGGGCCGGCGAACCCCTTTCATGCCGGTGGCGGTGCGGACGAGACCGTCGTTGTTCAGCCGGTTTCCGTGGATATTGCAAGTGAACAATGTGTTGCGGTACTCCGCCGGGAAGTTCGTGCCCAAGTAGATGGCCGCCCCGCTGTGGGCGTGTCCACCGCCGGCATCGTCGTGCTCTTTTTTCAAGCTGCCGTCTTTGTTCGCGCGGCTTTCGGTCCAAGCTCCGCCGACCCAGTGTTTGTAATCGACCGCGCTGCCCATCGCCCCGTAAACGTGCGGGTTCGGGTCGGTGCCGTACATCCGCGTGTAGTGGCCTCCCGGCACGACGTGGAACAGATGGTCGATCACGCAGTTCGTGATGAACATCTCACCGTGCTCGTCGAAATCGAGCCCCCACGGATTGGTGGTTCCGTTGGCGACGACCTCGAACAGCTTCTTCGTCGGGTGAAAGCGCCAGACGCCGCAGTCGAAGAAGACGCGATCCTTCTGGGCCATGCCGGGCTTGCCGACGTACGACTTCGTCTGAATACCGTTGCAACCGTAGAGCCAACCATCCGGCCCCCAGATCAACGAATTGAAGACGTTGTGCTTGGACTCTTTGAGGTTCCAACCGTCGAGCAGAATCTCCGGCTTCCCGCTCGGTTTGTCGTCTTGAATCGGGATGAAAATGAGGTTGGGCGTCGAACAGAGATAGACCCCACCGAAGCCGAGTTCGATGCCCGACAGGTTCGAGCCGTTGTCAATCACCACGGTCTTCTTGTCGTATTTTCCATCGCCGTCGGTGTCTTCCAAAATGGTCACGCGGTCGTGCCCGGTGCCGTCTTGACTCCACTTGGGATAGCTCAGGCACTCGACGACCCACATGCGGCCACGCGTGTCGAAGGTGAAGGCAATCGGCTGGACGATGTCCGGTTCGCCCGCGAAGAGCGTGGCTTGGAACCCTTTCGGCAGGGTCATCTTGCCAGCCGCCTCTTTGGCGGGAATCGGCTTGTCCGCGGCGAAGGAAGTGAGCGGGGCGATCACGAACAGAAGCGAAAGTAGAAGACGCATAAAACAGAATCCTGGTGGGAGAAGCGGCGTCGATCAACCGGCAGGATAGTAGCTTACCACAAGTCGCCAGCGATCCCGATAGGCAAAAATTTGACACGGCGAGTGCCTGCTCGTGCTTTCGTGTCGAACTTTCGAAAGCGGATACCGCCCCGTCGCCACTTCGCGTACACTTCCGGTTCTCTCCCACCCGCGTTGGCTCACTCATGCTGTTTGCCGAATTCGTCCAGAACCTCGATCCGTTGAATCATCGGCTCGCGTCCACCGTCGTTGCGGCTCTGCCGGTGCTGCTGCTCTTCTACTTGCTCGTCGGCCGCCGTTGGATCGCCAGTTATGCCGGAGCGGCCGGCGGAGTAATGGCCATCTTGCTGGCGTGGCTCGTGTTCGGGATGCCGGTCGATAAGGCCGTGTTGTCGTTCGCCAGCGGGGCCGCATTCGGCTTGCTCCCCATCGGCTGGACGGTCTTCGGCGCGATGCTCATCTATAATCTCACCGTCGAAACGGGAATGTTCTCGATCATCCGCCGCTCCATCGCCGGGTTAAGTGGCGATGCCCGTGTGCAGGCGGTGCTCATCGGGTTTTGCTTCGGGGCACTTATGGAAGGCGCCGCCGGATCGGGGGCGCCGGTGGCCATTTGCGGGGCGATGCTCGCGGGATTGGGGGTGCCGCCTCTCCGCGCCGCGGTCATCTGTTTGATCGCCAATACTTCGCCCGTCTGCTACGGCGGCCTCGGCACACCGGTGTTTGTCTTATCGCAAGTCAGCGGTCTCCCGGGTGACGCCATCAGCACGATGTGCGGGCACCAGCTTCCGTTCCTGTCGTGCCTGGTGCCGTTCTACATGGTGAAAGTGATGTGCACTTGGAAGCAGACGTTCGAAGTCTGGCCGGCACTTCTCGTCGGTGGCGGCTCCTTCGCCATCTTCCAGTATTTCTTCGCCACGATGCACAATTGGGTCGGCGTTGCCCTCTGGCCCCTCACCGACGTCGGCGGGGCTATCTTCTCGATGATCAGCATGGCTCTCTTTTTGAAATACATCTGGAAGCCGAAGAACGAGTGGAAGTTCCCGGTGCCGGCCGATCCGGCTTTGGCGAACCCGCCCGTTCTGAGCTCCCCAACCGACGCGCACGCAATCGAAGCCCAAGTGCAGATGAAAGCATTGCTCGGGGCGAATGCCTACGACGAACGCCCGCTGACCGCGCGGCTGGTTCTGCGAGCGTGGTCGCCCTTCATCATCATGTCACTCTGCCTCGGGGTCATCGGGTTTACTCGCCAGTTGGAGAAGCCCGGCCCCATCGATCTGGGTATCCTCCACTCGTACTATCCCATCGAAGTGCCCCGGTTGCACTTGGAAGTGGAACGGGCCGACCGTCTCCAGAAACCGGGAGCTGTCGGCAAGGAGCGCCTGGAGAAAGCGGTCTTCGAGTTCAAGTGGCTCACGGCCGCGGGAACACCGTGCGTCGTGGCGGTGCTCCTGTCCGCGATCGTGCTCCGCACCTCGCCACGGGTGTTGAAACGGGTGCTGGTGAAAACCATGCACAACATGAAAATCCCGATCCCGACCATCGCTTGCATGTTGGGGCTGAGTTACGTCACGAAGTATGCCGGGATGGATGCGACCCTCGGCGTCGCCTTCGCCGAGACCGGGGCGATGTACCCGTTCTTCGCGGCGCTCTTGGGTTGGCTCGGCGTCTTCCTCACGGGAACCGACGCGGGCAGCAATGCACTCTTCGGGAGTTTGCAGAAAATCACCGCCGGCCAACTACACGAAGGGGGCTACCTTCCCGATCTCACGCGCGGCCAAGCAGAGGTGCTCATTTGCACCGCCAACAGTACCGGTGGAGTGATGGGGAAAATGATCGACGCCCAGAGCATTTGCGTGGCCACCGCCGGAACGAACCAAGTCGGCAAAGAGGCGGACATCTTCAAAGCGGTGATCTGGCATAGCATCTTCTTAGCGTGCATCGTCGGGTTGATCGTCTGCGTGCAAGCGTTCGTACCCCCGTTCACACAAATGGTGCCGCACCCGTAACAATCGAAGAGACCTCACCCCAATAGGCCCCTCCATGAAGCCCAAAGTGCTGATCGCCCCGGCGCCGATGCGGGAAATCCCGCAATCTTATGCCCCCGTGCTCGAGAACGATTTCGAGCTGATTTACCCGAAACGGTTGGCCCAACTGACCGCGCCCGAATTGCTGGAACAGTTGCCCGGCTGCTTGGCCAGCCTCGCGGGATCGGAGCCGTACTCGCGGGCCGTCATCGAGACGGCCGCGGCCGCCGGGTTGAAAGTGATCGCCCGCGCCGGTGTTGGCTACGACGGTGTCGATCTTCAAGCGGCCACCGATTGCGGCGTGGCCGTCACGTATGCTCCCGGTACCAATCACGACGCCGTCGCCGAGCACGCGTTGTTGCTCATGCTGGCACTCGCCAAAAACTTGACGATGCAGAACCAGAAAATCAAAGCCGGGCAGTGGCCCCGCATCGCCCAGATGCCGTTGCGTGGTCGCACCCTCGGAATCGTTGGCCTCGGTCGCACCGGTCAGGCCGTGGCCCTGCGGGCGAAAGCTTTTCTGATGCCCGTGATCGCGTGCGATCCGTACATCGACGGCGTCTGGGCGGCGCACCACGGCATTCCACTGCTACCGTTCGACGAACTGCTGTCGCGGGCCGATATCGTCAGTTTGCATGTGCCCAAGACGCCTGAAACTCAAGATTTCATCTGTGCCCGCTCGTTGAACTTGATGAAACCGACGGCGCACCTGATCAACACATCCCGCGGCGAAGTGGTGCGCGAAACCGATCTCTTCGAAGCGCTGACATCGAAGCGGATCGCGGCGGCGGGCTTGGATGTCTTCGTCGACGAACCACCGGGAAACAACCCGTTGTTGACCCTCGACAACGTACTGGTTTCGGCTCACACCGCCGGTGTCGATGTGCAATCCCGGCTCGACATGGCCCACGCCGCTGCCGTTGGAATTGCGAAGCTGCTCATCGAGAAAACATGGCCGGACGAGATGATCGTCAATCCGGCCGTGCGCGTGAAATGGAATCGCTGAGCCGGATTATTTCCATTCGGCGATGCGCAAGTTGCGGAACAGAATGTCCGTCGTCTTGTCGTGCCCCTGAATGCTGAGGTGCCCGGCGGCGGTGCGCAACCCTTTCCGCGGATTGTCGTCTTTAACCCGTTCATCGAGCCAACTCACCACCGGGTAGCCGTTCACCCAGGTGGCGATGTTTGGTCCGCGTGCCATCAGCGTGACGTTGATCCATTCCTGGTCGTTCGCCACCACCTTGCGAGCGGAGATGCGGCGATAGATCGCCCCGGTGCCGAAATCGGTTGGCTTCGTGCGGTCGTTGTCCTTGAAGCCATTCTGGATCTGGCACTCGTACCCGAACTGATATTCATCCGCAACGCAGCGGAAGAACACCCCACTGTTGAGCGCAACGCCGTTGGTTTTACACTCGAATTGCAAGGCGAAGTCGCCGTATTTCGCCTCGGTGCGCAAGTCGCCGGGGCCGTTGGACACTTTCAGTTCTTTGTCGTCGGTCACGGTGAACTCGGAGAGTTCTCGCTTCGCTACGCCCTCGAATTTCTTCCAGCCTTTCAGATCCTTCCCGTTGAAGATCGACGTGCACCCTTGCGGTCGAAAGTGAATCGCTGTCAAGGAGATCGCTTTGTCTTTCGGGGCGGTGATCTTGAGTGCGCCGACTGCCCTCGTGCCATCGCCGAGACTCGTCCCGGAGATGGTATCCCCTTTCGGATTGCGGACTTCGAGCGTACTGGAACCGAATTCAACTTTGAACGAACCGGTGCCGAGATCGGGGAATTTCAGGAACACATTGCCGGGCCCGAGGGCGAAAGGCCACTCGACAATCGCTTCCGGAGCCAGCGTCAACACGCCCTTCTCGACGGTCACATCCCCGGTAGTGGTCCAGCCAAACGTACTTTCGCCGTCGAACAGCAGCAGTCGGCCGTCGGCCAGTTGCTTCTCGCTGAGAAGGGGCTTGGTTTTCGAATCTGCCGCCATGCCGAAACCGGCGACGAGGAGCAGAACAACTAGGGCACGCATGGAACAGGCTCCGAAACGGTGAACGGAATATGGTGGAGTGTACCGAGTGCAGTGCCGCACCGAAACAGATTTTGCACGCTGCAGACATTGTTCGTTCTGATGGAACGAATTTTAGTGACAGCACGGGTTCACGGGGCCACACAACAATTTCGGCGGGAATAATTTGCTTACCATATATCTGTATAGTATACTGTACTCATAGACAGTTTTTCTTGGAGTCGCAATCATGGCCCCCTTCGAGCTTCGCACGTTGGCCGTCGCCCAACTGCTGCCGGCACCGTACAACCCGCGTCGGGTTCCGAGCCGGACATCACCAGCATACCGCAAGCTGAAGGCCAGCCTGGAAGAATTCGGGTTGGTCGAACCGTTGATTTGGAACGCGGCCACCGGGTATGTGGTGGGTGGCCACCTTCGGTTGCGAATCATTCAGGAACTGGGCATCACCGAGGTGCCCGTGTCGGTGGTGCATTTGACCCCGGCCCGGGAGAAAGCACTGAACATCGTCCTGAACAACCAAGAGGCTCAGGGTCGGTACGATCCTGTCAAACTCGCCGACTTGCTCGAAGAATTGGCCGACTTGCCCGAGCTGGAAGCGACCGGTTTCAACCACACCACGCTGCGGAATCTGCGGATGGAGCCACAGGATCACGAATCGGACAACGACGGCGATCCGGATCGCGTGGAGTTCACCGTCGTCACCGATGCCGGCACGTTCGCGGTGCTATCACCCCGTCTCGATCTGCTGATCCGCGAGTACGATTTGGAGTCGCATGTGAAACGGGGTTAAGGTGCGACCGACGCCGGTTCAACGACCGTGATAGCCGAAAAGCCGGCGAAATCGGCCACGTTAAATGTCAGGATGCGGTCGATGCCGTGAAGTTGCATGGCAGCCACCAGCCGAGTATCGTGGGCGACTTTGCCCTTGCAATCGTGTGCGACCACCAGTCGCTGCCACGTGTCGTAAAGACCGGGTGGATCGGGGAGGAAGCGGAAGAGCGGCTTCAATTCGGCGATTCGGGTTTCGCACATGGGAGTCGTCCAACCCAATCCATTGACGTTCAAAGGACGAGTCGCCACGGCCCAAAATTCGTACAGGGTTTGCGGGAAGATCACGAGCACTTCCCGATTGGCTTGGAGCTTGTGAATCGCGGCGAGTGCGATTCCATGACCGGGATCGGCTTGCTTCGAGAACCGGATCAGGACGTTGGTGTCGACGTGAATCACAGTTGCGCGTCTTCCCGTTCGCTGTAGATGCTGCCGCGGTCGGTTTCGACAACATGGTCGGCGGGGTAGAGATGAGCTTCGTTTTGGATTTTGAGCGTCAGTGCCGAAAAGGCCCGTTGCCACGCTTCGCCCGTCAATGGTGGCGGTGGTGGAGGAGAATACAACTCCCGTTCCAGCAAAGGCACCACGAAATCTTCCAGTGTCACACGCACCCTCGCGGCGCGGGCCACGAGCATGTTGTAAGTGGCATCCGGGATCGTCAGGGTCGCCATGGTCGTTCTCCTCTGCCACCATTCTACCGGACTATCTCAGCGGTTCGAGGGGTTTCCAGTCTTTGGCGGTGATGCTGATCTTTCGGCGGTCATCGAATGGGAAATCGAAGCCGCCAAGGCCAATATTGCCAATATTGCCAATCGGACACGATTCATCGCATGCTCCCAGTACTACCGCCGACTGGCTTTGTGACGAAAAGGAATCCACGCCCCGTTCTGCGAGCTGCTTTCCACTGCTTTCGTGATGAACAGCATCCCTTCGACACCGTCGTAAATGTTCGGGTAAACCGTGTTCACCCGCTCCACCGTTTCGCCGGTGGCCCGTTTCACCATGGCGTCGTAGGCAGCCGTGTAGACGTTTGCGAAGCACTCGAAAAAGCCTTCCGGGTGGCCGGCGGGCAGGCGTCCACTGGCGGTGGCAGCGGCGCCGAGGTACGGGCCGCCGGCACGGGTGTAAATTTTGTGCGCGTCGCCGTTGCGACGGACGATCAACGAGTTCGGCTCTTCTTGCCGCCACTGGATCGCCCCTTTGGTGCCGTCGATCTCGATCGACATATCGTTCTCGCGGCCGTGGGTGATTTGCGACGCGGTGACGTTGCCGAGTGCACCGTTGTCGAAGCGGATGAGAGCGGTGCCGTAATCGTCGAGGGCGCGACCCGATTCGAAGATCTTCAGATGCCCGGAGATTTCCACGGGCAGCAATCCGGTCATGTAGCGACCGAGGTTGTAAGCGTGGGTACCGATGTCGCCGAAGCAGCCGGCGATGCCCGATTGCTTCGGATCGGTGCGCCATTTGGCCTGCTTCTGATCGCCGCTTTCGAGGCGGGTGCGCAGCCAACCCTGGATGTAGGTGCTGCGGATCGCGTTGATTTCGCCGAGTTCCCCGTTCAAGATCATCTCGCGGGCTTGGCGCACGAGCGGGTAGCCGGTGTAGTTGTGCGTGACGGCGAAGACGACACCCGATTTCTCGACG
>JAYSYJ010000079.1:0-2037 GCA_043727675.1 Fimbriiglobus sp.
CGCACGATGCCGCGGAGGCCGCCGAACCCGAGCAGAGTCGGCACCGGTCTGAGCGCGAGTTTGGGATCGGCTTTGAACTTGGCGAACGGGTAGGCGAAGGGTGGGCGGGCGAATTGCATCCGCGGCAACCGTGACAGGTTCATCATCGGTCGGCCGGCTACGAGGTCGAAGGCCGATTGACTGCCAAGAGATAAATCCGGACTGGAGCCGAGATCGCGGTTCATCGCCCCGAAGCCACCATCTTGCGCCAGCATGCGGCTCACGATGGCCCAGGTCATCGGCGTCGGCTCCGGGAGCACCTCGCTGATGCTCATGGAGACCCAAATAGTCCCGCCCGGTTCGGCGCGGGTGCGAAGTTCCCCGATGATCTCTTGACGCAGTGCGTCGCGCTCCACCACCGTCGCCGTGGTGATTGGCCGCGCTTGCAGTAAATAGAGCGTCCCGGAGGCGATAGCCCATTCGATGTCGCGCGCGGCACCATAGCAGGTTTCGACTTGGCGGGCCAGTTCCGCGAGTGCGGACAAGTCGCTGTCACTGAGGCAGAGTTCCGTTTGCCGCGCCACTTCGATGGCCCGTTCGCCCGTCGGTGTGAACTCCATCGTTTTAAGGCCGACGTGTTTCTCCACGACGGTGCCGGTCGCCAGATTCACCCGGAACCGATCCGGTGACACGCGCCCGCTCACGACCGCTTCGCCCAAGCCCCACGACGCTTCGACACTCAAGTTCTGCCCGGTCGGATCTTGCGGATCGCGGGTGAACAGTACGCCGGCAACATCTGCCGGAACGAGGTGCTGCACGACCACGGCCATGGCCGCCCCGTCGTCCGGGATGCCCTGTTGCCGACGGTACGCGATGGCCCGCTCGGTGAAAAGAGACTTCCAACACCGCTCCACGGCGACCCGCAAATCGTGGTCGCCGACGACGCCGAGGATCGTCTCTTGTTGCCCCGCGAAGCTCGTCTCGGCACCGTCCTCCGCGGTCGCCGACGAACGCACGGCCACGGGGCCGCCACCCAATTCACGGTAGGCCGTCTCCAAGCTCCGCACGAAATCGGCATCGCTGGTGATGCCCGCTTGGAACAGTCGGCGATAGACCCCGGTGGAAATGACGAATCCGGGCGGCACCGGTAACCCGGCCGCCAAGGTGCGGGCGAGGCTCAGCCCCTTGCCACCCACTTGCAACAGGGCACTGTCGGCAATCGCGGCGAACGGGAGAATGTCGAGCATGGGCTAGTTCGCTTTCTTCTTCAGCACATTCCCGTCTTCGAGGATGTACCAAATTTGATCCCAGACCAAGCCCACGGGCGGTTGCTCCGGGCCGTTCGTCGCCCACGATTTCGCGGCGGCCGTCAAGCACGCCAGCACATCCGCCCGCACAGCGTGATCGCTGGCATGAACCTTGGGCGCCGAAGGTGGCTTTGGCGTTCCGATCATAGCGCGGCTGGGCGTGTCCAACGGTTTGCCGTCCAACGCCAGATTGCACAGTTCGTCGGCCCGCTTGTTTTTCTCGCGACGGACGTGCGCCAAAGTCACGCTTTGGAAGTGCCGACGAAGCTCCTGCGCTTCGGAGTACAGATCTTGCAGTTCGGCGTTCTTAACCCGGTACTCACCGTTCATCTGCTTCACCATCAATTCGCTATCGCTGAGGATGTCCACTTCGCGCAGGCCCAACTCGGCCGATTTTTGGAGTGCGCGAATCAAAGCCGTGTACTCGGCGATGTTGTTCGTGGCGACGCCGATGGTGCCGGCACCTTCGATGTCGGTTTGACCGGGAACGTGGATGACGAACGCGAACGCGGCCGGGCCGGGGTTACCGCGGGAACCGCCATCGACGTGAATCGTTGCCATGCGCTGGATCTCAAAACCGGTTCGCCACGGTGATTTCGCGGGGAATCTTCATTCAATACACGAGATTCTAAGACAGAGGGGCGCGGCTGACACCCCGCCGGGCAAATGGACGGACGCTGGCTGTTACTAGAAACGTCCGAGGTGGCCCGCGTCGGGTTGGTCGTCGACGGGCAGATCGCGGCCTCCATGA
>JAYSYJ010000080.1:0-6370 GCA_043727675.1 Fimbriiglobus sp.
GAAGGCCGTTGCCGGCGATGCCGCGTCGGTCGGCAGCGGGTCGCTGGTTGCTTTGGTAGGCGGAATCGAAGGAACGAGAACGCTTCGCACGATCAGCCACAAGGCCAATCCGAGTCCGATGAACACGTAGAATGCACTCGGCTTGCGATACCAAGGGGGAGAAAATTCTGGCGGTCTCAAGTCGGGGCGTTCAATCGGGTGTTGAGCGTTTAGAAGCGGAGTGGAGGGGGTGCTTGGTGCGGTGTTGGGAGCGGTGCTGGGCATGTTGGTGCTCATAAAGTTTCCTTGTCGTGGTATGTGAATTGGTTTGGGCACTGAACCGAAGTGGTTAGTCACCCAAGGTGGCATCGAGTCGGGCAAGATCGAGCGCTCGATTCGCCCGCTCGGTAAGCCGGTAAACGGCGGTGTCGCCTTCGACGGTGACGGTCCCGGTGCCGAGGTCGTCCGGCCAACCGGCCGCTTCGCGAAGCCCGTATTCGTGGGCGCTGATGTGGAACTCGCCGACGAGCGGCACGGAGTAGCCGCTGAACTGCGTGTATCCGCTTCCTTCGCTGAAGCGGACGACGCTTTCAAACGGGGCGGCACTGATCTCGATGAGGTCGTTGATGCCGAGTCGAGGGGAATGCACTTCCGACGCCGTGAACCCTTCCTGACTTACGGCGGGGTCCGGCATCCCGCCGTCTTGAAACCAACTGACTTTCCAGTCCCGCTTGAGCCCTGAAAGCGTTTGCATCCGTTGGTATTCCCGCTCTCCCGCCAGTTTGAAAGCCTGCTCGAAGCCAACGCAGGATTCAATCGCGTCCACTAAATCCGTTGCCCGGTCGGCCTTGAGTTGGCCGATGTTCTGGTGGGCGAGTACCAGACTCAACCCCATCGACCGGGCCTGTTCGAGTAGCAACGCGAGGTTCGCCGAAATGACTTGCTGGAACTCATCAATGAACACGTAGACCCGGTGGCGGTCCTGATGCTTGCGAGCGGCGGCGGCACAAAAGAGCATGTAGAGGGCGAGTTTTGCGACGGCGGAAACGGTTGTCTTCTCGATGGCGGTTTGCAGGTAGAAGTAAACCACCTGACTCTTGCGCAACACCTCGGGCATCACGATTTGTTCGCGGAACACGTCGGGACGATCGGGCAAATCCGCCAGCAGCAAATTGAGCGGGTAGACGCCGGCGAGACGCGCGGCGAGTGCCGGTAAGTGTTGGGCCTTGTTCCAATCGGCCTTGGCACCGGGATAAAGTTCCGGTGACGAAAGGAGCGCGTGCAACTCGGAGAAGGAATGGCCGATTCCGAACTTGAGCAGGTATTGAAGGAGCACGATCTCGTTCATCGCCGAGTAGAACGATTGCCCGTATCCCTGGCCGTATTCTGCCGAGAGGGCCTGAAGGATCGTCTGACAACGCTGGTTGGTCGTGGTCAGTGCCGCCAAGTGTTCGACGGAAAGCGGGTTGAAGACGTGGCTGGATTGCCCGACGACGTTTGTGAAGACTTTGAAGGGAATGCCCGCCGACTGGGCCTCCAGATAACAGTTCCACAGCAGGGACCGATCCCCTTTCAAGTCGAGCACGACGACGGAACTTCGCTCACCGGCATCAAGGCCTTGCGACTTCAGCCAGTCGAGCCGCCGGGGGCTTTCCCCGGCGATGAGTTGGGTGATGAGACTTGCAAAGCTCAGCGAAGTCTTACGAGAACCGCTGCCGCCGTGAACCCAACCGTGCATGTTCAGCAACTTGCGGTCGAGGTAGAGCGGGTAGTCGAAACCTTTGCTTTTACCCAAGTAGAGGTGACGACGTTCGAGGTCGTTTCGGGAATGCAGGATGCGGTCCACGCGGCGGTCCCAATTTCGATAGCTGGATACTCGACTCACGATTGCGGACTCCCATCGAGATTGCGGCGGTAAGCAGCGAGTGCCGGGCCGAAAAGGAACACCAGAGTTCCGAACACCACGGCTGGCGGAATCAGAACGCATGTCACCCCCGTGGTGAGAACGGTTCTGGTGTAATTTTTTTGCTCGACACGAAACTGCTCGGCTTCGTTGCCCCGGCGACGGCGGATGAACGAGAGATACGCCTCTTGCTCCCCACGGAAGGCTATGCGGTCGTAATGATCCAGTTCGACGCGGGTCATCGGCGCTGAGGCAACCGTTTGGTGCGGGCCGGAAGCACGTTCGATAAACGAAGCTGAAGCGGGTTGAGGCCACTTCGCAGGCAACATCGTGCCGACGGAAACGGACGCGAGCACGATCGGGGTGAACAACGCGAGGACTCGTCTGGCGTGAGGCCGGAGCCAGCGTGTCGGGAACCGAAACGCTCCCGGCGCAAGGCACGGTTTGCGTTCATAGGTGAGGAAGACTTCCCACGCTCGCCATCCCGCGCCAAGGCACTCGATGGGGTCGGTGCCCCTTGGCCAAAACACGGGGGCGATCAGGAGTAAGGCCAGAAGGAACCAAACCGCTCCAAATCCAGTCCACTCGTTGAAGATCCCGCCGATGAGCATTGCGGCGGCGATGGCCACGACGGCTCGGGGCATCACCGGGAGCTCCACCCGGTGGTGTGGGCGTCGGCCGTCGGCAAAGGCGTTCCAGTCGCAGCGCCATGCGTCGGAGACGAACCATTCGTTGTTGAGGTTTGCAGCCGCGTAATAGGCAAACTGCGTTGCGACGAGAAACGCCAGCCAACTCGCAAACCCGACGGCGATTGGAAAGAGAAACAGATAGCCGGTGCGGGCCTCAGGTGCTTCGGTTTGCAGACCGAGAACGCCACCGAGCAAAATCCAAATGGCGGTGAGGATTAGCCAGTAGCGAAGAAGGTGGAACCCCGCCAGAAAGTGCCCGAAGCAAATGGCGAGTTTCGCGGCCAAGACCATGAGCCAAATGACCCGCATGTCGGACCAGTCGGTTCCGCTTGCGTACCGTGGGAACACACCGACGAAAGCCCCGAGCAGGTTCAGATTCGCCAAATAGCGAATCGACATTAGCGTTGCCTTCCGCCTGGGAAGTTCATCCACCCGTTCGCTGAGTTCGCACCAATCGGCCGATTCGCTCCCGGTCGGCAGGTGTCGCGGCTGAAGTGGGTCCGGGGCAGGGTTCCAATCGGGATACACGATCAGCCTTCGGTGACGAGGAGGGGGAGAAGTTCCGGAATCGGGACGAACCGCACATCGATGAGCCGGAGCGGTTGACGGGCATAGACCCGCCGCAAGTGTTCGCACCGTCCGTCGGAAGGAGCCAGTACTGCGATGAAGAACTCTTCCTTGAGCATGGCCGCCCTGAAGGCGGGCAATTCCTTGCGGTCACGAACGACGCTGCGGATTTTGGAGACGACTTTCTTCGGTTCCGTGCCGTGGTCTACGAGCAGCCAGCCGATTCGTAACCGTGCCCCGGTCTCGTAGATGTAATTCGTGACCGAGAGGCCCGGTCGGCACAGGTCCGTGAATTGACGTTTGAACTCGTCGGCACTGGGCTTGATGACCGGGTGACGACTGCAATACAGCAACACGCCGATGCGAGTCGGCAGTGCGAGCGGTCCAAACGCGACGGACTTTCTCGAATCGAGCGCGTGCTCCAGAACGGCCTTTTTGCCGGCGACGAAATACTTGTCCCGCTCGGGAAGCGGGTAGGCGTTGAGCCAACCGCTTGAGACGAGCTTCGCAAGCATCTTGCGAACGGCATTCAAGCTCACCTCGGGGCAAAGGTGGCGGTGAACGTCGTCTGCGGTCGTCAGACCAAAGCGAAGAATGCGGGCCAGGATTGCCTCTCGGCTCGAATCGTCCATCGCGTCACCACACTTCGTAGTTCAGGCTGTATCGTTCACAGTGCCGGTGAAAATCAAGGAGTCGGGCGGGCGGATAGCCCGCACCGAACTCGACGGCGAAATGGCGTCGTCGAACGGGGTCGAGCACGACCGCGTCGGGGCGTTTATTTCCGCGTAGGGCTCTGCCACCCAAGTCTTCCCCGACCCAGGCGATGACGTCTTCAGGTCGATGTCGCAAATAGTGCAAGTAAACGGCGGAAACACCCAGGTCGTGGGACGCCTGATAGGGCGTGCCCACCTGTCCGCGTGCAACACCGCCAAGTAGGTGTGCGGCCCGCTTGGTGGCGACGTAGACGGTGGTCGTTTGCGGCGGACGATTCCACCGGCTTCTCAAAACGTGGGCCACGGCGAACATGTCGGGCACCGGTTGTCCGGGACTCCAAGCAACGGCCGCCCGGTTGGGCCACGGCACGGGGCGGGCATGAACGCGGTAGCGGCGTAGCAATCCAAAGCGAATGAGGAGTGCCAAACGACGAAGAGCCAGTCTTTGACCGGCCCCGGACGGCCACCACGTTCGAATTTGGTCCCAGGCAAAGAGCCGAACGGCTCGACACAGCGCGTGAAGGATTTCGAGGTCACGAGTGGTGAGCGTCATGACTCATTTCCTTCCCCTGGTCGCCCTCGGCCCCGTTTCGGACTGGACGGTTTTGGCGGATTGATGGCCGTGTTGTTCAAGCCAATTGAGTTCGTTGCTTGAGCGAGACGTTCTTGAAGCCCGCCGCTGGTTTGTGGTGCCGCTGGAGGGGAAGTCACTGGTGGTGCTTCCGTCGGATGTGGACTCGCGACGCTTTCGGCGGCATTGAGTTGAGGCACCGGACTGGCAGCGATGCTCGGCGTTGAAAGCACCGGCGTGCGGTTCGTGAGAACCGGGTCGATTTGATCCAAGGCGTCTTGGACGCCAGCCAGCACGGCTTCGCGTGCCTTGTCCCGGAGATACGAAAAGAATGGAAGCATGTGTTCTCGAACTAGCGGAATGGGATGACCGACGACTCTCCATAAAGAGAACGCGGGGACGGCCCAAGGATCGCAGCGAATATGCGGGGAGGTGTGCGGTGGAAATGCGGGACGTGGGAATCGAGTGGGGAAGACCGGGCAGGTGCTTCCTTGGTTGAAGGCCCCACAAAGCCTTCTGACAACATTAGTTCACTTTGACTGGCTTGATTTTCAGCACCCACGACCAGAACTCGATGCGGTCGGCATCGAGTTCGTCGTTGAGCGCTTTCTCCCAAGCGGCGTTGGTTTGAATCAACGCGGCAACGGGTCGGTCAAAGGAAACGGGGACGTGTTCTGTCAGCGTGAGGCGGACAATCGTCCGAATCACTTTCTCGTCGGAAATCGACGAAAGGGTGCTGACGAACGTGGTCGGGTCGGCGATAACCACCCCCACATTTGCGAGGGCGGGAATCCATGCCGAGTCCGGCACTGAGCGTGCCATAAAGCACCTCCGGGTTAAAGTTCAGGGTCCATGCAAAAGGAGGCATCCTTCTCCAAGGACCAGAACTCAACGCCATTGGTGCGGTCAGGCAGAACAAGTCGGGAACAGAACCATTACTCATGCCCGGTCATCCCGAAGACAGTGTTCTGTCCTCGCGGTGTCACGGCGAATCCGATCGAATCAATTTGGAAAGAACGGGTGAATCGACTCCCCCAAAGATATGACCGGCAGCAGATGATTCGTGTTGCGAAGCAAGCTCGCTACTTTCTGGACTTCAGTTGTTTCATGACACCCTGAAAGTCGGCTCGTTCCGATAGCCGACCCAATAGAGAGTTTGATTCAATCGCGGTCGAGTTGTCGTAGCCAGCTTCGATTGAAATCCACAAGCGTTCGACAGCTTCTTTTGAAAACTGGAGGGATAGCTTGGTTCGTTCTTCCGGGGTGAGTTTCAAATCCTCTTCAGCAATCTTCGAGCACCAGCATAACAGGACGGCTGCATCGAAATTGGCCATTTTCTGACGACCTCCGGCCTTGATCAGCTCAGTGACGTTTTCACGGCAACCTACGTGGTCGCCTTGTTTGGCCCGTAACCGAGCCGTCTGGAAAGAATGACCGATTTGTGCTGTTTGAAGGTTATCTGCTTTCGGCTCTTTCTCTTGTGCGAGCAGAAGGTGCTGGGCTGCGCGACCCAATATCTTCTCTGCCAGTTCAAGTTGGTCATTTTCGGTCTGGTAGTATGCGAGTCGATCTAACGCGAGGGCGCGGTTGACGTGGGTAACGAAAGCCTTGGAATGACGATCTTCCAAATCATCCCAGATTTTGACCGCTTCGGTATAAGCGTCCTCCCCCTCCTGCCCACCGTACGGGAACAGTGCGTTGGCCAAGAATCCCAATGAATAGGCCAGTGCATCCCAGGAATCGAAGTCTTTGGACTTCAACTCGCAAACTTTACGACGAATAGCAATTGCCTTGCGGTCAGTCTCGGCCCATTCGAAAGTTCGCCCCAGCCGTTGAAAGCTACGTGCGTTGAAAAAGTATGCACGGCCGATTACTCGCAAGACGTCAGGGTCTGATATCGAGGACTTTGCAAACGAATCGAGACGACGAACACTTTCGGCCAATTGCG
>JAYSYJ010000081.1:0-19303 GCA_043727675.1 Fimbriiglobus sp.
CACCGAACCAGGCACTGCAGCAGACCGGCGGGGCACGACGGCTTTTCGTGGCGTGAAGCTCACTCAGCCCCGCCGGCTGCTGAGCTTGGGTCGTTCGGCGGCAGCAGGGCGCGGTGTGTGACGGTGCGGAGGAAGGGCCACCAAAATCGAGCGCCCCACCCTGTTACGCCCTCAAGGCATCAACGGTACCAAGAGGTGTAAAACACATGTCGCGAGAGGCCGATGCCATCGATGGCTTGAGTGAGAACGGCAGCCCGGACGCGGATCGGCGGTTGGCGGAGAACTTCGGCATGACCGTCCGGCGGGTGCGGGAGTTCGACCCGCAGACGCTGGACGTGACACGCGCCTGCAAGTTCCTCGGCCTCCCTCTGAAGCGGTTCGATACCTTGGCCGGCCAGCCGGGTGAGCGCGGGCGGTGGGTCGAGTCCGTCGCCCGGCAGCAGAAGGATCTGATCGGGACGTTCCCGGAGGCCAGCAAAGAGCTGAAGGAGATGCTGGAGGCGATCCGCAAGTTCGCCCTGAGGAAGTGCCTGAAGCCGGACGGCCCCGCCCAACTGGACGGGTGCGCGACTGCACAGTATAGCGCGCGGTCCCCGGCTCACAGGGGCAGCACGCAAAGCCTACTCATCGGCGGTGGGGCCCTTGCGGCGCTCCTCCTCTTCGGTGGCGCACTGGTTGTGCTAATGCCACCCAGGGGCGAGCCCCAAGCGAAGCGGGACACGGGGGCGAAGGCACCCGCCGAACAGCCAGCCGCGAAGGGAGGCTTCGACCGGCCCACGGCCTCCGCACCGCTCGCGAAGCGGGACTCAGGGGCGAAAGTACCCGCCGAACAAGGCGATGGATTCACGGGACTGTTTAACGGCAAGGATCTGTCCGGATGGCAGCCCCTGGGTCCCGAAGAACCGAACGCCTGGAAAGTGCAAGACGGGATCCTCGTCGGTCGTAGCGACAACTGGGCCAGCTTGCGTAGCGTCCGCGACGACTTCAGCGACTTCCACCTCGTCGTCGAGGCGATGGTGAACGGTGCCGGGGGCAGCGTCCGGTTCCGCTCCCCCCTGGAGGGCGAGCCTGGGCCTTTCTACGCGCAGCTCGGCACGGAGGGCCGCTGGCAAACGGGCAGCCTCCTGCGAAAAGTATTGCCCGCCCTGCATGGCCCATGGCATATCCTCGTGGAAGTGTCCTCGGCGGCCGCCCCGGCGAACACCTGGTTCACCCTGGAAGTGATCGCCGTCGGCGACCGCATCACGCTGAATGTGAACGGCAAGACCACGGCTGATGTGCGGCAGGCGGACCGGCAGCGGTCCGGGTATTTCACCCTGTATCCGGAGAAGGGAAGCGGCATCAGCTTCCGCAGGATCGAGATCAAGGAGCTGCCGATGGTGAAAAAAGAGTAGTTGCAAGCTGATGCCGTGCCATAGTCGAGCACGGGGCAGCGGCCTGGGCCAGCGACGTGCAAAGTCGCGGTGGTCGTGGGTGCGGGCTAGAACGTGCGTCGTGAGGTGCGGCCTCGCTGTGGGGGTGGATTAGTCGCTCCTGAGGTAGGCGTGGTGGCGTGGCGGGATCGGTGGTGGGAGTTTCTGGGTGGCGACAGTCTCGCAGGAGCTTGCCGCCGCGAAGGCTCGCCGAACCAGTCGCTGCACCTGACGGCCGCCCAAAGCGGCGGCCGCAGGTGAGCTGTGTCGTTCGGCGGCGGAAACCGTGGAGGTGTGGGTTATGCGTGGACTTATCGCCCTTGTCGTCTTAGCCTTCGGCGGTTTTTCCTTGGCGGCTGATCCTCCGGTCGAACCGATCACCAAGCCGGGCGAGCAGACGCTGTTCGACGGGAAGGTGAGAGTGCAGGTCGCGGCCGACGACAAGACAACCAAGTTCGAGGTCACCTTCGTCGGGTCTGCGGGCGGCGTCGCCAAGAAGTTTGAAGTCAAGTCGGCGGACGCGAAGGGGTGGTTCGTGGTCGTGGAGTCGGCCGGTCGGGTGTGGTTGTACCGGGGCGGGGACGCCCTGTTCCTGTTGGAGTACGCGGACAACCCGCCGGGAGGTCCAGCGGGGTCGAAGTCGTCCACCGTCGGGTTTGCGCCTGGGGGCAAGACGACGGCCGAAGCGCTGGTCAAGGCTCCCAAGTCCGTGGTAGAGCGGCTGCCGGCCTCGTTCAAGGTGCCAACGAAGGACAAGTAGCAGGCCGAACCAGGCGCTGCAGCCGACGGCGGGGTATGACGGCTTTCCCAGGATCGTAGCTCACTCGGCCCCCGCCGGCCCCTGAGCTGGGTCGTTCGGCATCTTCGATATTGGTGTTCGGTAGGTGGTGATAGCTGGGTCAGCTGGTGTGGGAAGAATTTGTGTGGCTCCTCGGAGTCCGGATTGGGTTTGGTGCTCCGCTCTGCGATGAGTTATGATGCCGAACCAGACGCTGCAGGGGACCGGCAGCCTCACTCCAATTTGGTTGCTCAGTGCGCCTGTCGCCGGCCCCTGAGCTGGGTTGTTCGGCGGCCGAGGGCGCGCGGCGCGGCACTGCGATGAGGCTGACTCTGATCGACCTCGTCGTGCTTGGTGGGCTGTTCTTGGCTGGGGTCGCCGTCAGCACGCCCGCCCTCTTCATCGCCCGACCACTGGCGGTCGCGCCATTCGGGGTGGCGTGCGGCATCGCCGCGGTGCTAACAGGGGCGTCGCCTGTCTACCGGAGGCTGTACTTCCGCCCCCTGTTCGTGCCGGTGTGTCCGCACTGCCACCGGCGGCCGCAGTTCTACCGACTTCGGTTGAGTGAGTGGCCGCTGGAGGTCGCGGCCTGCGGTTCCTGCGAGGCGGTGACGGTACTGCGGTATCCGGCTTGTCCACCGCCGGAGGTGTTGAAGGGTCCGGCCCAGTAGTTCAGCCGGGCTGGCCGTACTTCCTCGGCAACTGGCGCGTGGTCCGCAACAGCCGGGGCGGCGCAGCCCAAGACGCCGAACCAGGCGCTGCAGCCGACGGCGGAGGCACGTAGGCTTTTCGGAATGTGTTGCTAAGTGTGCCCGCCGCCGGCCCCTGAGCTGGGTCGTTCGGCGGAGGAGGGGGCGGTATGCAGTTTGATCGTCAGCCGAACCTCCGAGGGGACTTGCTCGCGCTCCGTCCGCTGCGCCCGGACGATTTCGCTGCCCTGTACGCCGTGGCCGCCGACCCACTCATATGGGAGCAGCACCCGGAACCCACCCGCCATCGGGAAGAGGTGTTCCGGGCGTTCTTCGACGCGGCGTCGGGGTCCGGCGGGGCGCTAGTCGCCGTCGATCTCCAAAGCGGGCGGGTGATCGGCTCGTCGCGGTATCACGGGCACGACGAGGCCGCGGGCGAGGTCGAGATCGGCTGGACATTCCTGGCCCGGTCCCACTGGGGGGGGGCGTACAATGGGGAGATGAAGCGGCTCATGGTGACGCACGCCCTGCGGTTCGTGCGGAGCGTCGTCTTCCTCGTCGGCCCGCACAACATTCGATCCCGGCGGGCGGTCGAGAAGGTCGGAGGGGTGTTGGACGGGACGAGGGCGAACGGGGTCGGCCAAGAGTGCGTCGTCTACCGGATCGTTGCCCCGCCCTCGGCGTGACGAGCCGCGCGTCGGCCGCGCAACAAGGGCAGGCCGAACCTGGCACCGCGGCCGACGGCGGGGGCGTGGGGGTTTTTGCGGCAGTCACTGGCGTCTCAGCCTCCACCGCGGCTGAGCTGAGTCATTCGGCAGTCATGACGCAGTGCAAGAACGCGGTGGGCATAGACACGCGGCCGGTGGGGTGCGATACTCGCTGGGTCGCCAGCAATAGCCGGACGCGGAACCAGGCGCTGCAGCCGATGGCGGGGGCGTGATATTCGTTTCTGTGACTTCCAGCTCGCCTGCGCCCCGCCGGCAGGTGAACTTGGTCGTTCGGCGGTCGGCGGTCACTCGATGGGTCGTTGGCTCGGAACCGTGGTGGTCGTTGTCCTAATCTTCGTTGGGTGCGGGAAGAAGCACCCGGCGGACAAGGTGACGTATGTAGCCGAAGACGACCCCCGCATGAACGCGGCGATGGAGAAGGCGCGGGCCACCGTTAAGACGTTCACTGCCGCCCTCAAGTCGCCGAAGGCCGGGCAGTCCGCGTTCTCTATCAAAATGGGGTTCACCGATGGCGGCAACACCGAGCACATGTGGCTCACTCCCGTGAGCTTCGACGGGGCCAAGTTCACCGGCACCGTGAACAACGAGCCGGAGAAGTTAAAGTCCGTCAAGATGGGCCAGAAGGTGACGGTCGCCCCGGACAAGATTAGCGACTGGATGTACATCGAGAATCGGAAACTGGTTGGCGGCGAGACTCTCCGGGTGCTGCGGTCGGCTCTGACGCCGGCGGAGCGGGCTGATTTCGACAAGAGCGTGCCGTTCACCATCGACTAGCGGATACGCCGAACCAGGCGCTACAGGGGAGCGGCTAGGTCACTCCAATTTGGATGCTCAGAGCACCCGCCGCCGGCCCTTGAGCTTAGTCGTGCGGCGGCGGGAGGGTGCGAGGATGGGCTACGGCACGGTGTGGCGGGCGGGCAACCCGGACGAGGCCCGTCTGTGGTGGGAGAACCGGTTCCCCCGCCGCCGGCTCGAGGTGTACCTGAAGTTCGTCACCGAGCTGGAGCTGCAGTGCCTGCGGGCAGCTATTCACCAAGCTCCGCGGACAGTTGCCGAGATCATCCGGGAGGTTAAAGTACAGAATCATCTGTTCCCGGCGGACGGTACCCCGGAGTGCGAGGCGTGGTATCAGAACATGCAGGGCTCCCCCAACCCGATCGACCTCGTGCTGCCGGAGTTCGTGGCGGAGCTGCGAGCGGTGGCGGGCGAGGTCGAGGCGGTGGCCGCCCGATGGCACGCTCTCTGGGACGCGGGCAGCCCTCTGGCGCTCGAACACGCTGTCTGTTGCCTGCGAGAGTTGACTGATTTCGCTGTGGCAACCGGTCGCAAGAAGATGGGGGTGTTGTCCCGCATGACTGGGCTGTCGGCCGGCGGCTGAGCTAGATCGTTCGACTAAAGTGGGCTTCCGAGTGGCCAAGGCGCGAAGTCCATCGTGACATTCGACGAGATGACGCAGGCCGAGAAAAGGGCGTCACCGCCAAGATCATCCGTTCGCTCGGCTTCGAGGAGGGCGGGTATCCCTGAGCCGGGTGTGTATGGTTCCTGGCGTTGAACCAGGCGATGCAGGAGACACCGGCGGGGTCACTCCAATTTGGATGCTCGGTGCGCCATCCGCCGGCCCCTGAGCTGGGTCGTTCGGCGGCGGAGGGCTTCCGTGTGGCGAAGGTTTTGGAAGCGGAAAGTGCCCGACCCACACAACCCCGAGGAGGCGCTCCTACACCGCATCGTCCGACTCGACGGCGCGATCACCGACGCCACGGCCGTAGTGGCTATCGCCCAGTAGCTGTTTCTGCGGCATCAGGATGAGCGGCAGCCTGTCACTCTCTGCATCGAGTCGCCGGGCGGTAGCTTGGCAGCGGGCATGGCAGTCGTAGACGCAGTGCGGGAGCTTCGGCCGCCGGTCCGCATGTGTGCGCCGGCGATGGCCCATGGCGTCGCGCTCGTGGTGCTCGCCAGCGGTCGTCGGGGCCAGCGGGTGGTTGGACGCGCCGCCGAACTGTCGCTCGGTGTGATCGAAAATGCGGCGGGGTCGCTGGCCGACGCTGATCGTGTCCGGCATCAGGTCGCCGGTGTGATCGCGGAACTGTGCGGGCAGTCCCCAGAGGGGGTTGCCATGCAACTGTTGGTCGGCCGGTCATTGACAGCGATCGAGACCGTCGCCTGCGGTTTGGCGGATCGGGTCGAGGTGTAGGCCCCTAGACGCCGAACTAGGCGCTGTAGCAGACGGCGGGGACATGTAGGCTTTCTGGAGTTCGTAGCTTACCGAGTGGCCCCGGCCCCTGAGCTTGGTCGTTCGGCGGTAGGAGGGCGTGCGGGTTGGCATCGCTAGATCCGGACTACGATCTTGTCTTCGGCACGTACACTGCGATCTGGCCGCGGTACGAGCAGGCAGGACTCCGCGGCCTGACCGGGCCGGAGCGGGTGGTATTCCTTGCCTGGCAGTTCGTCGGCGAGGTCAACAACGGCGGTATTCGCCAGTTCCTGTGTAACCCGTCCGGTGCCCACGCGGCGGAGACTCCGGCCGCGTTCGAGGAGGTCAGTTTGTCTCGCGTGGCCTCGCTGCTGCGGCGAGCACTGGTGACTGGTGGCCCGCCGTGGTTTCCCCACAGCGAGGCCCTCAATGCGTTAACGGATGAGTTCTTTCGCTCGCCTGAGAACCCATATGATTTACTCGCGAGCTTCGTGCGTCAGCATAGCCAGGAGATGCCGGCCCCCATCGGCGCGTGAGGTCGAACCAGGCGATGCAGCCGGCGGCGGGGCGTGAATCGTTTTTGGGACTTCCAGCTCATCGTCGTTCGGCGTCGGAGGGCTTGCGGCGTGTTCGACGGGTATTACCGATGCATGTTTGCCGAACTGGGCGAGCCGTTGACTTGCGCTAAAGGCCGTGGGTCAGCCGACATCGCTCAGGCTCAATAATCGGTTTTACGACGACCTTGCTTGCGGAGGCGTGGGAAGAGTTGACCGCCGATCCAGCCGGAAATCGCCACCGTGGTCGCGATGGTGACACCGATTGCGACTACGCTTTGGAGCGTACTTTCACGGGCGCTGACCTTATCGAGAACATATTCCAAGCAGGCAAAATGATCCGGGGGCTGTTGAGTGTACGCTGCGACGACGACGAACGCGGCGAGAAATCCTGCGATGATGCCGTGCCGCAACCCGGCCCCGGTGGACGCCCCGGCGATCAAACCACATAATACGATTCCAACGAAGGCGATTTGAAAATCGACCAGGGGGATCGCCGATTGTCCCCCTAAATTGAGTGTTCCCAACGGAAGCTTTTTCAACAGCGCTCGACCACCGTCGGCACCCATGACCACGATCAACACGGCCAGCGACGACACGAGGAGTCGGGCCCACCGGGTCGGGGGGGTGAGATTTGGCTTCTTGCCCCCGACGATGAATTTCAGCAGCGAACTGCGACGCGGCGACTCGAATTCCGGGAGTTCCACAATCGCCGGCCAGATCCGCCCTCCGGCCAACGCGCAGGCGCCGGCCACGCCGACCATTCCCATCACCAGGCCGACATTCAGAGCATCCAATTGAAGGTTGGGATACGAATCGACGACGAGCCAGCCGAGGCCCGATAGCAGACCGATGGCCGCCCCGCTGCACAAAGAATTGCTCCGTCCTGCCCCTGCGAAAAACCCACCGACCATCGCCGCGACAATGCGTAAACTGTAACCGGCCACGTAGGCCACGCTGGAATTTGCGTCGTCGAAGAGGCCCAGAAAAGCCCCCCATTCGCGCAGTGCCAAATGCAGCCCTAAGGCGAGAATGGAGCCGACGAGGACGCGGCCGGTCACCGTCGTTTGGAGAGGCAATGGTGGAAGTTCGCTCAAATTCGAAAGATTCGCGGTGACTTCGCCCGGGGACAGCAACCGACTGCTGCAGCGTGGGCAAATGCTGGTGGCCGGGAATTGCGTCTGACATTTCGCACAGAACATGTACATCCGAGGTACCACCGAGCCACGGGGACACGAAGCTATGAAAATCTAGGACACAAACGGCCCGCTGGCGGAAGTCGTATCATTCTGGCATGCAAGTTGTCCTGCGTCCCCACTTGGTAGCCGGCGTCACGCTCGCCCTATTCGGCGGGTTATTGGTCGAATTGGTGCGTTTGGAAGCCAACGCGACCGGAGACGGGCCGCTCATCGTCGGCGTGGCGGCCGGGTTACGAACGCCGTCGGAAACGGCCGCGAAAGCCTACACCGCCGAGACGGGCCACCGCATTGAACTCCGTTTCGGGGCGTCGGAAGATTTGCTCACGCGGACGTCGTTCCCCCAAGTCGCCGAGACGACGGATTTGTTTCTGCCCGCAGATGAAAATTACGTCCGGATTGCCGAGGATCGCCGTTTGATTGACCGGAGTTGGCCGTTGGGCACCATGCACGCGGTGGTGCTCACCTCCGCTGAGATTGGGAATTGGGCCGATTTGCTCCGTCCGAATCAGCGGGTCGCCCTGGGGCAGCCGGGGAGTGCCATCGGCAAGCTCACGCGGGAACAGTTGCACGGACAAGGGCTTTGGGACGAACTGGCCCCGCACCTTGTGGAAACCGGCACCGTGACCGAATCGGCCAATGCGGCCAAAGTCGGAGCCGTGCCCGCCGCGATTGTTTGGAATGTGGTGGCTGTCAGTTATCCCCAATTGAAAACGGTGGAACTCCCGGAGTTGCAGGGCTGCATCGGCACGGTGCGCATCGCCACACTGAAACAATCGCGGCAGCCCGTCCAAGCGGAAGCGTTCGCCCGGTTTGTGGCCGATCCGGATCGGGGGGGACGGTACTTCCGGGCGGCGGGATTGCGTCCGCCGGAGCACCGGAAATGAAGCGCCGCGATTGGCCCTTTTTCGTTGGGTTGTCCCTTCTCGGTGGGCTTTATGTCACCTTGATTTTAGCAATGCTCGTGGCCGATGTCGCCAGCACCTCGCCGGGCCATCTCATCGACGCCCTGAGGGTACCCGAGATTCGTGCGGCCCTTTGGCTCAGCCTCATCAGCAGTTCCGCCGCATCGATTTTGGCCATTTGGGTCGCGGTGCCCCTCGGTTATTTGCTGGCCCGGACACGCTTTCCCGGCCATCGATTGCTCGAAGTATTACTCGAAGTGCCCGTGGTGCTGCCGCCGCTCGTCGTCGGGCTCAGCTTGCTGATCCTTTGCCAAAGTGCGCCGGGCCGGGCGATCCAAGAGGTGGTGACCATTACCTATGCTGTGCCGGCAGTGGTACTAGCACAGTTCACGATCGCGGCCGCATTCGCCACCCGCACGATGCGCAACACCTTTGAACAAATTTCGCCGCGCACGGAATCGATCGCCCGCAGCCTCGGTTGCACACGGGCTGGGGCGTTTTGGCGGATCACCCTGCCGGAAGCCCGCCGGGGCATTCTGGCGGCACTCACACTCGCCTGGGCGCGTTCGCTTGGCGAGTTCGGCCCGGTACTGATCTTCGCCGGTGTGACCCGCTACCGCACGGAAGTGTTACCGACGACTGTCTTTCTCGAACTCAGCGTTGGCAACATCGAAACCGCCGTGGCGGTTTCGATGTTGCTGATCCTGGTCTCGTGCGTCGTCCTGGGTCTGCTCCGATTGGCGTTCGGCTCTCAGGCGACGATCTGACTCACTTCACCAATCGCGGGGCCGGGGCTAACTCCGAGTTAGATTCTTCAAATTGAGCCGGTAGAAACTCGGTTGAACGCGGCTTGGCCAAGGGTGGTTCGTCGAAGGAAATCGCCGAGCCGCTAACAAGTGCGTTGGCGGTGTAGGCCGAGTTCAGATCGACGACATCGACCACGCCCGATTTGCATTTCTCGCAGCACGGACTCGCCAACGACGAATCGTCGCTGCCGGTGGCCACCGGCGTTGATTCCGACAAACAACACGGGGTCGCGGTCGGGTTGGCGTACACGTAAGCAATGGCGGCGGCCGACGTGAGAACCAATAATCCGCCGAGAACGATATGCCGCATGGTGACTCCCTCCATGGAGTGCCGAACGAGCGAAGCGAAAACGAGTGAGCGAAGTATAACCGACCGCGTGGGGGCGTCTAGCCGAAGTTTTTTCACCCGTTGCAACTTCGGCTTGCCTGCGCTGTTTGCGGACGTTATGGCGGGTGGCATCGATGGGGCGAGTTCGGCAAGCGCCGCCACCGCCCGTTCCGCTACTCCCGAGAAAGGCAGGCCATCGGATGGCGATTCGGCACATTCTCCGCTTCGGCGGATTCGCAGTGGCCCTTGCAGGCAGCCCCACACTCTGGGCCGACGAGCCGGGCTACCCGGAGAAGACGGGCAACATCACGCCCGTCGTGGCGGAAGTGACGGTGGCCACGCCGGCCATCAACGGCGCCGAAGCGTTCCCGAAAATGATTGCCGATGCCAAGGGTGCATACGCCAAGACCCGCGATTACTCGGGCCACATCGTTCGCCAAGAACGGATTGGCGGCACCTTGCTCGGCGAGCAATCGGGTGAAATCCGCGCCCGTACCGAACCGTTCAGCATCAACGTGAAAATGCTTCTGCCGAAGGCCGCCAGCGGCTGGGAAGCGTCGTTCATCACCGGCACCGGCGCGAAGGAAGATCGCTTGCGCTTCAAGGCGGCGGGCGTCGCCGGGGCCAACGGCCTGCAGCCGATGAAAGCGAGCGACCCGAAGGCGCTCGAGGGCCAACTCCACCCCATCAGCGATACCGGAATTGCCGCGATCTTGCTGCGTGCGGAAAAGATTGTCGAAGTTGAAAAGAAGGCCAAGAACCCGGTGCAGATCGTCGCGGCTGAGTACTTGTTCCTCAAACGCAGCACGATCCGGTACGAGATCTTCTGCGAACGGCCGCACCCGTTACGTTACGCGCACCGCGTGGTGCTCTTCGTCGATTCGGAGACCAAACTCCCCGTCCGTTTTGAAGCGTACGATACTCCGAAACCGGGCGACGCCCCCGGCGAGTTGCTGGAGTGCGTGAGCTTCGTGAACCTGAAGTTCAACAGCGGTCTCGGCGAAAGTGCATTCGACAAGTGACCCGGAACCGAGCCGGCGGATTACGAATTCTGGGCCGATGAGTACAATCTCGGAATCGTATTCCGCAAGCGGGTTTATCCGAAATGACATTCGACCTCTCTGCCGTGCAGGCCGCGCTCCGCGAACATCGTCTCGACGGCTGGCTCCTGTACGATTTCCGGCAACTCAACATCTTGGCGGCTCGCGTGGCCGGCACCACCGAGGCGCACCGCACGCGCCGTTGGGCTTACTTCATCCCCGCCACGGGTGAACCGAAGAAGTTGTGCCACCGCATCGAACCGGCCGCACTCGAGCATTTGCCGGGGCACGACACGACGATTTACTTGCGCTGGCAAGAATTCGAAAAAGGAATCGAATCGCTGGTGGACGGCGCGAAGCGGGTCGCCATGGAATACAGTGCCCGCAACGGCAATCCGTACATTTCCCGCATCGACGGCGGCACCCTCGAACTCGTGCGCAGCTTCGGTGTCGACGTGGTTTCGTCCGGCGACCTCATCCAACAGTTCGAGGCGACTTGGAGCGACGAGCAGTGGGCCATGCACCAAGAAGCGGCCGGACACACCGATGCCGCATACGGCGTCGCGTGGCAGTACATCGGGCAGCAGATTCGCGATCACGGCTTCACGACTGAACTCGATGTGCAAGCGCGCATCATGAAGCATTTCACCGACACCGGCATGACCACCGATCACCCGCCCATCGTCGGCGAAGGCCCGCACAGCGGCGACCCCCACTACGCCCCGAGCGCGGAGACGAATAGTAAAATCGTCAGTGGCAGTTTCGTGCTGATCGACCTCTGGGCGAAGTTGGACAAACCCAACGCCGTGTACAGCGATCTCACCCGGGTCGGCTATGTCGGCGAAGATGTTCCGGCGAAAATCAACGGCGTGTTCAAGACGGTGATCGCCGCCCGCGATGCCGCCATCGACCGGGTGAAACGGGCCTATGCGAAGGGCGAGAATCTCCAAGGTTGGGAGGTCGATGCGGCCTGCCGTGAGGTGATCGAAAAAGCCGGCTTCGGCTTCGCATTCACGCACCGCACCGGCCACAACATCGGCCAAGAGACGCACGGCAACGGTTGCCACATGGACAGCTTGGAAACACGCGAAGAACGCCGCGTGATGCCACGCACCTGCTTCAGCATCGAACCTGGGATCTACCTCCCGGAGTTCGGCGTTCGATCCGAGATCAACATCTACATCGACGAAAAGGGCGGTGTTCACGTGACCGGCGGCGCCCTCCAAACGGAGATCCGCCGCGTCTTGGTGTAAATGCGCTGGAAGTCTTTACGGGGCTTGCGGAGCGATACTGGCGACTTCGCTGCCCGGTTTGAAGTTCAGGGTCGCCGCGGCGGCGTCGGCTTGGCCCATCAGATCCTTCATGCTCTTCCGGAATCCGTCGTACTGGGCCTGAACGGTATCGCGCTCGGTCAGTTTCGCACGCAGTTGCACCTTCAAGTCGTCGCGTTCTTTTTCGACATCGCGCACTCGTTTTTGCTCCACTTTAATCTGCGCGCTCAGAGCCACGGACGAGTCTTGCAACGTCTTGAGTTCGCGTTCGAGTTTGGTGACACGGGCATCGACCGACTTATCGGCAACCGGCGTGGTCGCGGGTGTGCAGCCCCAGAAGATCCCCACGAAACTGATCAGCAAAATCGGCAGAAAATTGCGGCTACGAAACATGGTGTCCATCTCCAGGTGCGGTGGATTCTGAGGAGGATTGAGAAGCTGCGGCAGGCAGTCCGCCCGGATTGCGGAACTCAACTTCTATCGACCCCGCCGAACCCCCAGCTTCACCAAAATCCCGCAACCAGCCGACCGCCAAACTCACCGCAGTCCACCTATACCGGTTGTACCGCCCAAACCACCGACGCTAGAATTCGCAGACACAACCCACTTCCACCTTGCCCGAACTGTGCCAACTGGCTATACCCGCTTGCTATGCGGAATTTCATGCGGGTGTTGCGATTGTCGTGGGCGTATTGGCCCCGAATCCTGGTTTCGGGTGTTGCGGCGCTGTTCGTGGCCCTCTTTTGGAGCTTGAACCTATCCGCTGTTTACCCGGTGCTGCAAATCCTCAGCGCCGATAAGAACTTGCAACAATGGGTCGCGGAGCAGATCGATAAGAATCAGAAGAAGGCCGAAGATGAAAAGCGGATCGCGCGAATCGAGGTGCTTCGCGGTCAACTCAAAGCGATCGAGGCCAACCCGAACGCCCCGGATAAGGATAACACCATTCGGCGGAACCTCCGCGAACTCGCCGAACTCGAAGGCGAGATCAAAGAGTACAGTACGAAGGCCTACCGCTACAAACTTCTCCAAGCGAATGTGATTGTCCACCTGCCGACAGGCCGGTTTCAGACCTTCGTTCTTATCGTGCTGGCTCTGATTGTCAGCATTGCTCTCAAAGGGATCTTCGAGTTCATCCAAGAGACGCTCGTCGGTGTCGTCGTCCACCGCACTCTATTCGATTTCCGGAACTTGTTCTTCCGCTCGGCCATTCACCAAGATGTCCACCAGCTCGGCGAAGCGGGCACCACCGAACTGATGTCCCGAATCACCAACGACATGGAGCAACTCGGCAACGGCATGAAGATGCTCTACGGCCGGGTGATGCTCGAACCGCTCAAGATGCTCGGTTGCATCGTCGGGGCCTGCATCATCAGTTGGCAACTGACGTTCATGTTTGTGATCGTCGTGCTCATCGCCGTGGTCACATTGAACAAAGTGAGCCGGTCGATCAAGAAAGCGGCGCGGCGAGTACTCGAACGCATGAGCATGCTGTACAAGGTGCTCAAGGAGTCGTTCGACGGCCTGAAACTCGTGAAAGCGTTCGCCCGAGAGAGCCACGAGCGCCGCCGCTTCCGTGCGGCCAATATGGATTATTACAAGCGCACGATCCGCGTCATCCGGATCGATTCCGCCGTCGGGCCGCTTCTGGAAACTCTCGGCGTCATGGCGGTGAGCTTGGCCCTCGTGGCCGGGGCTTACTTGGTACTCGAACAGAAGACGCACATTTTCGGGATTCGGATGATCGATGACCCACTCGGATTCGAGGCGCTCATCACGCTGTACATGTTCCTGGCAACCATTGCCGATCCGGTGCGGAAACTCAGCAGCGTCTACACCAAAATGCAATCGGGCATGGCCGCTGCGGATCGGATCTACGCCCTGCATGATCGGGTGCCGAGTATCCTGCCGAACGCCGACGGGCCGCGGTTGGCCGCTTTTGCACAGAGCATCGAGTTCCGCAACGTCTGCTTCAGCTACCACCCTGGCCAGAGCGTGTTGAACGATGTGAACCTCACGGTACTCGCCGGTGAAACGGTCGCGTTTGTCGGCCCCAACGGCTGCGGGAAATCGACGCTGCTAGGGTTGCTGCCGCGATTCTACGACCCCGATCATGGTTCGGTGTTACTCGACGGCGTACCGTTGCACGTCGCCAATTTGCGGAGCCTGCGCAAGCAACTCGGCGTGGTGACTCAAGATACGATTCTGTTCGACGACACCATCGCCAACAACATTGCCTACGGCAAACCGGGTGCGACACCCGAGGAAGTGGAAGCGGCCGCAAAGAAAGCCCATGCCCACGAGTTCATCATCACGTTGACGGCCGGCTATCAGACCCGCACGGGCGACATGGCGGCTTCGAAATTGTCTGGGGGCCAGAAACAGCGGATCGCCTTGGCGCGGGCGATCTTGCGCGATCCGCGTATCCTGATCCTCGACGAGTTCACCAGCCAAATCGACGGGGAAAGTGAAACCAAGATCCATGAAGCCCTGCGCGAATTCGTCGTGGGTCGGACGACGTTCTTGATCACGCACCGACGCAGCACTCTCGAACTGGCCAGCCGGATTGTGGTGATGGAAGAAGGCCGCATTCAGGCGGTCGGCACCCACCCGGAATTGCTGCTGAACAGTCCGACCTACCGCCGGTTGTACGACAACGGCGAAGCCGGCCCCCGTGCGTCGACTTTGTGACTATCGTGTTTCTCCCAACCCAAAAAATAAGTACGATCCGGGTAGTCCGCATCCAACTCCCATTCTAATATCAGAATGAGGAGGCACGATGCGGATATTGGTCGTCGCAGACATTCACGCCAATCGTGCGGCTTTGGACGCGATCTCGGAACCGCACGACGTTTGCCTGTGCCTCGGTGACACCGTGGAGTATGGGCCGAATCCGGCGGCGTGCGTCGACTGGGTTCAGCAGCACGCCGATCACAGCGTGCGCGGGAATCACGATCACGGTGTCGTCCAGAACGTCGATCTTTTCGGCGTCGGTGGCTTCCGCTACCTCACCATGGTGACACGGCCACCCACCCTGGCCGCACTGACTCCGGCCCATCGCCGTTATCTCGCCAGACGGCCGACGACGCAAATGCTCACCCTGGGGGGCAAGCGATTTTTACTCGTGCATGCGACCCCGCGTGATCCACTCGACGAATATACTCCGAGTGACCGCAAAGCCTGGGAACCGCGCTTACTCGGGGTCAAAGCCGACTTCGTTTTGGTCGGGCATACCCATCAGCAATTCACGTTCGACATCGGCGCGACGACACTGCTCAACCCCGGCAGTGTCGGCTTACCGCGCGATGGCGATCCCCGTGCCCGCTACGCCATCATCGAAGACGGCGTCGTGCAGTTGAAACAAGTGGACTATACGATTTCAGAGACCATCGCCGGTGTCGAAGCGATGGAGATCGACCCGCGGGCCAAGGCGATGCTCGCCGATGTGTACCGCCACGGCAAGTACATGAACGGCAACGGGAACGGCCACCCTGGCCCCGACCCGGCTTGAAACCAACTCGAACAACAACATCACTTTCGAACGGCACCGTCATCCCTTTTGCGGTTTAGTGGTAAGATTTACCATCGACAGCATCCAGCCTTGGAGACTCCCCTTTGAAATTCCTCGTCCCCCTCATTCCCTTGCTGATGGCTGCCGATTGGCCCGGTTATTTGGGGTCGACGCGCGATGGTCAGAGTGTGGAAACAGAGTTGAACTGGGACTGGTCGAAGCAAGGGCCGCCCGTGGCGTGGAAAATCCCCGTCGGCACGGGCTTCGCCGGGGCTGCTTGCGCCGATGGAAAGCTATTTCTGTTCCACCGGGTCGAGGACGACGAAGTGCTGACCGCACTCGATCCGGCCACTGGCAAGGAACTCTGGAAATTCGCTTACCGCACCAAATACCGTGACGATTTCGGCTTCGACAATGGGCCGCGCTGTGTGCCGCTGATCGTGAAAAACAGGGTGTACATTTACGGGGCCGATGGCGACTTACACGCCATCGATACCCAAGGCAAAAAACTCTGGGGAAAGAATCTGCTGGCCGTGTACAAACCGAAGAAAGGTTACTTCGGTGTCGGCGCTGGGCCGGTATTGATCGGTGGGAAACTGTTGGTGAACGTCGGTGCGAAAGGGGCCGGGATCGTCGCGTTCGATCCGGAAACGGGTGCGGAACTCTGGAAGAGTTCCGACGATGGCCCGAGTTACAGCACCGGTACCTCGATGCGGCTCAGCGGTAAGCCGCACGCCGTCTTCTTCACCCGCGCCGGCTTGCTCGTGGTCGACCCCGTCGATGGCAATGTGGCCTTGAGCCACCCGTGGCGGCCACGCATAGACGCCTCGGTCAATGCGGCGACCCCATTGATTCGCGGTGAGGAGATCTTCCTGACCACGTCGTATGGCACGGGGGCAGTTCTGTTAAAACCGAAGGGTGCTGAGGCCGAAGAAATCTGGGCGTCGGATAAAGCGATTTCCGCCCATTACAACACACCGGTACGCGTCGGGGACTACCTCTACGGCATCGACGGTCGGCAGGAAGGGAAGGGAGCACGCCTGCGCTGCGTTGAATGGAAGACGGGCACCGTACAGTGGACTCAAGAGAAATTCGGAATCGCCAGTCTGATCGCGGTGGATGGTGGCATTCTCGCCGTCAACGAAGATGGCGAAGTCGTCCGGTTCGATGCCTCGGAGAAGAAATACGTCGAGCGCGGTCGGGTGGTCATTCTATCGGGGGTGGTGCGCGCCGCCCCGGCACTGGCCGACGGTCGGTTGTACCTGCGGAACGAGAAGGAATTGTTCTGCGTGAAGTTGAAGTGAACTGAGCGAGGATAATGAACAAACCCGAGCCAGTTGGCTAGGGTTTGTTCGTTGGAACAAGATCACTTAGGCTTTGCGGCTGAAGTAGCGGCGGAGGCCGAATACCGGCAGAGCGGCCAAGGCGAGGAACACGGCAGGGGGTGCCGGAACCTGTTGAACCGTGGGCGTGGTCAAGCCAATTTGGGTCAGGCGGAAGTCGTCGGCGGTTTGGCCGTTGACGGTCAAACTGATCCCGGTCACTTGCGAGAGATCGCCAGTACCAGTCAAGCTGGTGAAAGCGACATCTTGATCGATGAAACCGGCCGAGTTGGCGAAGCTACCCGTGGTCGAGAGCGTGCCGGTGGCGGTGAGAACGCTGAGGGAGTACGCGACGTTCGGATTTCCAAAGCTGGCCGACGACTGCGTGCTGAGGCGAACGGCTCCGGTTGAGCCACCGATCCCACTGAAATCGATAGCGGCGCCGAATGCGTGGCTGATGACCGCGTTGCCACTGCTGGTCGAGTCGAGGAACATGTCGACGGTGCCGCCACCGACGACGCCGAGGAGTGAAAAGGGCCCCGCCGGGGTCGGGCTGGTCACGGTGAAGGTCGCGGTGCGGACGGTGCCGCCTCCGAGATTCGTCGTGATCGTATACGGGCTGGCATTCACCGACGCGATCACAAATTGAGCACCCGGAGTCGGGTTTGTGAAGTCGTCGAGAATCACGTCGGCATTGGCCGCGGTCGAACTCACGAGCAAAGCAGCGAGTGCGGCGAAAGCGCGTGAAAAAGAGAAGAATCGGAGCGTCATGGGCTGATGACTCCAGCGGACGATTTGGGCACGAGAGGAAAATTCCCCCCGCATTAATAATTTCTCAGATTTGGCAAAGTTAACAACTGGACTTTAGGTTTTTAAGCATTATGCCGATGGTAACATGTCGGGAATACAGACTTGCGGAAAGATTGTTTACAACTCCGAATCTATGCTCAAGATCCAACTGTAAGAACATATCCTACAACACGTTGCGACAATCGAACTTTCGACAAGTGCGTTGTTTGCGGGCTAATGTCCGTCGTTTTCGGACTGAAACTACGCAGACATTCATCACGGTGGACACAGGATGGGCAGTCTGGTCACTTTTGAGAGAACTCTTCTTGGGTAGCTTTGAGAACTTCGTACGAGCGAATCCAGAGGGTCTGATCGGACTCGGCCGAGTTGTGAAACTCGAATTTGACAGGCCCCTTCGAGCGGCAATCGAGCACGACATCGATGGTTTGCCACTCGGCATTGGGTTCAATTCCTTTCGCATTCCCCGCTTGTTGACCTTCCGGCAAAACCCGGATGTGGGCACCGAATTTCTTCCCGTTGTAGAGCACTTCGCAACGCAGCCGACAGTAGCCGGTGTTGCTGGTGAAACTCGGCGTGAAGAGCATGGCCGAGGATGGGCCTTCTGCATTGCGAACACCGAGGGCCCAGCTCCCTTGGGATTGATTCACCACCGCTTCGCTCAACGTCTCGGGCTCGTACGTCCAAACATCCCAACCGACCGGCAGAGTGCCGGCACCCAAGCTATCGATGAGTTTGTTGATTTTCTTGCCGGGTTGCTTGGGGTCGTCGGACAATCGCTTATGGAGCGTGACCGGCTTCGCGCCTAGCCACGAGAGTTTATTCAACGAATACTCCGGATTCGGGATATTCGTTGTGCCGACTTCGTCGAGCTTCACCTGTAATGAGCCGAAGTACAGAGCGCTTTCGTTGCCATCGGCGTAAGAATCAATCACGATCCGTACGGGGGTCTTTGCATCTCGTTGGAACGGCAGCAGCACAGTCTTCCATTCGCCAGCCGTGTCGGGGAGGAGTTGGCTCGCTTGATTCTGGAAGTCCAACGATTGCACGTTCACAGCCCCGCAACCATTCCCGCGCGTGGCATATACGACGACGGCCACATACTTCCCGCCCGGTTTGAGGGCGACCCCCAGCTCCGTTTCGAGTTGGATCCCGAGTTGCGCCGATTTCAAATCTCGATTCTCGTGGAGGTTCGTAATCGCTAATGCGGATCGCCCCCCATATTCCTCGCGGCGGAATTCCCCACGCGATCCCTTCTTGTAAGAGAATGGCCCGAGTCCGGCGGGAAACATCGCGAGTTTGCCTTCCACGGGAGTCCCCATGTCGAGAACTGCCCGGAACGGTTCGACTTTTCCCGCTTCAAATGCAAACACGATTTTGGAATCTGAAATCGGTGCTGTCAGGGGCGGAGAAGTCGGGCGGGTGATTTCCGGATTCGTACCCGCACGATTTTGATTCGAGCCGCTGCTGAGAGCCACGGCGAGAGCGACCCCGATACCAAGTAATATTAAGGCGACGATACCGCCAACCAAGGCCCAGATCCAGTTCGGTTTTTTGCGAGTGGGGATTGCGGCGCGGCCGAGCATCAAATTGCGCGAGCTGAATTGACTCGTGCTCGCGGCGCGGGTCTGCGATAGTCCTGCCATCAACGAGGGTGTTTCCATCAACCAGGGCTCGAGTGCCGCGATGACGTCGGCTGGAGTTTGATAGCGGTCGGCCGGCTTTTTCGCCATCATTTTGGTGACGACCTGAGCCAACGCTTTCG
>JAYSYJ010000082.1:0-6354 GCA_043727675.1 Fimbriiglobus sp.
CCGTTGAACATCGTCTGGATTTCATTTTTCGAGAAGATCAATTCGGCTTCGTATCGGTTCAACCGTCCGTCGTGATCGCGGTCGAACGCCTCGAATAACGTTTTGAGAATCTCTTCCCATTTGGATTGGACCTTGTTCCCGTCGTGGAGGGCCACCACGCGGATGCGAACGGGCCGGGTGCGCGCGAAGAAGACGAATTCAAACGCTTCCGAAGACCCCAATTTTTTCGGTCGAAGGTAGGGCACTGAACGCTTGCCGAGCGGCTTGGAATCGAACGGTTGCAAGTTCGCCACCGAGGCTTCGGCGAGTTTGCCGAACGGGGAGTGCTCGACTTTCACCAACCCCGTGCCGCCGACGATTTCACTCCGCATGGTCTGCGGTTCCACGCCGATGGCGACGGCTGCAGACGCCAGCAATAGTCCGGCGATGCCGGGCAGCGATTTCACGCCAAGATCTCCTTCACCGGCTCCGCCGATTTATCGACGATGGCGATCGGCCGACCGACGTTCGACAAGTTCTGTTTTTTCGGGTCGATGCCGAGTGCCAAGCAGGCGGTGGCGAGCAAGTCGACAGTCGAAGTTCGGCGTTCTTCGACCGTTGTGCCGTCCGCGCTCGTCTTACCGATGGCCTGTCCCCCTTTGATACCGCCGCCGGCCAGTACCGTGGCCCACGCCGCCGGGTAATGGTCGCGTCCTTGTTGCCCGTTGATGCGCGGTGTGCGGCCGAATTCCCCCATCCAAACGATCAGGGTGCTGTCGAGCAGGCCGCGTTCTTTCAAGTCGGTCATCAGCGCGGCCCACGCTTTGTCGAGCGTGCCGCACAGTTCCTTCACACGGTCGAAATTGCTGCCGTGGGTGTCCCAGTCGCCGAGGTTCACCTCGACAAACGCCACCCCCTTTTCGACCAGCCGGCGGGCGAGCAGACACCCTTGGCCGAACAGATTTCGGCCGTAACGGTCGCGCTCCTGGGGTTTCTCTTGCGACAGATCGAAGACCTTCCCGGCATCCGACTGCATGAGCCGCGTGGCCCGGTCGTACGCCGACTGGTGACTGGCCGCGATGCTGCTCGGCCTCGTTTTCCCGTACGCTTCCTGCATTTGTTTCAGCATTTCGAGACGGGCCTCGGAGTGCGACTTGTTCACATCGGCGGGCCGCGTCAGATTTTGCACTTTCAAGACTTCGTCGACGTTGATCTCCAGATCCCGTCTTTGCTGGACGTTGTCGGCGACGACCAGCGGTGCGTACTGTGGCCCGAGGAAGCCGGCACCGAAGGCGTCGAGGTTGAAAATTCGCTGCGGGGCAATGCTGATGCAGTTGGGTAACTCGTTCTTGGGGTCGCCGATCTCTTTGGAGATCAGCCCGCCGAGACCGGGGTACTGGATGCCGCCCAATGGCAAATTCCCGGTGCGCATTTGGTAAGTTGCCCGTGAGTGGTCGCCCTCCTTGGTGGACATGCCGCGGAGCACGGCCATCCGACTGCCCCACTGGGCCAACCCCGGCAAATGTTCCCCGAAGAGCAAGCCGGGTGCGTCGGTCTTGATGGCTTCGAACGGCCCGCCATTCTCGTGACCCGGCTTCAAGTCCCAGAGGTCGATGGTGCTCGGCCCGCCGTTCATCCAGAGCAGAATGCACGACTTCTTGCGTTCCGGGTCTTTTTCGCCCGCCGCCGCCAGTGCGTTGAACCAACCCGAGGACGCGCACCCCAGACCGACTGCCCCGGCCTGCAAGAAATGTCTCCTTGACGTGCGGAGTTCAGAAACTGACGCCATGATGTCCTCCCGGTTTCGATATGGATCTCAGTCGATGACTCTGCACTTCTGCGCTAGTGGTTGAACAGGAACTCGGTGGAGTTCAGCAGGACCCAGAAGACGTCGCCGAGGGCTTTGCTCGCGTCACCGGTCGGCCCACCACGGTCGACGTAGCTCGTGAATTTCTCACGTTCCTCCAGCGTCGGCTTGCGCGTCAGGGCCGTGTAGAAGAGGGCTTCCACTTTCTGGTCGGTGTCGAAGAACGGTGCGTCGGCGATGGCCGCAAGGGTCTCGCTCTTGTCGAGGCTCGTCTGATCGGCCATGAGTTTGCCGTTCATCAGCATCAGCGCTTGGAGTATCGACGTTTGCGTTTCGGTCGGCCGGGCACTGTCTGGGAACAGCACCCGGAAATTAATTCGGCCGGCTTGTGCATTGGCAACGTTGCGTCCCGCCGTCAACTTCAACCCGGTGGCAGTGACGAAACTGTCGAAGATTTGATTGGCCGTCAGCCCTTTGGAATTCATTCGGGCTAAGCGGCGCGGCTCGGTTTGGCTTGCGTGGCTCTGTTTGCTGCTGAGCTGATACGCCCGACTCGCCACGATCCCCCGGATGACAATCTGCAAATCGTACTCGGCTGCTTGCAAACCCTTGGCCAATTCCGTGAGCAATTCCGGGTGGCTGGCCGGGTTCCCTTCGCTCAGTTCATCGACGGGATCGATCAGGCCAATCCCGAAGAACTGTTGCCAGAGCCGGTTGGCCATATTCCGGGCGAAATAGGGATTCCGCTCGTGGGTGATCCAATCCGCGAGTTCAGTGCGCGGCGTTCGTGACTCGTTCCATTTCGGCGCGGTACCATCGAAGAAAGTCGCGGTCACAATTTTCGCAGAACTCGGAATCGTCAACGTGTTGAATTCGGCTTGAGGCAAGTTTGGGCCGACGAAAGAGGGTCGTATTCGCGGCAGCGGATTGAGTTCGCCGAAGAACGCGGCGAACTCCCAGAATTGCTCGCGGGTGTACGAGGCGAACGGATGATCGTGGCACTGTGCACACTCCAGTTTCACGCCGAGGAAGGCCCGTGTAACGGTGCTTCCTAAGTTCTCCGGCTTCGATTGTGCGGCGTCATAGAACGATTGAATCGGGGCGTCATCATCTTCGGGTTCTTCGGAAGACGCACCGCGGAAGTTGCGCCGCCCACCGACTTGGAGCTTCGCCGTGAGCGTTTTGTGGACGATTTTGTCGAGGGGCGTTTTGGCGATCAACTGCTTGCGGAGCCACGTTTCGTATTGCAGACCGAGGAACTGAACGTTGATGTCGGTGAGCGTTTCGGGTAGCCAAGCCGCGCGCAGGACACGTGCCATCTGCGTGGCGTAGCCCGGTTTCTTCAAGAGTTTGTCGACGAGCCGCGCCCGCTTTCCAGCGGTTTTGTCGTCTTCAAAGAAGCGGACTTCGGACACGGTCGGAATGCGGCCGATGAGATCGAGGTAAAGACGCCGGGCGAACTCCGCATCAGTCGCGACGACGGCCGGAGTGATGGATCGTGCGGCCCAATCGGCGTCGAGGGCGTTGTCAATCGCGGTCGTGATGGCGCGGGCTTTCCCGTCTGCATTCGCCGGAGATTCTGCGGCTGCAAACCCGGCGACGGTTAGAACCGTCACGAATACCAAGAAAATCCGACGCATGAGAATGCCTCGCCACGCCCTGTGCGACCATCGTTGAGTTGAGCCGTCACGATCAGCACGACTCCACACTATCGACGCCGGTAGTCGGATTGTATTTCACCGCATGCGATTCAAAATTGCGAGTGGAAAACTCGGCGAGGGTGTGCGGTCGTGACCTTTGCAGAACCGCTCCGCCTGTTATCTTGGTACCATGGCTAAAAAGAAGATCCGCGTCGAGTTCCGCAAGAATCGGAATAAACCACCGCGGGCCAACGACATCACGGTGCAGTTTCAGGGCAATGCGGCCGAGGCCGGGGATGCCCAATCTGGGGAGCGCGTGCGCGCGAAAGGCGACATCTCGCGGCGGCGCACGATCATCCAAGACGACGGCGACGAATCGATGCCTTCCATGAAAGAGGGGGGCGAAACCCGAATCGGTCGTGTCCTGCGAGTGCAGGGTCTGTTCAGCATGGTGGAACTGAACGACGGTACGGTGGTCCGTTGCGGCCTGCGCCGGTTGTTGAAGTCGCTGTTGACGGACGAACGCAGCATCGTGACGACGGGCGACTTGGTGACGATCCGCCTCGCGGAGGGCGATCCCACCGAGGGTACGATCGAACGGGTCGAACCGCGCCACGGGGTGCTCACCCGGGCCAGCCGTCGGCGCGAGCATGTCCTCGTGGCTAACATCGACCAACTCGTGATTGTCATGTCGCTGGTCGAACCCGAGCTGAAGATTCACCTCATCGACCGTTACGTGGCGACGGCGCACAAAGGCGAGTTGAACCCGATCCTCTGTTTGAACAAGATCGACCTCACCGACCCCGCGGAACTGCAACCGATGATCGGGGCCTACTCCCAAATGGGGATTCCGACGGTGCTCACGAGCGCGCGAACCGGAGAGGGCATCCCCCGGCTGCGCGAACTGTTGGCGGGGCGGGCCACGGTGTTTTCGGGCCAGAGCGGCGTCGGCAAGTCGTCGCTGTTGAACGCCATCCAGCCCGATCTGGCCCTGCGCGTGAAGACCGTCAGCGACCAGAATCACAAAGGCCGGCACACCACGACGACGGCGGAATTGATCCGCTTGGAAACCGGCGGCTGGGTCGTCGATACCCCCGGTGTGAGGCAACTCCAATTATGGGATACTCGACCCGAGGAAGTGGAAATGTACTTCCGTGAGTTTCGGCCGTTCATCGCCCGTTGCGGATTCCCCGATTGCACCCACACCCACGAGCGGACCTGCGCCGTGAAGGCCGCCGTGGCCCGCCGACAACTCAGTGAGCGCCGCTACCACAGCTACCTCGGCATGTTCAACGGGATGGACGAGGAGGAGTGATTTGTCTTCAGTTTCAACGGAGTAGTCATGTCGGATACCAACTCGCAGATTGTGTATGTTCTGACCAATCCAGCAATGCCGGGGTTGGTCAAGATTGGCATGACAACCCAACTTGAAGTCGAAGAGCGCATGCGGCAGTTGTATAGCACGGGTGTTCCAGTCCCGTTCGATTGCGCGTATGCGTGCCAAGTGAAGGACGCGCAGGAGGTTGAAAAGGCACTTCACTTTGCTTTTGGAAACGGCCGGATTAACCCCAATCGGGAATTCTTCAAGATCGAAGCGGAACGTGTCATCGCCGTACTGAAACTTCTAAAAGTCGAGGACATCACGATTCAAGTAGAGAAGTCGATTGAATCGGAAGTGGACGCTATCGACAAACAATCGGCACAGAATCTCAAGGATTCCCGACGTCCTCGGATGAATTTCCGCGAACTCAGCATCCCGATTGGTTCGATTTTGATATTCAAAGATGGCCAAGCTCAAGTCGCCGTCTCTTCCGATAACAAAGTCGATTTCAACGGTGTGCAATCCTCACTGACTGCGGCGACTCGAAAAGTATTGAAATTAGCCGATAATTACCCGCTCCAACCATCTCCATACTGGACATACAATGGTAAAACAGTGAAAGAGATTTATGAAGATTTCCACGATTCGATTGACGAAAGTTGACCGGTTGAGCACCTGTCAACTCGTTGTTCCGAAGGTTGTATAAAATAGGGCCATCAGCTCTGGACTGAGGATCCACCATGTTCCCGAACACCCGCCGTGATTTCCTCCATCAAGCCGGCGGTGGACTCGGCGGCATCGCGTTGAATTGGCTCGATGCGCGGGCAAGCGGGCCGATCAATCCTCTGGCGGCGAAGCGGCCGCACTTTGCGGCGAAGGCCAAGAGCGTCATTTTCCTATTCATGGTCGGTGGTCCCTCGCAGATGGATCTGTTCGACCCGAAACCGACGCTGACCAAACTCCACGGCCAACCGCTGCCGGCCTCCACCGGGAAACCGAAGAGTCAGTTCACCAGCGGTGGCGAGACGATCCTCGCCAGTACTCGCCAGTTCGCCCAACACGGTAAATCCGGGCAGTGGGTGTCCGACTTGTTGCCGAACTTCGCCGAGTGCGTCGATGATGTCTGCTTCTTGAAGTCGTGCCATTGCAGCAACACGATCCACGCCCCGGCGATGTACGAACTGCACACGGGCCGCACACTGATGGGCCACCCGAGCATCGGCAGTTGGGTCACCTACGGCCTCGGCAGCACCTCCGAAAATTTGCCGGTCTACTGCGTGATGACCCAACCCGAAGGAGTGCCCGAAGGCGGTGCGCCGTGCTGGAGTGCCTCGTATTTGCCGGCTGTTTATCAGGGAAACTTGCTCCGGAAGGGGGCGAATCCGATCTTGAATTTGAAACCACCGGCGGGGATCAGTGCGGAGCAGAATCGGCGGACGTTCGACCTCGTGAAACAGCTCAACGAGAAGAATCTGACACCGGGCGATACCGATCTCGAAGCTCGCATCAGCACGTATGAACTCGCTTTCAAAATGCAGACGCACGCACCGGACGCCGTCGACCTGACGCAGGAATCGAAGGAGACGAAAACCCTGTACGGCGTGGAT
>JAYSYJ010000083.1:0-6327 GCA_043727675.1 Fimbriiglobus sp.
GAGATTGTCATTTGCGGTTCGTGGCCGTTTGCCAAATCGTTGCCGACGATGCGGAGTTCACCGTGCCCATCCGGGTAGAGCAGTAGCGTTTCGAGCGGGTCACCCAAGTAATGGTGGTAGACTTCTTCGCCCGGCAGTTGGTGCATCTCCGAAACGGCCCCGGCGATGAGCAGGTAGTAAATTGCGGTCGAAGCGGAGCGGTCGATCCGATGAGCGGGTAGTGCCGAAGCGGGCAGAGTGAGGTCGCAGCGATGCGTCTCGCGGAAGTGCCCCCCTTCGATGGGGTGCGGCTGCAAATTCAGCAGGCGAATCACATCCTGGGCGCTCAGCATCGGCGTCACTCCTGGATTTCGAGCAGGTAGCCGAGCACCACGAGGCTTTTCGATGCGGTCTGCGCTGCGATCACCACCGGCACCGGTTCGAGCGCCGCATCGGCGGGAACTTCCCAGACGAGTTCGTTCGCATCCCACTTGGCCCCAGCCGGCGCCGACATGATGGCGATGATGGCATCTTCGGAACTCCGGAAGTTGACTTTCGTCCGGTACGTTTTGCCGCGGTTGGCCGTCTTATTCGGTTCCCCCGTGAACTTGGCACCGGGTTCACCAGCAGTCCCTTTTTCGCTCCGAGCGGCTCGGCCTCCTAACGCAGTCGGTGCGAACAACCCGCCGGCCGCACTCGGCACCGTCGACACGAGGGCCAAGGTGAACCGCTGCTTCGCGGCGACGTTCGGTTTCAATTTCGATTCGGCGGACAGCTCAATCACGACATCGACTTCGGCACCCGATTCCGGTACGTCCCAGACGAGACTCTTGCCCTGGATCGTCATTCCCGGTGGCGCTACATCGAGTCGAAAAACAGTATCGCCCGAGTTACTGAGGATTTTCGGATCATACTGGAAGGTCTTGCCACGAGTCGCGGTCGCCGGGGGTGTGCTGCTGACCACAAGATAATCTTGCGTCAGATTCTTCAGTTCGTCGCCGACTTTCACCCGTCGCCATTGGATCGATTGACCGTCGCTGCGCAGGTAGACCAAAACTTGGGCCGACGGAATTAAGAACGCCCGGCGATCCTGATTCGGGCCGTCGTCGTCGGCAAAGTTCGCGATCTCTTTCACCTCGGCTCGCTGCACGTGCCCTTCTCCGACGAACGTCATGGCCAGCAGTTTGCTGCCGGCTTTTTCGATGATCTCGAAGTAACCGTTTCCCTCGGCCAGCGGGAATCGCGTGCTCTTGGCATTCGCTTCAAACGCCGTCAACCCGCCATCGGCCGTGGGGAACGCCGGATTGACCTGAGAGATAGTCGTCGGGGCAATCACCGGGTTGGCCCCGACCAGTTCGAACCGATCGACCCGGTAGTTCTGCTTGCCCGTCGCCACTCCGCCGAGGAGCACACGCCCGTTGGCGGAGGCACGCAGGTAGCCCCGATCCGCGGCCACCCTGCCCGTGAAGACACCATTCGGTTTTTTGAAAGGGCCAACGTCGGGCTTCCAGTCGAGGCTCTGGAGTGTGTCCGGATTCAGCAGATGCAATTGTGGATTGTTCTTCTGAGACGCCAGCAAATAGACCGGCCCGCGTGCGGCGTGCCCCGTTGCCAACGCCAACAGTTTGCCGAAACGATCGCCCAACGGTTCAGTGCGTTCGCGCTTCAACGTCGCCAGGTCGTACGAGGTGATCGAACCCGCTGCCGGCGAGACGATGAACAGTTGATTGGCACTCCCGGCCACGAGGGAATCGCGGTCGGGCATCGGCACGTACCCGACGACACCGGTGGTGGCCGCATCGAAGACGACCAACAATTGCGCTGTTGGAGTCGGGAAAAGGATGAACCGACCGTTACCAGCTAGAACCCCGTAGGGACACGTTCCGGGTAACGGCACCACGACGGTCGTCGCCGGTGTGGCTGTGCCGAGCGGGAAGGTGCCACGGGGCGGAGTCCAGAGCGCGTTGACGGGAACCGGGATGACTTCCGGTTCGCGGGGTTTGATCCCCTCCGGTGTCAGTTTCTGCGGCCCGGCATCCGTGACGAGTTTTGCCGGAGTTGGTTCCGTCTTGGGCGCTTTTCGCAACCCTCTTGCAATCGCGTAGACAATGAAGGTGACGGCCAGCATCGCCATCAAAAAGAAGCCGATGAGCGTGAGGATCGCACAGCCGTATTTCGGCTTGGGGCGGTCGATTTGATCTTCGTGCGGGGGCACCGGGGGATGCGACTGAATCGGTGGCACCCAATTTGGCTTCGAGAACGTCGGCGGCGCCGAAGCATTCGGACGCCCCACCGGAATCGCAGGACGGGATTGCACCACCGGAATCACCGGCACCGCTTCGGGAAGTTCCTCGAAGGCCGTGTTGAGGAGCGATCCTTCCCCCGGTGTGAAGCCGGCTTGTTCGCCCGGTGGCAACGGCGGTGGGCCAGCCGGCGTGCCCAATTGCACGAGCTTACCGCACTGCACGCAGCGTTCGGCGGCGAGGGCGGTGTTTTCGTCCAGCAACGTGCGGTCGCAGAGCAAGCAGCGCAGATCGGGCAGACTCACGGGCAGACTCGATTCTGTGGGGGATGGCGTTCGTCCAGAATTTATACGCAACAACCGGTCGTCCGCCTCACGCAGGCGGTTCCGGTGCCATCACTTCAGTTCCACCTTGGCGGTCTGGCCGGCTTCGATTACGACATCCGCACGGTAGATCGTCAGACCCGAACGGAGCGAAGCCTCGTACTTCCCCGGTGTCAGATTCTTCATATTCACTTTGCCCTCGGTGACGTTGCCATACGCACCCAGTGCGCCACTGATGGCCGTGGTGAACGTGCCGGTCGGATCGTCCAGTTTTAAGCCGGCAGGAATGAGCTGCACCTGTCCGACGGCTTGCGCGGGCGCCGTGACGTCCGCGTTCCCATTGAGCTGGTTGGGGATGGTCAGTGGGGCGTCGATTTTGGAATTGGCGAGCACATCGACCAGTTTCCAGCCCATCGGGCCGTCGTCGAGGCGGGCGATGAGGAAATATTTGCCCGGCGGCAGACGGGTGCAATCGTACTCCGCACCCGCGTTCCCAGGTCGCAGATCGATCACCCGAGGTGGGTAACTCGAACTGCGCACAGCGCGGATCGGGCCATCGACCAATGGAATGCCGACCATATCGGTGATCGGTTCGCCGTCGGCCGTCGGCAGGCCGACATACCGGATCTGAAGCATCTGTTTGGGGTTGCCGGAGTGAACAATTCGCCCGGCAATATACGGTGCGTCTTCCGGCTCGGGAGGCGCGTCCAAGTCGCGTTCGTACGTCGCGGTGAATGTACCCGCTAAGAAATTTTTCTGCTCGCCGAGCAAGCTGAGGTAGATCGATCCCACGATCTTGCTGTCCTTCCGTGGCGACAAGTTGAGAGTCAACGCGTAGTCCGTTTTCGTGAGTTTGAAATCCGGCAACCCCATCTCTTTCGGCTGGATGCGAGACGTCACGATGATCTCACGACCCGGTACTTTTTTGTCCGGGCCAACCGAGAGTTTGACCGTGTCTTGTGGGGTGTATTCCGAGAGTTCGACCGTGATTTGCAAGTTGTCGAAAGGGCCGCCGCTTTTGAGGAAGCTGAGTTCATTCCCTCTGAGTGTGACCTGATCCGGTACAAACTTGGAGCCACCGAGCATCCCGGACGCCGGCGTCGTTGGTACCACATGCTTCCCCAAATCCATCTCGTGGGTGGCTATCGGGGTTGTTGGAATCGCGGGGATTTCCACCGGCACTTCGGCGGGCGGAGGTACTGTTGGCTTCTCACAACCGAGCAAGGTCGTGGTCAGAATCGCCACGAGGAAACAACGAACCATAGCAATCCAAGGATCGAGGTTAGAAATACGAAGTGGATTATAGCAGAAGCCGCTGCCAAGCGAATTGCACTTCGTTCTAGGGCGACTACCCGTTGTAACCCCTCGACAAAGTTCGTATTTTAACCGCAACACCGTTCCGAACGAGGGTTTGTGTTGATGTCTGCGGATACCCCCCACGCCGTGGCTCCGCAGTATCACCGTTCTATCTTGTTCGTCTGCACGGGGAACACGTGCCGAAGCCCGTTGGCCGAGAGCTTATGCCGCTCGAAACTGGCGCTGGCACTCGGTTGTTCGCCCGACGAATTGGCTGCGAAGGGCTTCCGGGTGGAATCGGCCGGGGTCATGGCCTACGAGGGTGATCCGGCGACACCGGAGGCGGTGGTGGCCGCCAGTGCAATCGGTGCGGATCTCGCCGGACATCGGAGCCGGCCGTTGAACCCCGAGATGCTCGAACGAGCGACGGATGTTTTCGCGATGACGGAAATGCACTTGATGGTGCTCCTCTCGCGCTTCGGCCCGGTGGGGCCGGAACCGAAATTGCTCTGCGAACAGGACGATCTCCCCGATCCGATCGGTGGCGATTCCGAAGAGTACCGGGCGTGTGCCCAAATCATCGCGTGGCAGCTGGATCGCCTGATCCCAAAATGGTTAGAAACATGAAAATCGCAGTCGGTAACGATCACCGGGGTGTCGCCGTCAAGCAACGCCTCGAAGACATGCTCAAATCGTTAGGTCACTCCGTCGACGACTTTGGGGCCACCAGCGCCGCAAGTGTGGACTACCCCGATTATGCCATCCCGGTCGCCGAAGCAGTGGCGTCTGGCAAAGATGATCGCGGTCTATTGATTTGCGCCACCGGTCATGGCATGTGCATTGCCGCGAACAAGGTTCACGGCGTGCGCGCCGTGAATTGCCGCGATGTCGTCGATGCCGAAATGAGCCGGCTCCACAACGACGCTAACGTGCTCTGCTTGTCGGCGGATCTGTTGTCGGAAGAAGTCATCGAACGCATGGTCAAGACTTGGCTGGACACGAAGTTCGAGGGAGGACGCCACGAACGTCGGCTCGAGAAAGTGAAACAATACGAACACGATCACGAGCAATAGTCGGGCACGGGTTTTGCCAGACTTTGTTCGCCCGACGTTGAAATGCCGGCCGTCTGCTCGGCGAATAGCTCTCGGACGCTTCCTTCACCCGTCTCCATTCCTCAAGAGTTCCCGCACAATGTCCACGCCGACACCGACAACAGCACCCCCCGGAGCGACTAACACTCCGGTAGGCCCGCGCACCCGCGCCAACACCGAAATCAAACTCGTCAGCCACTCGAACCTGTATTACTGGTGGCCGGTATGGGTTCTGGCATTCTTCATGGCCGGCTGGACCTATTTCGAAAATACCCGTTTGGCGATCGTTCCCCCACACGGTGAAGTCGAAAAACTCGGTGATGGCAAATACGCGTTGACGTTCAAAAACGACAAAAAAGACCCCCTGAACAGTCGCTCTCTCGAGGACGCCGCCAAACTCTCATCGGCCAACACCGCGAATGCGAATCTCGAAGTGTTTCGCCCGCGCATTTCTGCCAACGCCACACTCGGGCCGCTCTTCGTGGTCGTGCTGATTTTGACGATCATCATCACCAACGTTCCCCTCCGGGGCCTGTGGTCGTTCATCGTCATCATGGGTGCGTTCGTTCTCGCACTTATTATCTCCCTCCTCGGTTGGTGGGATGAAATTTTCAAAACGGTCGGTGACTTGCACATTCACATCAACATGGCCGGGTACCTCACCATCGGAATCGGCGTGTTCTCCCTCTGGGCTTTGGCCACTTGGGTGTTCGACCGCCGGGCTTATGTGATCTTCACCCCGGGGCAAATCAAGGTGTGCGAACACATCGGCGATGCCGTGCAAACGTACCCCACGATGGGTGTGAGCTTAGAAAAGCAGCGTGACGACCTGTTCCGCCACTACATTCTGGGCTTCGGTTCGGGCGACTTGATTTTGAAAATGCCGAGCGGCGACAAACGCGAAATCCGACTCCCGAACGTCTTGGGTATCGGCTGGCGATTGAAGACAGTGGAAGATTTGCTCCGGACGATGAACACATCGAGTTGATTTTGGCATTGCAGATTTGGGATAGGAAGAAGCACGCAGTGCTTCTTCCTATCCGCATTCCCAGATACCCACATCGAGACAGGACTAATCGTAACCGTTCACCCCATTCCTTTTGATCTTGCGCTTTCCCTTTGATTCCGGCATACTAATGCCATGGACACTCTGGCCGCCCTTCCGATTCCCGACTGCCCCCGATGCCGGGTCGAGATTCCACGGCTCGAAGCGCGTTTGCTCGAGCTCGAGACCAAGCTCCGCGACCTCGAAGACAAACTCAAGCCGCCGCCTCCGAAGCGGCCCGTCGAGCCCCAGCCACCGGCTCCGGCCAAGGTTCCCACCGGCAAGAAACGCGGCGCCCAACCGGGCCATCCGCCCCATTTGAAACGCTTCCTGCCGAGCGAACGCGTGAA
>JAYSYJ010000084.1:0-19171 GCA_043727675.1 Fimbriiglobus sp.
TCGCCGACTTCGATCATGTTCACCACCATCGCGTCGACCAAGCGACTCTGGCGGAGCGGGTCGGCGATCGTGTCGCCTTCCCGAATGGACTCTAGAACACGCTGGAACATCTTTTCGAAAACCGCGTTGTTGGCGGTATCGCGGACGATGCTGAGCGCCTCGAGAATCGGAACCCCCGAGCTGACCAGGGTGCCGAGCGTCCGCATGGTGCGGGCGACGATGGTCTTTTCGATCAGCGTGCCGACGACCGGGATCCAGAGCGACATCCGGTCGAGGGCGTAGTTCCCGGCCTTGGTCAGGCGGATCAGCTTCAGCATGATGTAGATGCCGAGCGGGAACAGCGGGATCCAGTACCAATAACTGGCCGTCCAGTTCGAAATATTGATGAGCGTCTTGGTGGCCCAAGGCAGTTGCAGGCCGAACTCCTCGAAGATCTTTTTGAACTTCGGGATGATCATCACCATGATGAACACCAGGATGGAGACGGCGACGAAGATGACCACGGCCGGGTAAATCATGGCCCCGATGATCTTCTTCTTCAAGCTCTGCGACTTCTCTTTGAACTCCGCGAGGCGCTGCAGAATCACTTCGAGGGCACCGCCGGCCTCGCCGGCGCGCACCATGTTCACGTACAAGCGGTCGAAACATTTGGGGTGCTTGGCCATCGATTCGGACAGCGTCATGCCCGATTCGACGTCTTCAACCACGTCGATGAGCGAGTTCTTGAGGGCACTCGGCTTCATCTGCTTTTCGAGAATCCGCAGGCTGCGCAGGACGGGCAATCCGGCATCTTGGAGCGTCGAAAGTTGCCGGGTGAAGATCGTCAAGCCTTTCTGAGATACGCCGCCCATGACGAAAGTCTTCCGCGACTTCCCGGCCTTTTTCTTCTTGCCGCCCTTGGCGCCCTTCCCCTGAATGGCGGTGAGTTTGGTGACGAAGTAGCCCATCGCCTTGATTTTTTGCGAGGCTTCTTCTTCGTTGCCGGCCTCGACCGAGTCTTTGACTTCGGTCCCGGTGGTGTCCATCGCTTCGAATTTGAACAGGGGCATGGGTCACCAGCAGTGCGGATTAAGGAATGCGGATTTCGGATTTTCAGAAATTGAAAACCGATGGGCCGCCATTCAATTCAGTTGAAATCAATTCCACGGTTCGAGCCGCGCTTCCCATTAGCCTTCGTCGTCCAGCACCGTCTCGCGGACGACTTCCTCGAGGCAAGTGTGTCCCTCGTAGAGGGCGCGGATGCCGGCGTCGCGGAGGCTGGGGACGCCCTTCTTGCGGGTGTAGGCCCGCACTTGGTCGGTACTCGAACCGCGGCTGACCATGTCGCGGATTTCGTCGTCGAGAATGAGCAATTCATACAGACCGGTGCGGCCCTTGAAGCCGAGGTTGTTGCATTTGTCGCAACCTTCCCCGAAGTAGAACTTCCGCCCCTTCAAATCTTCCGGTTTCAAATTGATTTCCATCAATTGATCGCGGGTCGGTTCGTAGGCTTTGCGGCAGAACATGCAGTTGCGCCGCACCAGTCGCTGGGCTTCAATCGCTTCGACGGTGGCGGTGATCATGAACGGTTCGACGCCCATATCCCGAAGCCGGGTGATGGAACTCGGGGCGTCGTTGGTGTGCAGGGTGCTGAACACCAAGTGCCCGGTGAGCGAGGCTTGGATGGCGATGGAGGCGGTCTCCAAGTCGCGGATTTCGCCCACGAGAATGACGTCCGGATCTTGCCGCAAGATGGCCCGCAGGGCGCTGGCAAAAGTCAGGTCGATCTCGGCGTTGATCATGCACTGGGTGATGCCGTCGATTTCGTATTCGACCGGATCTTCGGTGGTGATGATCTTGGTTTCGATGTCGTTGAGTTCCGACAGTGCCGAGTAGAGCGTGGTCGTCTTCCCGGCCCCGGTCGGGCCCGTCACCAACACGATGCCGTTGGGTTTGTGAATGCACTTGCGGAAGTCGACCAACATGTCCGCGGGCATGCCGATCCGTTCGAGGTCGAGGCCGACGTTCGAGCGGTCGAGCACCCGGATGACGACGCTTTCGCCGAACATCGTCGGCAGCACGCTGACGCGTAAGTCGACGGCGTTGCCCCCGACGTTGAGTTCGATGCGCCCGTCTTGGGGCAGGCGCCGCTCGGCGATGTCGAGGTTCGACATGACCTTGATCCGGCTGCTGATGGCGGCGGCCAAGTGGCGCGGCGGCGGCACCATCTCGTAGAGCACACCGTCGCATCGGTAGCGCATCTTATATTCGTCTTCGAACGGCTCGAAGTGGACGTCGGACGCGTGGTCGCGGATGGCCATCAGCAACACCATGTTGATGAGTTTCCGCACGGGGGCGGAGTTGGCCATTTCGTTGAGGTCGTCCAAGTCGATGCTGGTCTCGCGCTTGGTCGATTTGTTGTGCAGGTTCTTGTCGGCCTCGAGCTGCATGATGATCGTGTTGATCGACTCTTCGGCGCCGGGGCCACCGTAGGCTTTCTTCATGAGCGCTTCGACGGCCGACGCGGGGGCGAGCACGGCGTTCACTTGGCGGATGCCGAGGAAGTTGCGGATGTCGTCGAGGGCTTGCAGATTGTTCGGATCCGACAGGGCGACCGTGAGCGTGTCGGCATCGAACGACAACGGGACGAGTTTGTACAACTCGGCCATGTTTTGCGGCACCACCTTGATCGATTCCGGGGTCGGCTTGGCCTCGTCGAGGTTGGCGACCCGCATCCCGTGAGTTTCGGCGGTGGCTTGGAGGAGTTGATCCTCGTTCACCAAACCGCGCGTCACGCAGATTTCACCGAGCTTCAATTCGCTGGTGCGCATCTCTTCGTAGATGCTGTCGAGTTGCGCGTCGTCGACGTAACCCAAGTCGACGAGCTTCTGGGCCAGTTGCCGGGTGGACGTATCCACGTGGGTGTGCTTGGGCCGCGTTTTCGGCGCCGGTTTGGGTGCCGGTTTGGGTGCCGGTTTTTGAGCGGCTGGAACCGGCGGACGCGGGGCACCGGGCACCGTTGGCTTGATCATCGGCACCGGTGGTTTCGGTGGCTGACCGGGCACCGACGGCTTCTGCCCGACCGGCGGCACCGGTGTCTTGACCGGCACGCCCCCCGCGGGGGACGGCGATACCGGCTTCTTCGGGTCGTTCGGTGCTGGGGGCATGGTTTTGGTTTCGGTTGGTCGTGTTTGGTAAAAACTAGAGTCTGCTACGACTCGGGTCGTCGAATTCGAGATTGACCAAGTTCTGCTGCTTGACGAGTTCGGCGGGCGTGAGCGCCAGCACCATCGTGATGTCACCGACTATTTCTTCAGGCAGCGGCAACAAGGCTTTCATGACCCGTCGGTGTCGTTGAAAGTAAGACTGCCCCTCAAAGGACTCGTCCACCACGCGAACCCGGATCGCAACGGGATTGTAAACGTAAACAACCTCTTTGGGCTGACAATTCAACTCCGGGAATTGGCTTGCCAGCGCTCGGTAGATCGCAGCGGTTCGATCATCCTGTTTCTTGGTCGCGATGCGTGCCACGATTACCTCTCTGACCAACGGGCAATGATTTCCGCAGCCCTAAAAACAGCTAACGCATCTGGATAATCGACCAGTTCGGAATGATACCGCATTTCTGTCGACCATCGCGACTTCACGATTTGAAGCCCCAGTTTTGTTCTGCGTTCCAAAAACACATCTTCTTCACCTAGCATCAATTTCAGCTCGTCCAAGTCGTGTTTGACTCGTTTCTTGAATACATCCCTGATTACACGTCCTTGGTGAGACCCCTTTTGAGTTCGGAGATATCTTGCTTTTAATGCACACTCCACTGCGTAGCCAGAATGGTAAACGCCATATGGTTGCCGGTGGTGGCAGCGTTATGGCTACCGTTCAAGAGCAATCGGCCGGCTTCCAAATGCATTTCCATCGCTCGAAAGAAATCCCGATGATGCGAGTGTCCGACGCTCATGAACGTCGCCTCGTGTTACCGCATCATCGAGTACAATTCGCCGAACAAGACTAATGTCCTTACCGGCGCTTCTTCTGTGGCGTTTCGTCTTCATCGTCGTCGTCGTCATCATCATCGTTGTCGTCATCATCCTCTTCGTCATCGAGTTCGTTCCGCTCCGCTTGGGCGATCTTGGCGGCCAATTCGTTTGGCTTCGACGATTTCAGCAGCACTTCTTCCTTGTCGCACAGTCCGTCTTTCCAGAGTCGGAACAGCGATTCGTCGAGTAGAAACATCCCCTCTTTTCGACCCGTTTGCAGGGCGGAGTCGATGCGGTACACCTTGTTTTCGCGGATCAAGTTTTGGATGGCGGGAGTCACCACCATCATCTCGTAGGCCGCAATGACCCCTTCCGGCTTCTTCGGCAACAACGCCTGCGACAGCACCCCCATGAGGGCCGTGGAAAGCTGCGTGCGGACTTGGTCTTGTTGATCCTTCGGGAAGACGTCGATGATCCGGTTGACCGTGGAGGCCGCCCCGGATGTGTGCAGCGTGCCGAACACAACGTGGCCCGTTTCGGCGGCTTCAATAGCGGCGTGGATCGTCTCCAAGTCACGCATTTCACCGACGAGGATCACATCGGGATCCATCCGGAGCGCCCGGCGAATCCCCTCTTTGAAGTCGGGAACGTCGGTGCCAATCTCGCGCTGATTGACCGTGCATTTCTTGTGCTTGTGGAAATACTCGATCGGGTCTTCCAACGTGATGACGTGCCGGTCGTAGTTGTCGTTGATGAAATTCACCATCGACGCCAGACTGGTCGTTTTACCCGATCCCGTCGGCCCGGTGACGAGCAACAATCCCCGTGGCCGGACGATCAGGCTCCGAATCGCTTCGGGCATCCGGAGCATTTCGAAGGTCAAGAACTGGCTCGGAATCCGTCGGAGCACCATCCCGATGGAGCCACGCTGCTTGAAAATGGCCACCCGGAAGCGCACCCCATCGACGTATTCGATGGCGAAGTCAGCCCCACCTTTTTGCTGAAGCTCTTGCTGGCAGCGATCCGGCGTAATCGATTTCATCAGACCGGCGGTGTCGTCGGTGTCCAAAATTTTCGCTTCGAGTTTGCGCATCCGTCCGTTGTGCCGCACCACAGGCGGTTGACCGACGCTGATGTGCAAGTCGCTGGCCTTCAGTTGGATCACTGTGGACAGCAACTTCTCCATTGCCACAGCCACGAGAAAGCTCCTGGTGTTCGGGCACGGCGAACGCCGACGTGAGTTTGGACAAGCCATTGTCACGTAAAACGTCGCAGAACCAAATTTAGAAACGAGTTTCAGAAAGCCACCGAACCGCAACTAAGTGCGCGGTACTTTTTGACACAGTTCAGCGGTCGTTTTTACTGTCAGCGCACTGGCCGAAACGCTGAAATCTCAGGGTTTGCCAAACTCACGCATCGGAGCCAACCATTTCCGCATGGCACGTGCTGAGCACTTCTTCGAGGGTCGTGTTCCCCTTAAGTGCTTTCTGGATACCATCTTCCAGCAAGGTTCGCATGCCGCCGGCCCGTGCTTTTCGACGCAAGTCTTGAGCCGGTGCTTGGGCAAAAGTCAGCTCCCGCAGAGGCCCCGTCATCCGCATCATCTCATAAATACCGATTCGGCCCCGGAACCCCGACTGGCGGCAGTGATTGCAACCGCGACCTTTCATAAACGTAGCCTTGGCAATCATTTCCGGCGACACCCCGGCCGAACGGATCTGATCTTCGTCGGGACTGATCGGTTCCCGGCATTTCACGCAATTCACCCGCACTAAACGCTGGGCCATGATGGCGATGACCGAGCTAGCGATGAGGAACGGAGCGACCCCAATGTCCACGAGCCGCGTCACAGCACTCGGTGCGTCGTTCGTGTGAAGTGTGCTGAATACCAAGTGTCCGGTCAAAGATGCCTGCACTGCGATCTCGGCCGTCTCTTTATCGCGGATTTCCCCGACGAGGATGATGTTAGGGGCTTGACGCAACATCGCCCGGATAATCCGCCCGAAGTTCAGCCCAATGTTGTGCTTCACTTCCACTTGGTTGATGCCTGGCAGGTAATATTCCACCGGATCTTCAGACGTGATGATTTTCCGGTCGGGTCGGTTCAACTCATTCAGAGCCGCGTATAACGTCGTTGTTTTCCCAGAACCGGTTGGCCCGGTTACTAAGAAGATCCCGTTTGGCCGTTTGATGATGTTTTGGAACCGGAGGTAATCTTCCTCTCCGAACCCCAAATCTCGAATACCGACCATAATGTTGGCCCGGTCGAGAATCCGCATCACCGCCGATTGCCCGTGAACCGTCGGCAGCATACTCACCCGCAAGTCGTAGTGCTTATTCTGAATGTTCATCTTGATCCGGCCGTCTTGGGGCCGGCGTTTCTCTGAAATGTCAATGCTGCCCATGACCTTGATACGAGCGAGCAGTGCCGACAACAGCCGGCGTGGGGCCGAATCGCGTTCGATCAAGTTGCCGTCGATGCGGTAGCGAATTCGGACGCGATCCCCGAACGGTTCGATGTGAATATCCGACGCCCGGAGCTGCACCGCTTCCTGGATGATCAACGTAACCAGTTTGACCACTGGGGCTTCCGAGTTGCCGGCATCCGCAAGATTCGTCGAGGAATCGAGCTGAGTCGAGTCGATCTGGGTGCCCGTGAATTCGGCGAGCATGGAGTCCATCGACTCCGTTTCGCTCTGCCCGTAGTTCCGGTTAATAGCATCGGTGATCTGCTCTTGGACGGCCAGCACCGGCTGGATGTCCTTGTTCAGAATGAATTGCAGCTTTTGGAGGGTGTCGTAGTTCGACGGATCCGACGTAATGATTTTGAGGACAGTACCTTCGAGCGACAGTGGCAGAATCAGATTTTCGCGGGCCACCGACTCGGGGACGAGTTCGATCACCGACTTGGGGATTTCGACGTCGGTCAAGTCGATGAATTGCATCCCGTGGAACTCGGCCATTGCCTCCATGACTTCAATGGAGCTGGCGTAGTTCAGCTTGACCAGCGCATCTTGGAGTTTCAACCCCTGCCCGAGCGAGAGGTTACGGGCCTCGTCGAGCTGCTCGGCACTGAGGGTGCCCTTGCGGATCAGTACGTCCGTGTAATCGCTGGCGGCCTTCGCCATAGTGGTCACTCCGAGAGGGGCATGTGTTTGGAAATCGGTGCTGTCGACGCCACGGCCAAGGGCGGAGATTCCGCCAGGAAACGTGCCAGACGAAGGAGGATGGCAAATGTATCGAAGAACGAAGAAGGATCAGTCACACGACAAACCGCGAGAAAATAAAAAGAACTGATGAGTCAAGTATCCGCCACGCCAGCAGCGTTAGCAATGGGAAACTGCCAGCGGATGCGAAATTTTCATGATCCGGTCGCTGCAACGGGTTTCCGGAGAGGTGTTTGGGGTCGTGCCTCATTTCGTACGGAATGTCAGCGTCGTCCAAAACGATTCCCACTCGTAGTCCTTGTGATTCGGTCGGTTCATGTGTGTCAACCGAATGGACATCAGCCCAGACTGGGCAATGGGGATCAACGCCTCGCCTTTAAGATTCGTCCGCGCTGTTCCAGCGGGATTCTCACCGCCATCGGGGTGCGACCAACCGAGGTTGGCTTCGGCCAACGGTTTCCCTTGGAACAGGACTTTCACTTTCAGTGTGTCCCCGACTGTTCGGTCGAATGGGTTTTGTAACGGTACAATTTCGAGAGGCAAGCCAACTTCTCGGCACGGGTCACCCGCTTGGCCATCACCGACCTTCACAAGTGCCTTCGGCGATTTCGAGTAGCGTTCTTTGCCGGGTTGATCGAGTGATTTTTCTTTCGCCCGCAATGCATAAATGTGCGAAAGGCCATCGCTGACCAAATAGGCATTGAATTTCTCAGCATCCAGTGTGATCAACTTCGGAGACGTTTCTATGGCAATGATGTAGACCCCCGCATTGGCCGGAGTGAATGAGAGAGTGCCAAATAGTTCCTCGGCGGCTCCGGCATCGACAGCACTTTCTTTACCATTGGGATCGATCAGCCGACGTTTGAAAAACTTCGCGACATTGGGAGCCTGTTCGCTTTTCGGGAATTCCATCCCCGAAGCGGCCAGGATTTTCACTGGGTCTCGGGCCTTCGGTTGATCGGGTGGAATCAGCCAAAGGTCATGCGCCGCGACACTTGTGGGCACGGAAAGTAGGATTACGATGAGCGTCCAACAGCGAATGTGGAACATACGAAACTCGGTGTTAGGAAAGTCTGGACTGGATCAACAATTGCCTGCATTTTAGTTGACAGATAGTTCAGTGGCCTCAACATTGTTGTGCGGTATTAAGTGTTGAGCTGTTTTTGAATAGTACCTTCAGCGCAGCAGGCACTCCGACAGTTCAAAGTGTCTCATGGATCGCCGTACCAATTGGCAGCGACCTTCTACAAAAGCCCCATGCCGATCTTGATGATTCTCTTGCTGACGGCGGCCTGTTTACCGGTGCCGTGGCCACGTCCGTTGGATTCCCTCGATGCACGGAGCATGCTGGCGATTGCCGGGGCATACGTCCTCGGTGGTGTGCTGCTTTCGATCTGGGGCTGTTACCGCGTCCTGCGGACAATTCCGAAGGATCGCGGGGCTGCGGCAAGCTTATACTTCCGCCTCCGGAGGCGGTTCGCGCTCGTTCAACTTTGGGAATCGGTGGCACTCGTGCTCGGCGGTTGGGGCTGGGCCGTGCGTGAATTCGCGTCCGATGCGGAAGGCCGACTCGCCCCGTTCGCCGAGTTGCTGGTACCGGGGCCATACTTGCTGATTTTGCTCATGAATTGGGTCGTCTGGTTTTTTGGCGAGCGGGCCTTGCACGCCACCGGAACATCGACCCGACCGTTCTGGAGCCTGCCGGCGTACGTGCTGCACCAAGCCCGGCAATTCGTACTGCTGTTGTTCCTGCCCGTGCTGATGATCTCCACGCAGCAGACGATCTCCCGGCACTTCCCAGAGCTTGCCAATTCGACCCCGTATCAAGTGGCCTCGTTCTGTTGGGCATTCGCGCTGTTGTTGCTGTTGCCGTTGTTCGTGAAGCCGCTCCTCGGTTTGAAACGGCTGCCGAATGGGTTTGTCCGCGAACAACTGACGGCAACCGCGAAACGGATGCGCTTCCGCTACTCCGATTGGTTACTCTGGCCCACACGCGGCTTGATCGCCAACGCCATGATCATCGGCGTGTTGCCGCAGGCCCGGTTCGTCATCTTCACAGATCGTCTGCTCGAGGCGTTCGATCCGCCGGAACTCAACGCCGTTCTCGGTCACGAAATCGGTCACGCCCGGCATGGTCACATCCCGTATTATTTCGGCTTCCTGCTGCTCAGTTCCGTGGTCGGCGGCGCACTGCTGAACTACCTCGAATCGCTCCGCATTTTGTCGGGCGACTTCGAGGATTTTGGTCTGCTCGTCGGCATGTTCGGGTTGGGTGTTTATATTTTCGTCGTCTTCGGATTCCTCTCGCGGGTCTGCGAACGTCAAGCCGATATCGTCGGTGCCAAGGCGGGATCGTGTGCGAACCCGAATTGCGAGGGGCACACGCCGGAGACGGAATTGGTCGAAGGCGGTCGAGCGCTCTGCCCGACGGGGGTGCGAGCCATGGCGCGGGCGCTCGAATTGGTGATGCACCTGAGTGGACTCGACCGCCCGCAACGCGGCTCCATTCGGCAATGGCTCTTCGCCTGGTGGAAGTCGTGGCAGCACGGCCCGCCATCACACCGGATCGATTTTTTACTCTCGTTACTAGAACAACCGCGCCGGGCCGCACGACACGACCGCTTCGCCTTCCGAGTCCGAGTCGGGTTGATCGTGATCCTGTTGATGACGCTGATTGGAACCGCCACGCTCATCGGCTGGGATGAGTTCATCACTCAGTTATGAGCACGCACGCTCCGTCGCACAGCCTCGTGCAGTTCCCCCGCTAGAAAGACCGACCCGGTGACGCAGACCAAATCGTGTGGCCCGGTTCCGGCCCACGCCGCTTCCCAAGCCGTCGGGGCATCGGTGTACGTCCGGAAACGTTTCCCGGGGACGATTTCTCGTAAGACTTCGGCCAGTTTCTCGGGTGGCACGCAACGCGGATTAATGCCGTATTTCGTGAAGTGGAACTCATCGAAACACGGGGCCAATATCCGCAACATTGCGGGATAGTCTTTGTCCGACGAGACCGCAAAAACCACTGCCTTCTGACCCGCCACGGCGAGTGATTCGGTGAGCGTATCCGCGAGGGCTTGCGCGGACGGGAGGTTGTGGGCGCAATCCAGAATCACATGGGGATTGCGCGACACCACTTCAATGCGGCAGGGCCACTGCACCGACTTCAAGCCACGGGCTAGCGCGGCCTTGGAAATGGTAAATCCTTTCGACCGCAGCAGTTCCACCGTCTTGACGGCCAGCTTCGCATTTTCAATTTGGTGTGCCCCGAGCAGACCCAACTCGAAATCGAATGTGGCCGAGGGCATCTGCACCACGGTGCCTACGTCACGGGCCACGGTTTCGATCACACGCCGAGCTGCCGGTTCCCACACTCCACTGACGACCGGCACCCCACGCTTGATGATCCCGGCTTTCTGGAACGCGATTTCTTCGACCGTGTTCCCGAGTTGGGCCATATGGTCTAGGCCGACCGTCGTGAGAATACTCACGAGTGGTTGGCAGACATTGGTGGAATCGAACCGGCCACCGAGGCCGACTTCGACGATGGCGATCTCGACCCGGCGCTGGACGAAGTGGAGGAACCCGAGGGCGGTACTGATCTCGAAAAATGTCGGGGTCGATTCCGGCCCGCCGGCGAATGCCCGCACCACCGGGGCCAGTTGCTCCATGAGGGCGGCCAGTTCCTCGCGGCGGATCGGCACCCCGTCCACCTGCATCCGTTCTTCAACGTGAACCAAGTGCGGTGACGTGAACAGTCCCACACGGTACCCGGCAGCTTGCAGAACCGCCCCGAGCATGGCAGCGGTCGACCCTTTGCCTTTGGTGCCGGTGATGTGGACGATCCGCAAGCGGGCGTGGGGGTTGCCCAGGCCGCGTAGGAAGGCCCGCATCCGTTCGAGTTTCAAGTCTTCGGGTGTGGCGCTGCGCACCTCGTAATTGATGCTGCCGAACCAGAACGCGATGGCTTCGTCGTAAGTCATGGGGAAAATGTAGTGGGCGCGGCCACAAAAGTGGCGCTTCGCTCGGATTCACCTTGAACTATGCCCGCGAACCCCTAAATTTCGAGTATTGCCGGGGTGGCGGAATTGGCAGACGCGCCAGCTTGAGGTGCTGGTCCTCGCAAGGGGGTGCAGGTTCAAGTCCTGTCCTCGGCACTCGATAGGTGATTTCTAGATTTCTTCACAAGTCCAACAACACGAGGTATTTCAGGCAACTCGCCCGAAATGCCTTTTGTGTTTCCAGCACTAGACCGGGGACAAATTGAGGACAGCATTGGCTCCGCATTGGGGTCGTGTCGCTGGTCTTCTCCCGAATACTTCCTTCGGGAGGGTCTGTCGATGGCGTCAGTGGAACATCGTAGGTGGCCCCTACCGGTTCGCATTTCACCTCGGCGGTATGAAGCATCAGGTCAGCTTGAAAACCATTGATCGGAAGGATACAACGCTCGTTGTAAAGATATCAACCCGGCTTACATGAAGAACAAATTGAGACTATATGCAGAGCAATTCAAGCCGACATTCAGATGATAATTAAAAAACTCGGCAAGCATCAAATTTGAACATGGGATTTAGACATAGCGAGGCTTCCTCGGTGACCGCCACCGAAGTGCTACGCAAATACAAGTCACATGGACTTCCTGAGTTTTACGGAATCAAACTTAAGGATGTGAACCAGAGAAGTCATTTCGGTAACGTGGCTCTGCATATAGCGGCAACACGTGGTAATTTAGAGGATGTCAAAGCTCTGATGGAGGGTGGCGCAGACATCAACATTCGAGGAGAAGATGGGTACTCCCCTCTCCAAGATGCAGTTACACAAGGCAAACTTGAAGTTGTAAGATTATTATTGATGAACCACGCCGATTTATCTACAGTAACCGATTTTGGGGAATCAGCTTTGGAAATCGCTCAAAATCATGGTTATGACGAAATAGTCATTATTCTAAAAAGCTATCTCTAATAGATAACTGAGTGTCAGCGATGTATTCTGCAGGTTTTTAGCCGGAGATCCCACCATGTTGTTTCGCATCATATTCCCCATGCTTCTTCTCCTCGGTTCCCAGCGTTTGGGTGCCGCCGAGCCGTCTAGCCTGTACGAATTGCAAACGACCGATCCGAAAGAATCGCGTACCGTGGCGGCGGTGCTTTCGCCCGATGGCAAAGTCACCTTCGCTGGCACAACGGTGCCCGTTCAGGATCTTGTGTCGTTGCGTGTGACCAAGACTCCGTTGCCGCCGTTGCCGACGGAAGCGCATATTGTGTTGGCCAACGGAGATCGCATTGCCGGGGAAATTGTCGGTGGGGATGGGTTGACGGTTCGCGTGGCGGCAGCGCTCGGAAAAGCGGGGACAACCACGGAATTGGCATTCCCGCTGAGTGCGATTTCGGCACTCTGGTTCACGCCACCGCCGCAAGATCACCCGCTTGATGCACTGAAATATTCGTGGATCGATGCCACGAAAAAACAGGACACGTTGAAACTGCGCAAAGGCGACATTCTGCGGGGCACCCTGGAACGCTTCGCCCCGGCGAGTGGGCCGCTGCGGTTCAAATCCACCGGCGATCCGACCGCGAAACCGATCGAGTTGAACAAAGTCGCGGCGGTCGCCTTCGATCCGTCGTTGAGCCGGATGAAGGCCCCCGTCGGCCAGTACTTTCGCATCGTCACCAGTAGCGGTTCGCGGCTCACCCTGACCACCGCATCGTTCGACGGTGCGACGTTCACCGGCACGACCTCGACGGGGGCCAAGTTCACCATGCCCCAAGTCGAATTGATCGCGTTCGATACGGTCGGGGGCAAGGTGGCGTACTTGGCCGAGCGTCCAATCAAAAGCCAGAAGGTCGAACCATTCGGGACGGTTGCCTGGCCCATCGCGGTGAATCGCTCTGTGCGGGAGGCACCACTGCGGCTGACGACCCGCTTCGGGGACGAGTCCTTCGACCGGGGTTTGGGAATGCACTCGAAGAGCACCGTGGTGTACGACCTCGGTGGGAAGTACAGAACCTTCAGCAGTACGGTCGGGGTGGATCGCGTCAGTGGTCGGAAAGGGAACGTCGATGTCCGGATTCTGCTCTACGGCCGCGAACAAACCATTGCCGGTCTGAAGGGGTTGACCGCCGATGCCGCCGTGGCAGTTCGCTTGGATGTCAACGGTGCCAAGGAACTAACGCTGATCGTCGAATACGGTGCCGGTGGCGATGTGCAAGATGACGTGAATTGGGCGGACGCCAAACTGGTGGAATGAACCGGAGTATTGCCGAGTTCCTCGGAACAGGGCATAATGGAACGATCAGGTCATTCCATCCGGCTTTGAAGGCATCCATGCCGATTGACACCGCTTGCCCGCATTGCGAGAAGAAGTACCGGCTCAAAGACGGACTGGCTGGGAAGCGGGCCACCTGCTCGAACCCGGACTGCCGTCAGCGCTTCACCGTGCCCGAAAGTGCCGTCAAGAAAATCGCGGACGACCGGTCGCAGTTCGAAGCGGAAGCGTTGGCGGCATCGATGTTCAGCGACGATCCGAACGCAGGTTTGGGCGCGGCGGCCGAACAGCAAGTCGACGTGATTTGTGCCACGTGCGATCACAAGTGGACGGAGCCCGCCAGCAAAATCGGCAAGAACGTGATGTGCCCGGAGTGCCAGAGTCGGCAGAAAATTCCCGAACGCAAAATCAAGAAGGCCGACTGGCGCGATCCCAATTCCGACAAACCGGGCGGTGCCCGCGGCCCGGAACTGCCCGACGATTTGAAAGCCCAGCGCACGACCCAAGCGCAGTTCGAGAGTTTGAAGCAAGCGGGCGCCATCGCCGACGATGTCGAGCCGATGCCTTTGATGGCGAAGTTGAAGTGGGGCTTCTTCGCCGCCGCCGCCCTGGTGGCCGTGAGCCTCGGCGTGCTGTTCTACTTCAACGGCCGGCGCGATGGTAAAGAAAACCTGTACATGGCCGAGGCGTTGAAGGAACTGGCGGAGTACAAGGACGACGGCCCGATGGCGAAGGGGCAGCCGGCACTCTGCCGGGCGTTGTTGCTGATTTCCGCCGGCGAGTATTCGGCGCGTTCGGACTCCAAAGAGAAATTGAAGGAAGCGCTCGGTCAGTTCAACTCGGCACGCGACGAACTGACGAAAACTCCGAAGTCGCCGGAGCGGGATCTCCTCGTCGGCGAATTGGCCCTCGCACTGCTGACACTCGGTGGCGACGAAGATCAAGTTCTACGGGAAGTGAAGATCCGGTGGTCACCCCAAGATCAACAGGCGTCGCGCTCGCCCATCGGTGGCGACATGGGCTATGTTCAGCAGCAGCTGCACCGAGTGCTGAGCATTTTGAAGAACGACGCCCGAGCCGACGACCTCGACCTGCGTTTGTGGATTGCCCGCCGACTTTCGCGGGAACTCACCAAAGCGGGCAAACCCGATTTGCTCCAAGAGATTTTGAGCCAGGCGTTCGCGGATACGGAGTTCCCCGAAGCGCGGGCGCAAGTGGCTCTGGAAGCGTTGAATGCCGGGGCCACACCGGCCCAAGTGCAAGCGATTGCCGAAGAGTTGAAGACGACCACGGGAGCGATCACGGCCCAAGTCCTCTGGCAGAAATTGGGCACGCCGGGTGCCCCGACGATTGTCGGTGCACCCGGCCCTGGGGAAATCACCCGCAATGCTCGGTTGGTCGCCGTGAGTACACATCGTGGGCCGGAAGCGCTGACGGTGGCCCTGCGACCCGGGCCACTGGACGATCGTTTGCTGGCGTTGGCGACGATCGCGGAACAATCGCCGGACTCGATGGAGGCGGTCGATGCGACGCTCGAAATCCTCTCGAAGGAACGGGCCGCATTCGGCAGAACTTCACCGCAGTACGCCCTCTTCCGCGTCGCTCGGAATGCCGCGCGAGCGGGGCAGATGGACAAAGTCGAAGTGCTGTGCAATTTACTCAGCGAGGATGGCCTGCGAACGTGGGCCAAGGCCGACGCTCTCCGGTTGAAGCTGGCCGCGAACCCGAAACAGAAAGCGGAACTGTCGCAGGTGGAACGCCCGGACGACCCCGCCAAACTCCGCGTGTCGGCGGCCCTGACCGCACTCGCCGTCACCCGGCACATCGCTGCCCAAAGCGGAGATCGCGCTCCGGCCAAAGAGTACGAAAGTTGGGGCAAGGGTAACCTGCGGGCCTTCGGTCTCGCCGGCTTGGCCTTGGGTTTGCAAGATTCAAAACGCTGAGTACCCCGTGCCCACCGACAAAACAACCGCGAAATCGAAGGTCAAGAAGCCGCCGCGGGCGGGCTTGATCGGGCCGTTGTTTTCGTGGGAACTTTTCCGCCTCGCCCGTCGGGGCCAAGATGCCCGCGGTCGATTCATCCTCGCGTTCTTGCTGTTCTTGGTGCTTACCGCGTTCAGCATGATTTGGTTCAGCAACACCGGCCCTGCCGAACTGTTCTTCGGTGATGCGCAGAAGCTCAGTATCGCCGAAACGTCCGCGTTCGGGTCGTCGTTCTCGTTGACGTTCCTCATCGCCCAGCTCGCCATTCTCGTGTTGCTGACCCCGGCGTATGCGGCCGGGGGAATTGCGGAGGAGAAGGATCGCAAGACGCTCGTCTTCTTGCTCGTATCGGATTTGTCGAACCGCGAGATCGTCTTCGGGAAATTCTTCGGCCGCGTCGGCTTCTTACTCGGCATCCTCTTCGCGGGGCTACCGATCTTGGCGATCACGCAACTCCACGGCGGCGTCACGCTCAAATTCTTGCTGTGCAGCTACGCCATTACGGCCACGACGGTGATCTTCCTCGCGGCGGTGAGTGCCGCCTGCGCCTGCTCGGCCGACACCTTCCGCGGAGCGATGTTCCGCTCGTATGGCCTCACCGCGATCATCGTAATTACTGGCTGCGGGTTGGGGCCATACGCCGGGCCGTTCGGCATCATCCCCGTTCTTTACGTGGTCGAACCGGACAGCCCCGGGACATTCTGGATCATTACGGCCGCCTACTCCGCCGGCGAACTGGTGCTGTCGGGCATCGCCGTGGGGATGGCCGTCCGATCAGTAAGAAATATGCGTGCCCGATTGATTCGCCGGTCGACGAAGCCGCCACCCTGGATTATGGATCGCTACCGCAAGGACGACCGCAATCAGGAACTCCTCGAAGAGGCGAAACAATTGCGGCTCGCCCAGTTTGAATCGGAGCGGCTGCGTCGGAACACGCTCGCCAACATGCCGACGTTCGATGTGCCGATGGTGTTGATGCCGGACGACGACGTTACCACGGAGGTCGTTCCGCAAGCGGTATCTCGGGCCAGGCGGATTCCCGTGGCCCCCGTTTCGAAACATTCGAAGATTCGGCCGCGCCACGAAGTGATTCCCAAAGTGCTGCTCCCGGTGAAACAAGATAAAACACCGAAGCGGCGCCGCAATCAGCAGATGGATGAATTGACCGAGGTGCAGACTGCCCACCGTCCGCAGATTGGCTCAACCGACCCATTTTATTGGAAAGAACGCTTCACCACCGGCTCATTGAAGAACGAAGACGACGATGCCATGAAGTCGATGATGTACCTCCTCGGGGCCGTCCTCGGGGTCGTCGTGTTGTTCATTCTGGCCATTTCGGCGGCCACCCTGATGTCGAACAATAACGGGGGTGACAGTCGCTCTGTCATCAAATGGCTGTTGCTCACCACGGGCGGCACCGGCGTGTTCATACACCTGTTGCAAATCGGCATCGCCGCCGGCGGGGCCATCTGCCGAGAACGCCAACGGCTGACGTTGGAATCGCTGCTGACAATCCCCGTGCCCCGGTCGGCGATTCTGTGGCCCAAGTGGGTTGTGAGTCTGTTGCGGGGATGGTGGTGGGGTGGCCCGGCCGCCGGGGTGATGCTCTTCGCGTTACTCGCCACCGATGCGCCGGTGCTGCTCGCACCCGGAGTCGTTTACTTTTTGGCCATGCTACCGTTCGCCACCAGTTACGCCCTTTGGCTGTCGATCCGCTGCCGCAACGTGAACCGGGTCATCATGTGGTTCCTGCCCATGGTCGGGTTCTTGGTGCTCTTCCCGGTGGTGGTCACGACTTGGGCCGACCGACCACACTGGGTACTCTGGGCCGCCCTGATGACCGGCGTGACACTGAGCCTGACACTCGGTTCGTGGCTCTTTTGGAAATCGTCGGAGCGCCTCTTCGACCGCGAAACGGTCTTGGCCACGTAACAAACGTGTCACAATTCGAAACTGGTGTTTGACACCTGTCACCGGGGCGCGGTACTATTCTGGAGTCGTGAGATTTCTCCCAACCTCACGGCCTCGGCACCGGATTGATTTTCTCGCCGCTTGAGGTTGGGACATGCGTGTTGCACAGCGCTGGTTCACACTCGGTTCTCTGGCTCTGGCACAATTGCTGGTGGCGGAGGTATCAATCGGTGCAGAAGCTCCGAAGCTATTAGCCCCCAGCCTCGATTCTGGAAAATTCCAAACCGACGCGGAAACCGCCGAGCGAGCGGGGAAGTGGGACGCGGCCCTCGATCTCTATTTGAAACTGTACCTCGGTGGCAAACCGACCCCGGAAATGCGCGATCGCATTCGCACTTGCCTTCGCAACGTCACCCAAATTCAGCGGCACCGCGACCCGGCCTTCCAGCAGTTCATTTTGACGCTCCCCGTCGCCGATGCGCTGACACTTTACACCGAAGCTCTGATCAAAATTCAAACGCTCTACGTCGACCGCGAACGGGCCACGTTTGAAAAGTTGATGGCGGGGAGTTTGGACGAACTCGAACACGCCCTCGGCGATTCCGCGTTTCGGTCGCAGTATCTGCCCGAAGCCAGCGAAAAGAAATTGGCCAAGTTCCGCCAGTCGCTCCGCGAAGGCTGGGGTGCGAAACTCCCGGGTAACGCCAGCGAAGTTCGCCGTGTGGCCCGCGATGTCATTCAGAGTGCCCAATCGACGCTCGGCATGAAAAACCCCTCGGCCATCGTGCTAGAATTGCTCTGCGGAGCCTGCAGTGGATTGGACGAGTACACCGCCTACGTGGTGCCTTCGGGGCCGCAGGCGGAACTCGCTGCACCGATCCTCGAACTCGCCACGTACGGGTTGCTCATTGCCTTCGACGCCAAAGGAATATTTGTTGAAACCGTCGTTCCCAACTCGTGGGCGGCGTTGCACAGCCCATTCCACAAGGGGGATCGGCTGGCCAAAGTCAACGATCAGTCGATGAACGGCGCCACGCCCGCCCGGCTCCGCGATGCGATGAAAGCCGCATCCTCCGCACTCGGGCACGATCTCGAACTCGCGGCGACCGACTCCGAAGACGCGGGGCAAAAGTTCCGCCTGCCCACTCCGCTGCCGACCGTTTACGGAGCCAGCCTCCACAAAGGGAACATCGGCTATCTGCGTCTAGCGGGCTTCCAAAACCAGACCGCGCGTGAACTCGACGACGCCATCGAATCTCTCAAGGCACGTGGTATGAAAGCGTTGATCCTCGATCTCCGCGGCAACCCCGGTGGCTCCCTCTCGGCTTGCATCGCCACCGCACAGCGCTTCTTACCCAACGGCATCATCGTCACGACTCTGGGTCAGTCGGCCGAGTTCAGCAACCGCATCTTCTCGTCAGACGCGGGCATGAGTGCCTATACCATGCCCGTGGTTCTGTTGGTAGACACCAAAACCATGTCCTCGGCCGAAATCTTTGTGGCCGGGTTGAAAGATCACGGCCGCGCGATCCTCGTGGGTCTCCCGACGTTCGGCAAAGGGTTCGTGCAATCGCCGATTCGACTCGAATCGCTGAACACGTCCGAGGCGCAGGGGAAGTCCGGCTTTCTCGTCCTTTCGGTCGCCAGTGCACTCTCACCGCGTGGCCAGCCTCTCAATGGGGTCGGGGTCACGCCGCACATTACCGAGGTCGATCCGGAGCGCCAGTTGACCATCGCCATCGCCAAGGCCATCGACTTGATCAACACCACGACTAGCATGCGATGATGGAACTGACTGCCGCTGAAGAATCGTCCGCACGAGCATTGATTTCTTTGGCACTCCCCGAAGATCTCGGTGAGTTCGGGGATCGCACTTCCCTGGCAACGAT